>NZ_JAMYMJ010000059.1:0-29095 GCF_040318435.1 Mesorhizobium sp. M1143 | reverse complement strand
CCTTCGGCTATATGGAGCAGCCCAACATTCCGCGCGCGCTGGCGATCTGCCGCAAGCAGGGCTGGAAGTTCGACATCATGACGACGTCGTTCTTCTTGTCGCGGCGCTCGCTCAAAGCATCGCCCAATTCCGGCATGCCGGTGTGGCAGGACAAGCTGTTCATCGGGCTCGCCCGCTCGGCGGCCGATGCGACGGAGTATTTCCAGATCCCGACCGGACGTGTGGTCGAGATCGGCACGCAGGTGGCGATCTGAGGGGTCTCGAACGGATAAATCGTCGAGGAGGCTAATATGAGCGGCGAATTGGTGCTGGTCACCGGCGGGTCCGGCTTCCTCGGCGCTCACTGCATCCTCGAACTGTTGAAGGCCGGCTACCGCGTCCGCACCTCCGTGCGATCGGCCAGGCGCGAAGCCGATGTGCTCGCCATGCTCAAGGCAGGTGGCACGGAGCCCGGTGACGCCCTTTCATTCGCCCATGCCGATCTGATGGCCGACGCAGGCTGGCCGGCGGCGGTGGCCGGCTGCGATTACGTGCTGCATGTCGCATCGCCTTTTCCGCCCGGCGTGCCCACGCATGAGGATGACCTGATCCTTCCGGCGCGCGAGGGCGCGTTGCGCGTGCTGCGGGCGGCGCGGGATGCCGGGGTCAGGCGCGTCGTGCTCACCTCATCCTTCGCGGCCGTCGGCTATGGCAAGATGCGCGCGGATGGGCAGCCTTTCAACGAGGAAAACTGGACCGATCCGGCAGGCAAGGTCAGCGCCTATGTGAAGTCCAAGACGCTCGCCGAGCGTGCGGCCTGGGATTTCATCGCCGAGCAGAGCGGCGCGCTGGAGCTTGCGGTCGTCAATCCCGTTGGCATCTTTGGACCGGTGCTCGGCGCGGACCATTCGACCTCGACCGAATTTGTCCAGCGCATGCTGAACGGCGCCGTGCCTGGGCTGCCGCGCCTGTCCTTCGGCGTCGTCGATGCGCGCGACGTGGCGGATCTGCATGTTCGCGCCATGACCCACCCCGCCGCCAAGGGCGAACGGTTCCTGGCTGTCGCCGGCGATTTCATGACGGTGCGCGAGATCGCGCAGACCCTGAAGACGCGGCTCGGGCCGGCGGCGTCGCGCGTCTCGACGCGGGAGTTTCCCGATTGGCTGGTGCGCATCATCGGGCTGTTCAATCCGGAAGCGGCACAACTCGCAACGGAACTGGGCAAGATCAAGAACGCCACCAACGCCAAGGCGGTGCGCGTGCTCGGCTGGGCGCCACGCTCGCGCGAAGATGCTTTGATTGCCACGGGCGAAAGCCTGATCCGGCTGGGACTGGTCAAGCGACGTAAGTAATTGTGCGGGAGGCCGGACCTTAAGGGCTCGGCGTCCCGCAATGGCAGCTTTCAGCCGGCCAGTGCAGCCTTGTTCGTCTCCAGAAACTGCTTCAGCGGCACCGACTTTCGGCCGGAGAGTTTTTCGACCGCGTCGGTCACCATGCCGAGGTCACCTGCGCGGGCGGCGGCGTCGAACGACACCAGCACCTTGGCGAAGGGTTCAGGCAGGCCGGCCGACTTCATTCCCGCGGTCAGGGCTTCGTCGGAAAGCTGGATGACCTGGATCGGCTTGCTGGTGACCTCGGTGACCAACGCCGCCACTTCGGCAGCCGTATACGCACTGGGGCCGGTCAGCGTGTAGGTCGCGCTTTCGCTGCTGTCCGAGGCGAGCCCCGCGGCGATGGCCGCCGCGAAATCGTCACGCGTGCCGTAGGAAATGGCGCCGTCGCCGGCGGAGGTGTACCACTGACCCGATGCCAGAACCTGCGGCAACGCCATGAACAGGTTCTCGTTATACCAGCCATTGCGGAAGATCGTGTAGGGGATGCCGCTCGCCTTGATCGCCTGTTCGGTGTCGTAGTGGTCGGGCGCGAAAACAACCGGCGAACCAGGCTCGGGGTTGGGCATCGAGGTGTACAGCAGGTGGCCGACGCCAGCCTGTTTGGCCGCCGTCACCGCCGCAAGCTGCTGCTCGCGCCGCTTCCCCTGTACCTCAAGTTCGTTGGTCGAGATGACGAGTGCCCGGTCGGCTCCCGCGAAGGCCTCGGCAAGCGATTGCGGGTCGTTGAAGTCAGCGGCTCTGACGACGACGCCGCGCGCCGCCAGATCGGCAAGGTTGGCGGGTGTACGGGTGGTGGCGATGATGCGGTTTGCGGAGATCTTTAATGTGTCCAGCAGGTGGTTGATGACGCCGCGGCCAAGCTGGCCGGAAGCGCCGGTGACGAGAAGGGTTGCGGTCATGGGGGATCCTGAAATTGCGCCGGGTGGCGGGTGCTTCTGACAGTCTCAAAAAGAGACCAGCACTAAAATAAGAATTGACCGGTCACCGTAAAGAAGGCAGTTTTTAGGGAGGTAGGCACCGCCAGGGAACCAGCAGCCATGGACGGCAAGGTCGTCAATCTGAGAACCAAGCTCAATATATTCAAAGCCACCAGCGATGGCGCAAACATTGCCGATTGCCCGGTTCGCGACGTGATGCAGGGCGTGAACGGCAAATGGAGTTCGCTGCTGATGGCGGCGCTCGCAGAGCAGCCCTATCGTTTCGGCGAGTTGCGGCGCCTGGTGCCCGACATCTCGCAGCGCATGCTCACCCAGACGCTCCACGATCTGCAGCGCGACGGTTTTGTTCATCGCGAAGTGTTCCCGACCAAGCCGCCAAGCGTCGAATACAGCCTGACCGATCTCGGCCGTTCGATGTTCGGCGCCTTGCATCAATTGATCCTGTGGGCCGAACTCAACCATGGTGCGGTGCGCAAGGCGCGCGCTGCCTTCGACGCCGGTGGCTGATATTTTGGTCCATGCAGCAACGGCTTGATTTGACAATGGCGCTGAAGGATTGTCCGGTCAGTGGTTGGGCGGGCAATGGAAAAATCTCTCGACATCGCGATTGCGGGCGCCGGCCCGGCGGGGCTCGCCACCGCGCTATATCTCAAGCGCGCGGGCCACAACGTCACCATCTTCGAACGTTTCGAGGAACCCAAGCCCGTCGGTTCCGGACTGATCCTGCAGCCGACCGGGCTGAGCGTGCTCGCAGATCTCGGCCTGCTGGACGACATTCTGGCGCTGGGGAGCCGCATCGAGCGTCTGCATGGCGCCGATGCCTCGACCGGCCGCACCGTGCTCGCCGTGCGCTACGATGCGCAGCCTGGCGGCCGTTTCGGGCTGGCGGTGCACCGGGCGGCGTTGTTCAACGTGTTGTTCCGCGCCGCGCACCGCCAAGGCATCGCCATGGAAACCGGTGTCGAGATCGAGGCGCTGGACGTCGGTGAGCGGGCAAGCCTGATCTTCGACAAGAGCCGAACGGTGGAGGGCCGCAGGGCAGGGCCGTTCGACCTCGTCGTCGACGCCAGCGGCTCGCGTTCGAAGCTGCGCCGGTGCCTCAACGATCCGGCCGAGCCGCGGCAGCTCACTTACGGCGCGTTCTGGGCCTCGCTCGGCTGGCGCCAAGGCTTCGACGAAAATGCGCTGCTGCAGCTCTACGACAAGGCCAGCGTGATGATCGGCGTCCTGCCGATCGGCCGACTGGAACCGGGCGCGGAAAAGATGGCGGCGTTCTTCTGGAGCCTGAAGCCGGCGGATGCCGAAAACGTGCGCGCGGCAGGGCTCGACGCCTGGAAGGCGAGACTGGTCTCGCTGTGGCCGCAATGCGAGGCGTTCACCAGCCAGATCGACAGCTTCGACCAGCTGTCGCTGGCGCGCTACGGCCACCACACGATGAAGCTGCCGGCCGGCCGCAGGCTGGCCGTGATCGGCGATGCCGCGCATTCGACCAGCCCGCAGCTCGGGCAAGGCGCCAACATGGCGCTGCTCGACGCGGCAGCGCTCAGCCATGCCTTGGCACAGACGGGCAACGTCGAGGCAGCGCTGGAAAGCTACGCCCGGGCGCGGCGATGGCATGTCCGAATCTTCCAGCTGCTGTCGCTGGCGCTGACGCCGTTCTACCAGTCGGACGGCACGATGCTGCCCTTCTTCCGCGACAGGCTGGTGGCGACCATCGCCAAAATCCCGCCAGTGCCAAGCGTGCTTGCCTCGATGGTGGCCGGCACGCTGATCGATCCGTTCAGGCGGATCGGGCTAGAGGAGGTGCACTGGCCAGATCATCCGGCGGGATCAGGGTCGAGAGAAACGAATTTCTCGCACGCAGGAATAGACGCAGCCGCTGCGGATAGTCCGGCGCCACGGCGCCCTTGATCGAGGCGCGTTCGCTCAACGCCTTGCGCCAGGTCTGGACCAATGGCTTGCCGTCCAGAATGCCGAAATTGCCGATCCGGTCGAAGGCGTCGAGATAGCGGAAGACCGGGCCGTAGACGGCGTCGACGAGGCAAAAGCGCCCGCCGTTGAACCACGGTCCGGCCTGGTCGGCCAGTTCGTCCTCCAGACGATCGAACATGGCCGAAAGTGCCGTGGACTCTGCCAGGAAGGCGGCCTCCGTCGAAGCCGAGTAGAACCGGCCGATGGCGTTCAATGTCGCCGAGCCGAACTCGATCCAGGCGCGATGCCGGGCACGGGCGTAGGCGTCGGCCGGATGCAGAGGATTGGCTTGCGTCTCCTCGAGGAATTCGAGAATGACGGCGGATTCGAAGATCACCGTCTCCTCGCCATTTGCCTGGACGATCAGCAGCGGCACCTTGCCCAGCGGCGAAATCGCCTTGAACCAGTCCGGCTTGTTGGCGAGGTCGATGGTGACACGCTCAAACGGCACGCCTTTCTCGGCCAGCGAGATCGCCGCGCGCTGCACATAGGGGCATAGATGATGGCTGACGAGAATGAGCTTGCCAGTCATTTCATTCTTCTCAGGCATTTCATTCTTCTCAGGCATGTCACTCTCCCCAGACATAGTTCAACGCGCCGTCCTCGACGCGCGTCGACAGGAACATCAGTCGCGACGCTTTTGGCGCCGGACCTTCGATCCGGTCGCCTGATGTCATGTCGAAGGCGGCGCCGTGCCATTGGCAGACCAGCTTGCCGTCCTTGCAGTCGAGCGGCCCGCCGAAATGCAGGCAGACATTGGCGGCGGCGCGGATGCGCTCACCGCTGCGCCAAATATGGACCTCGCGGCCGAAGAATGGCGCGATCAGGCTGCCCGTCTGTGGGACGTCGGCGACTTTGCAAATTTCGTGTTTCATGGATCTTTCCCGGATCGATGCAGTTGCATGCATATAGATGCAAGTGCATTGACCGTCAAGCTTGATGCAACTGCATCTATCGCCTAGAATGGGTCATGGCCAAAACAACCACGCCTTCGCCCGAAGCCGTCAAGGCCTGGGCCCGCCTGATGCGGGTTTCGCGCCAGCTCATCGAAAAGGCGGAAGAGGCTTTGAAGACCAGCGGCTTGCCGCCGCTCGACTGGTATGACGTGCTGCATGAACTCGCCGAGGCGGGTGAGGGCGGGCTGCGGCCATTTCAGCTGACCGAGCGCACTCTGTTTGCGCAGTATAATATCTCGCGGCTTCTGGCGCGGCTCGAGGCCGAAGGACTGGTCGAGAAACTCAGGGTTGCCGACGACGGCCGCGGCCAAACCATCCGCATCTCGGCCAAGGGCCGTGAGACCAGGCGACGGATGTGGGCTGTCTATGGACGGTCGATTGCGGAATTGGTCGGCGCAAAACTCTCCGCGGAGGAGCTGAAGATACTGGCGAGCCTGCTTGGAGAGCTGCGCCATCCGCCCGCCGATGATTGATCCGTCAGAATCTCGTGGTTTGCTCGGCGGCTCTCACGTCGACGATTTTTCTACCTGACCCCTTGCGTCGAGCATAGGATTGCGCAATATGCCGAACCGTAACGTACGGTACGCCGTTTGAGGCGACCCGGCGACCTCATCGAATGGGCGGAAATTGTTGCAGGCAAGCGCCGACATCGATACCAGCGAAGTGCTGACAGAGCGGCAAAAGGCCGTCCTGGACGCGGCTTTGCGGCTGCTGGTCGAGGAGGGCGACAATCTGACCATGACGGCGGTGGCGCGCCGCGCCAGCTGCTCGAAGGAAACGCTCTACAAATGGTTCGGCGACCGCGACGGACTGCTGACGGCGACCGTGCAGTGGCAGGCATCGAAAGTGCGCGTGGTGCCGGTCGACGGTGAGCGGCTGGATCTTGCCTCGCTGACGGCAAGCCTGGAAGGCTTCGCCTCGGACTGGCTGAAGGTGATTTCGAGCGATACCTCGATCGCGCTGAACCGCGTCGCGGTCGGCCATGCCGGATCCGGAAAGGACGATCTCGGCGCCATCGTGCTGGAGAATGGCCGTTTCGCGCTGGCCAGACGGCTGAAGCCGGTGCTGCTTGCCGGCAAGCAGGCCGGGCTGCTCGACTTTACGGACGCCGAAATGGCGTTCCGGACCTTTTTCGGGCTGGTCGCCCGCGACGTGCAGATCCGTCTCCTGCTCGGCGACAGGCTGGAATTGACTGAAGCGGCGATCGGCGGCGATGCCGCCCGGGCGACGCAGCAGTTTCTCGCTCTTTATGGAGCAAAAACCGGGCCGCAAGGCCTCTAATCTCTACGGGAAGGAAGCAAAAGATGCGTGTCTATTACGATCGCGACGCCGATCTCAATCTGATCAAGGGCAAGAAGGTCGCCATTATCGGCTATGGCAGCCAGGGCCGGGCGCACGCGCTCAACCTCAAGGATTCCGGCGCCAAGGAAATCGCCATCGGCCTCAAGGCGGGATCGGCGACCGCCAAGAAGGTCGAGGCTGACGGGCTCAAGGTGATGAGCGTGGCGGACGCTGCCAAATGGGCCGATTTGATGATGATGGCGACGCCTGACGAATTGCAGGCCGACATCTACAAAAACGAAATCGCGCCAAACATTCGTGACGGCGCCGCGATTGCCTTCGCGCACGGCCTCAACGTGCATTTCGGCCTCATCGAGCCGAAGTCGACCGTCGATGTCGTCATGATCGCGCCGAAAGGCCCCGGCCACACGGTGCGCGGCGAATACCAGAAGGGCGGCGGCGTGCCGTGCCTGGTCGCCGTCAACCAGGATGCTTCCGGCAACGCGCTCGATCTCGCTCTGTCCTACGCCTGCGGCGTCGGCGGCGGCCGTTCGGGCATCATCGAGACCAATTTCCGCGAGGAATGCGAGACCGATCTGTTTGGCGAGCAGGTCGTGCTCTGCGGCGGCCTGGTCGAACTGATCCGCGCCGGTTTTGAGACGCTGGTGGAAGCCGGCTATGCGCCCGAAATGGCCTATTTCGAGTGCCTGCACGAGGTCAAGCTGATCGTCGACCTGATTTATGAAGGCGGCATCGCCAACATGAACTACTCGATCTCGAACACCGCCGAATGGGGCGAATATGTCTCGGGCCCGCGCATCATCACCGCCGAGACCAAGGCCGAGATGAAGCGCGTGCTGAAGGACATCCAGACCGGTAAGTTCACCTCGGAATGGATGCAGGAATACCGCGCCGGCATGTCGCGCTTCAAAGGCATCCGCCGCAACAATGACAGCCACCAGATCGAGGAAGTCGGCGCCAAGCTGCGCGCCATGATGCCCTGGATTTCCAAGAACAAGCTGGTCGACAAGGCCAAGAACTAACCCGCAGTCGTCGGGATTGGGAGCAAAGAGCCGGCGGAGCGATCCGCCGGCTCTTTCATGCCGGTTTATCGATCAGGATACTCAGCCATAGTGCCAATGGGGCTTCGGCTCGGTGCCGGTGAACTCGACGCCGATGCGGTCGTCGCGGCGCCAGCGCACGATGGCCTTGTAGCCGATGCCGTCGACCGGCACATAGAGCAGGAACTCGTCCGGGACGCGCGCGTCTATAGACACTTTCAGCTCGGCGCCGCCGGCATGCATGTTGCGCACCGTGCACTTGACCTCGGAATTGGTGAGGCCGGTCAGAATCGTCGCGCCTTTCAGCACGCGCTGCCGGTGTTTGTTTCGCAATTCGTTGTCGGCCATGACGGCACGTCCTTCGCGACCGGATCGGCGCGATCGTCAGATGGGGCACGATATCACGGATAGGCTGAGCCGATAAACATATGGTTAGCGGTGACCGAGACCAGCCGTCTTTCCCAAATGAAAACGGCGCCGCGATGGGGCGGCGCCGTCGTGTATTGTCGTTTATAGTTCAGCTGTAGGGCGACCAGCATTGCTGGCGCGGGCCACCATAGGGCTGGAACGTGTTGTCCCAGGCCCGGTAGGACCGATAGCGGTCGTAGCACCACTGGACATGGGCGCTGGACAGACGCTGCGTGCGGTAATAGCGGCGGGGCGCCGGCTGCACGTAATAGCCGTCATTGTAATAGCCGTTGTTGTAGTAGCCGTTGTTGTAGATGCTGCCGAGGCCGAGACCCAGGCCGAGGCCGAGAACTGCTGCGGCGCCGCTGTCAAAATCACGGCCGCGATGGTGACGGTGATGGCGCCAGCGCCAGTTGTCGCCGCCGTTCCAGTTGCCGCCATTCCAGTTGCCGTTGTTCCAGTTGCCTGACCGGGCAAAGTGACGGCCGTCGTGGCGGCGCCACTGCCAATCGTTGAAGGAGCGGCGGTCATTGCCGCCCGCCCAGCTGTCGCGAACCGGTGTGATGTCAGACAATGCGGTGCTTGTCGGCACCGCCAGGTTTGGCTGCAGGATCGGGCCGGCGGCGGATGGCGCCGTGAGACCCGAGAAAAGACCGAGCGCTAACAGCCCGGATTTGACTGTGGACGAAAAGAGCGAGCTCATTGCACTCTCCAAGTGATACAGGCCCCACGCCCGGGTACCCCAGGGAAGTGGCCTATTGATGGACCTTGGCGTCTGAACGGAGGATGAACAGAAAGGTTCCATCAGCCATGACAAGCAGCCCTTGTTTTCATGGGCGCTTGCAGGCAAAGGTCAGTCCATGTCGCTGCGCCTCGCCACTTTCAATGTCGAAAACCTGATGAACAGGTTCGATTTCTCGGGCTTCCGCAACCAGCTCAACGAAGACCGCACGCTGGCGCTTTTCGACATCCAGAGCGAAGCCGAATACCGGATGCTGGAGCAGGCGCGCGCCATCGCGCAATCCGACGATACGCGCCAGTTGACCGCGCTCGCCATTGCCGCCACCCGTGCGGACATCATCTGCATGCAGGAGGTCGACAACATCGAGGCGCTGAAGGCCTTCGAGTACGGCTATCTCTTCAAGATGGTGGGCGAGGGTTACCGGCAGAAATACACCACCGCCGGCAATGATTCGCGCGGCATCGACGTTGCCGTGATGATGCGCAACGAGACCGCGCAAGGTCAGCCGATCGAGTTCGTGCGCATGACCAGCCATGCCTATGTCACGTTCGAGCAGTTCGGATTGCACACGCCTGAACTCGAGGCGCTCGGCAACCTGGCCAATGAACGCATCTTCCGGCGCGACTGCCTGGAGGTCGACATCAAGGTCGGCGGCGTGCCGCTGACGCTTTACCTCGTCCATTTCAAATCGATGGGCTCGCCGCGCAACGGGCTCGACGGCCGCGAGGCGACGATGCCGGTGCGCATCGCCGAGGCGCAAGCGGTGCGCCGCATTATCGACGAGCGCTTCGGCAAAGAGCACGCAGCCGACAAAAACTGGGCGATCTGCGGCGACATGAACGACTACCGGCAGCGGGTGAAGATCGAGGGCGACGCTATCGACGGCTACCGCTTCCAGGTGATCGACGAGAGCCAGTCCTGTATCGATGTGCTCACCGCCGGCGGCTTTTGCGAGAATGTCGTCGAACGCCGGCCGGAGATGGACCGCTGGAGTTTCTACCACACGCGCGGGCCGAAGGAGCGGCATCTGTGCCAGCTCGACTACATCCTGCTGTCGAAAGGGCTGGCGGCGAAGAATGCGACGGCGGTTCCCGACATCATCCGCAACGGCCAGCCCTGGCGCACCATCTTTCCGGCCGGACAGGCGGTGGAGCGCTTTCCGCGCGCCGGCTGGGACCGGCCGAAGGCGTCGGACCATTGTCCCGTCGCAATTACCCTGGACATGGCTTGAGCACGGTGAGCTTCGACCTGCCGCGCAACGTCATCCTGCCCGTCGACGAAATCGACGTCCGGCTCGACCCCGGCCCGCATCCGTTCGAGCGCGACAACGCGCAGGCGATCACTGACAACTGGCGGCGCGAGGTCACGGCCAATCCGGCGTTGTTCGACGGCACGGTGGTGCTGCTCTCGGCGCTCGCCTGGCGCGACAAGCGGATCGTCGGGCGTTGTCACGCGGTGAAGTACTCGACCTTCCTGCTGTGGCGAAAGAACCGGCAGGGGACGGGCGCCGAGCATGCCTATGGCCACGCCATGCTGGTCGCCGGCGACAACGCCCTGGTGGCGATCCGCATGGGCGCGCACACGGTCCCGGCCGGCAGTGTCTACTTCGCTGCCGGCTCGTTCGAGCCGATCGATTTTCGCGATGGCCGCGTCGATGTCGATTTCAACATGATCCGTGAAGTGCGCGAGGAGACCGGGCTTGACCTGACAGGCGCTGCGCGCGGCAAGCGCTACCATGCGCTGTCGACTTCGACCGGCACGGTCCTCTTCCGCCGCTACCACGTCGATGCGCCGGCCGACGAGGTTGCGCGGCGCATCGGCGCCTTCGTCGCGACCGAGACCGAGCCGGAGATCGAGGGGCCGGTGATCATCCGCCACGCCGCCGACCTGCCGGAAGGGCTGGCACCGCATATGAAGCCGCTGGTCGAGTGGCATTTTGGCGGTGGCGGGGGCTAACGGCGCGGATTGTTCTGCGCCGCCTTGCGGTCGTTGCGGGCGGCGACGAGGAACAGGATAACGCCGATGGCCAGCAATCCACCCATGACCATGCCCATCGTCTGGCCGACGACTGCCTGAAAATCGGCGGTGACACGATCGGGATTGGCCATGCCGTAGCGGGCGAGATACCACCAAAGTCCCGCAAGGGCGCCTTCGATGATCACCATCGTCAGAATCAGCCGCGCCTTCTTGCTCATTGCCACTCCTTGACCAGATGCTTTGCTCTAAAATTAGCATCGCAGACCGGACGACAACAAGTATTGCCGATGTCGACAAGCACCCATCCTTGTGGATAGCGGTTGGTTGCGGTGGAGCTGATCTGGCGCTTATTCGTGGCGCAGCGCGTCGATCGGGTCGAGCCTGGCGCCGCGCAGCGCCGGGAAGAAGCCGAACACCATGCCGATCAGCGCCGAAAAACCGACGGCGAGCAGGATGACCGCCGGGCTCGGCGCAAACGGTATGGCCAGCGTTGCCGAGGCGAGGCCGGCCAGCGCCAGGCCGATCAGGATGCCGATAATGCCGCCGAGCAGCGACAGCACCGTCGCCTCGACCAGGAACTGGATGAGGATGTGCTTTTCATGCGCGCCGATGGCGAGCCTGATGCCGATCTCGCGGGTGCGCTCAGTGACCGAGACCAGCATGATGTTCATGATCCCGATGCCGCCGACCAGCAGGCTGACGCCCGCGACGGCGCCCAGCATGCCGGTCATGGTGGTGGTGGCGCTGGCCATGGCGTCGGCGATCTGGGTCATGTCGCGGATCGAGAAATCGTCTTCGCGGTCCGGCGTGATGCGGCGGGTGTCGCGCAAAATGTCCTCGACTCGCGGCTGCAATTCGGTGGTCGGGGTGCGGTCGTCGGCGGCGACGTAGATGTTGTCGATGTCGCGGTTGCCGGCGATGCGGCGCTGATAGGCGGCAAGCGGCATCAAGACGACATTGTCCTGGTCCTGGCCGAAGCCGGTATAGCCCTTGGGTTCGAGCAGGCCGATGATCTTGCACGAGGTGCGGTTGACGCGGATGATCTCGCCCTCGGGTTCGCCGGCGCCGAAGAATTGCTGGCGCACCGTCTCGCCGATCAGGCAGACGCCGGTGCCCGAGCGTGTCTCCGAATCGCTGAATGGGCGGCCCGACACCAGCTTCCAGTCGCGGGCGGCGAGATAGGCGCTGGCGGTGCCGGTGACGCCAGAGGTCAGGCTCTCGGTGCCGAAAATGACGCGGACTTGTTTCTGCGACGCCGGCGCGATGGCGCGCGCCCCGGTCAGATGCGCGACGAGGGCGGCTACATCCTTGTCGGCCAGAGGCCGTACCGCCTGGTCGAGCCCGCCTGGTCCGCCAGTGCCTGCCGGGCGGCCGGAACGGACGACGAGCAGGTTCGAGCCGAGCTTGGCGATGTCCGACTTGACCTTGGCGGTGGTGCCGGAGCCGATGGTCAGCATGGCAATGACGGCGGCGACACCGATGACGATGCCGAGCAGCGTCAGGAACGAGCGCAGCACATTGCGGCGGATGGAGCGCAGAGAGAGGCGGACGGTTTCCCAGATCATGACGTTATCTCCAGCCTCTTGGAGTCTGAAGCGACGTGGCCGTCGAGGAAGCGGATGGTGCGCTCGGCATAATCGGCGACATCGGCCTCGTGGGTGACCATGGCGATGCTCAGGCCGAGCTCGCGGTTCAGCCGCGTCAACAGCTCCATGATCTCATGCGTGCGGGCGGTGTCGAGATTGCCGGTCGGCTCGTCGGCGACGAGCAGCGTCGGCCTGGTGACGATGGCGCGCGCGATCGCCACGCGCTGTTGCTGACCACCGGAGAGTTCGGCCGGCGTGTGATGTTCGCGCCCGACCAGGCCGACCTCCGCCAGCGCCTGCATGGCAAGATCGCGGCGCTCGCGGGCCGGCGCGCCGCGATAGATCAGCGGCAGCTCGACATTTTCCGCCGCCGTGGTGCGCGGCAACAGATTGTAACCCTGGAAGACGAAGCCGATATAGAGATTGCGCAGAAGCGCCCGGCGGTTGCGGTCGAGCCGCCCGGCGTCGATGCCCATGAAGGAGTAGGTTCCGGCCGTCGGCGTGTCGAGGCAACCGATGATGTTCATCGCGGTCGATTTGCCCGAACCGGACGGGCCCATGATGGCGACGAATTCGCCACGCTGGATGGCGAGGTCGACGCCGGCCAGCGCATGGACCTTGGCTTCGCCCTGGCCATAGCTCTTCCAGACCGTGTCGAAACCGATGAGGCCCGCGGCCATGGCGTCAGCTCCGCAGCTGCGAGGACGTGATAACCTCTGCACCTTCATCCAGCCCGGAGGTGATCTCGGTCAGTTCGCCGTCGGTGGAGCCGATCTTGACGTTGACCGGGTGCGGCCGGCCGTTCTCCAGCACATAGAGCGTGCGTGAGCCGTCGGTGGGCGCCTTCACCGGCTGGCGGCGGTTGCCGCCACGGCCCATGCGGCCGGTGAACAGATCGCTGAGGCTCCACGCGCGCGCGGCCTGCTGCGCCGGGCGGTAGCGGAAAGCGGTGGACGGCACGGTGAGCACGCTCTTGGCCTGCCTGGTGACGACCGAAACCGTGGCGGTCATGCCGGGCCGCAGCAAAAGCTCGTTATTGTCGACTTCCAACCGTGCATTGTAGGTGACGACGCCGTCGGTGGTGACCGAGGCGTAGGAGATGTCGCGGATCTCGGCGTCGAACGGCCGCTCCGGAAAGGCATCGACGGTGAAGCGTGCATGCTGGCCTGGTTTGACCGCGCCGATATCGGCCTCGTCGACCGCCGCCACCAATTCCATGTTCCTCAAATCGGCGGCGATGATGAACAGAACCGGCGCCTGCAGCGAGGAGGCGACCGTCTGGCCGGGGTCGACGGAACGCGTCAAGACGATGCCGTCAATCGGCGCATAGATGGTGCTCTTGGCAAGGTCGGTCTGCTGCGCCTTGAGATCGGCCTGGGCGATGGCGAGATTGGCCTGCGCACTATCGAGCGCCGCCTTGGAGCGGTCGCGCGTGGCAGTCGCCGCCTCGAGCGACTGATCGGTCGCCATGCCACGCCTGGTCAGTTCGGCCGCGCGGGTGAGGGCGCTTTCGTTCTCCTTCAGGGTTACCGTGGCGTCCTCGACATTGGCGGCAGCGGCCTTGGCCGAGGCTTCGGCGCGTTCGATCTGGACCTCAAGTTTCACCGTGTCGAGCGTCGCCAGCACATCGCCCTTCTTGACCTGCTGGTTCTCTTCGGCCGACACCGAGCGGATGATGCCGGACAGTTCGCTTGAAATGTCGACCTGGGTGAGGGGCTGCAGCGTGCCGGTCGCCGATACCGCGACGGTGAGGTCGGCAATGGTGGCCGGCGTTGTGGTGTAGTCGATCTTGGCCGGGGAGCCGGCATACCATTGGTAGCCGGCGAGGCCGCCGGCAACGGCGATCAGCGCCAGCAGCGCGTAAAGCCAGCCACGACGGCGCGTCTTGCGCACACCACTCTGGTCAAGCCCAAGCGCCGCCTCGATGGCGGAATCCGATTCCGTCTTTGGCAGATTGACAAGCTGGTCCACGCCGGACCCCTATGAAAGCGTAATGTCCCTATATGTGCACCGATCAGGCTTGGTGGTTCGAATATCAAATTAAATTTCGGCCATGTTCGGATTGAGGCGGAAGGTTTTTCAAGATGCAGACCCGCAATTACTTGCTCTACGATGTGTTTACGACGGAGCGGCTGGCCGGCAATCCGCTGGCTGTCGTGCTCGACAGCCAAGGGCTGGATACAGCCGCCATGCAGGCCATTGCGCGCGAGTTCAACCTGTCCGAATCGGTCTTCGTGCTGCCGCCGGACAATCCAAAACATCGCAACCGCATCCGCATTTTCACGCCCGACTATGAGATGCCGTTCGCCGGACATCCGACAGTTGGCGCCGCGATCGCGCTGGCCGAACTGACAGGCGAGGGCGAAGCCGGCATCTTCGTGCTGGAGGAGAATATCGGCCCGGTGCGCTGCGCCGTCAGCCGGCACGATGGCGCCACCTTTGCCGAGTTCGACCTGGCGAAGCTGCCGGAGCCGCTGAAGCTCGATGCCGACCCGGAGGCGATCGGCGCCGCCCTCGGGCTGGCGCCGCACGAGATCGGCTTCGAGAATCACCTGGTGTCGTTCTGGTCGGCAGGCGTGCCTTACGTCACCATTCCGGTTGCCAATCTGGAGGCTGCCGGCCGGATCAAGCTCGACAACCAGGTCTGGTCGGAACTGGCGCCGCGCAAGAGCGAATGGGCCTTCGCCAGCCCGTATGTCTATTGCCGCCAGACGGTGAACCATGACAGCGCCTTCCATGTCCGCATGATCGTGCCGGGCACGCCGTCCTATGAAGACCCGGCGACCGGGTCGGCGGCGGCGGCCTTTGCCGGCGCCATCATGCAGTTCGATGGCCCGACCGACGGCATTTCGCAGCTGTGGATCGAGCAGGGGCTGGAGATGGGCCGCCCTTCGCGCATCCGCCTCGAACTCACTGTCGAAGGCGGAAAACTGGCCTCCGCGCGCATCGGCGGCCATGCCATTAAGGTGGCGGAAGGAAAGCTGTTCGTGTGACCGCCTGCGGCAGTTCAGCGATTTGTCGGGAAATGATTCCGGCAGGGCTGGACAGGATCGGTATCGGCGGCTATATGCCCGCCAACGCCGGTTTTTACCGGTCGAGTGGGTGCGTAGCTCAGTTGGTAGAGCAGCTGACTCTTAATCAGCGGGTCCACAGTTCAATCCTGTGCGCACCCACCAAATTTCTAGAAAAGTTGGTGGAAGACCTTGGAATGCCGGACGCGTTGACGCGCCTCGACATGCCTCAATCATGGGGCAGGTTTGCCTTAAACTCGGCGGCCGGTAAGCCGGTGCGCTATTTGGCGAAGGAGTGAAGGCCGCGCTGGATTAAGAAAAGCCCGGAAGCCGAAGCCGCCATCAATTAAAGCCAGTTTGAAACCACGGACTGGTGTCATACCCTAAGCGCGGATTATAATGATCCAGGAAGTTTTCGGCCCTATTTGACGGTCGCGCAACCACGGTGCCTGTCGATTTGCAATCCGGTTTCGCGGTCGGCTTGCTGCCAGCCTTCTTATGAGCTGTAGAACACGAGGTTGTAGCCTGAGCGGTGGCCACCTTTTTCTTCTCTTTCGCAACAGCTGCTCCGGTAGCGGCCAATACTATTGCTACGCCAAAGACAACGAGTTTCATTGAAAACGCCCTCACCCTGCACAATCCGTAATGATTGCGCCTGGTCACCGTTACGTCAATCACATTTTGTCGGCAACGGCGGCGAATAGTGCCAGTAAAAAGAGCTGACCACAGAAGCAGCGGGCCAACCCCCAGGTGGGGAATCTTTCAGCGGCCGTGCTGTTCGAGCCACCAGCCTGGAATGCCAGTGACCGGCCCGACGATGGTCAGTGAAGGTTCGGGCCGGCGCCCTCCCGTCAAATCGCTCTAGCTACTTCTCTGACACGCCAGCCTCGGCAAAACTCGCCATCCTCGCATGGCATTCCAGTGCCGAGCGGACGATGTTGACGGCGAGGCAGGCGCCGGAGCCTTCGCCGAGCCGCATGCCGAGGTCGAGCAGCGGCGGCAGGCCGAGCGCTTCGAGCAGGCGGCGGTGGCCGGATTCGGCCGAGACATGGGCGGCGATGGTGTGGGCGAGGCCTGAGGGGTGCAGTCGCGCCAGGGGCGCTGCCGCTGCCGTGCAGACGAAGCCGTCGAGCAGCACCGGGACGTTCTTGCGGCGGGCGGCGAGCGTGGCGCCGAAGATGGCGGCGAGTTCGCGGCCGCCAAGGGCGGCGGCGATCTTCAGCGGGTCGGACAGCGCGTCGGCATGGCGCTTGAGGCCGGATTCAATGGCGGTGACCTTGCGCTTCAGCCCGGCATCGTCGACGCCGGTGCCGCGCCCCGACCATTTTTCAGCGCCGCCGCCGAACAGGGCGGTCGAGATGGCGGCCGCCGGCGTGGTGTTGCCGATGCCCATCTCGCCGAAACAGACGAGGTCGAGGTCGTTCGTCACCGCGTCATAGCCAGCCGAGACGGCGGCGAGGAAGTTTTTTTCGTCCATTGCCGGCACGTCAGTGAAGTCGCCTGTCGGATGATCGAGATCGAGCGGGATGACGTCGAGTTCCGCGCCGGCGATGCGGGCAAGCTGGTTGATGGCGGCGCCGCCGCCGGCAAAATTCGCCACCATCTGCACGGTCACTTCCGACGGGAAGGCCGACACGCCCTGCGCGGTGACGCCGTGATTGCCGGCGAACACGAAGACTTTGACGCGATCGAGTTTCGGCATGTCGCGGCCCTGCCAGCGTGCCAGCCAGGCGGCGAGGGTTTCCAGCCGGCCCAGGCTGCCTTGCGGCTTCGTCAGCGTGTCCTGGCGGCGGGCGACTGCATTGGCGGCGGTATCGCTGCCGGCAGGCAGATCGAAACAGGCGGCGCGCAGTTCATCGAATGATTTGAAGGGCATGGGGAAGGAATCTCCGGGGAAGAATCAGGACAGGGAAATGGAAGCGACGAGCAGGACCGTGATCTCGCCTAACTGCTGCAGGGCGCCGATCGTGTCACCGGTGTGGCCGCCAATCTGGTTGAGGCAGAGCGCGCGCAAGGCGCTGAACACGAGAGCGAGCAGGATCAGTGCGGCAAAGGCGCCGCCGAGCCCCAGAGTCAGAAGCGGGATGGCCCCGAGCACGGCGCCGAGAACAGCTGTCTGGGTCGAGACGGTCCCGGCGCCGGCAGACAGGCCGTCACTGCGCGCCGCCGGCGCCAAATGCATGAACGCGCCGAGCAGGCCGCGCGATGCGGCGTGGGCGGCGATCAGCGCGAAGAGCACGCCTGTCGGATTGGCCAGTTGCGACAGCGCGCTCCAGCGGATGAGCATCGACAGGCCAAGAGCTGCTGCGCCATAGGCGCCGATGCGGCTGTCGCGCATGATCTCCAGTTTTTTATCGCGTGTCTTGCCGCCGCCAAAGCCATCTGCGACATCCGACAGCCCGTCCTCATGCAGGCAGCCCGTGGCGAGCAGGGTTGCTGCAAGCGCAAGGGCTGCTGCCGGGCCGGGGGCAAGGCCGAGCTGTACGCCCGCGGCGTAGACGACAGCACCAGCCACAGCGACGGCGAGGCCGGCGACAGGCGCCGCCCAGATCGCATCGGCCAGGCTGCGGCCACGAAGGTCGAAGACCGGCAGCGGCAGCCGGGTGAAGAAGACGAGGCAAAGCGCGACGTCGTCGAGCGCTTGCCGGGGCGAGGGCACGGAGGTCATGCACCCCTCGCAATGGCGTGGAAGAAGGTGCCGCTGACATGGCCGCGGCGATAGCCGGAGGCGCCGAGCGGATTGCCCTGACCGTCGGCGAGATCGGCCAATGGCTCGTCATTGCCGGTCGCAATCATCTGCGCATAGTGGAATTCATGGCCACGGATCAGCGCGCCTTGCGGCCCCAGCGGACAGGCGACGCGCAGGCGTGCCTCGCGGTAGCCGAGGTTCATCTTGCGCTTGGCAAAGCTGGTGGAATGGCCGAGCAGGCCAAGCATGGCGTGCGTCTCGCCGGCCGCGTCCTCCAGCGCTTCGCCCAGCACCATGAAGCCGCCGCACTCGCCATGGATCGGCTTGGTCTCGGCAAACCTGGCCATGCCAGCTCGGAAATTGGTCGCCGCCGCGAGGCTGCCGGAGTGGAGCTCGGGATAGCCGCCGGGCAGCCAGCAGACATCGCAATTCTGCACCGGTGCTTCGTCGGCTAGCGGCGAGAACGGCACGATCTCGGCGCCGGCCTGACGCCAGTGGGCGGCGACGTGCGGATAGAGGAAGGTGAAGGCGGCGTCTTCGGCGAGCGCGATTCGTTGGCCGGGCGGCTGCAAGGCATGTTCGAAACTGCCTGATGCCGGCGAAAACGGCGCGGCCAGCGCCATGATGGCGTCAAGGTCGAGGGATTTCTCGACCATGTCGGCGAGGCGGTCGAGATGCGTCATCAGGTCGGCATATTCGCCGGCCTGGACGAGGCCGAGATGGCGCTCCGGCAAATTGAGCGTGGGATCGCGCAGGATGGCGCCGACGACCGGCAGGCCGAGCGTTTCGATCGCCTCGCTGCACAGCTTGCGGTGGCGCTCGCTGCCGAGACGGTTGAGCACGATTCCGGCCATGCGCACATCCGGGTCGTAGGTGGCAAAACCCTTCGCGACGGCGGCCGCCGACGTCGACTGTCCCGAGACGTCGAGCACCAAAAGCACCGGCAGGTGGTAGAGCCGCGCCAGATCGGCGGCCGAGCCGGTGCGGCCTTGTCCGGCCGGGATGCCGTCGAACAGGCCCATGGCGCTTTCGAGGAAGATAAAATCGGCGTCCTCGGTGGCATTGCCGGCCAACGCGTTGAGCAGGTCAGGCGACATCGCCCAGCTGTCCAGGTTGACGCCGGACAGGCCAGTGGCGGCGGTATGAAAACCCGGATCGATATAGTCGGGGCCGGACTTGGCGCCGCGCACCTTGATGCCGCGCCGGGCGAGCGCGCGCAAAATGCCGATGGTGACGCTGGTCTTGCCGGAGCCGGAACGCGGCGCGCCGATGATGATGGCGCGGGTCATGCGTTACCCGCCAGTGCTGCGCGCATGGCGACGATGCCGCCGACGACAATGAGGGCCGGCGAGGCCAATTCCGCCGCGGCGGCCGCTTCGGAAATGGTGGCGAGTGTCGCGACGACGGTCCGCTCCTGCGGTGTCGTCGCCGAAACGATGACAGCCGCCGGCGTCGACGGCGCCAGCCCGCCTTCGAGCAGCGACGCGGCGATAACAGGCAGATTGGCCATGCCCATATAGATGACCACCGGCTGGCCGGTGCGGGCGATCGCGCCCCAGTCGAGATCGTCATCTGTGCCGGCGGCATGACCTGTCGCCAGGATGATCGCCTTGTTGATGCCGCGCATGGTTGCGGGAATGCCGGTGGCGGCCAGCGCGCTCAGCCCCGATGTCAGGCCGGGCAGGACGCGGAACGGGATTTTTTCGCGCGCCAGCGCCAGCGCCTCTTCGCCGCCACGGCCGAAAATATAGGGATCGCCACCCTTCAGCCTGATGACGCGGCGGCCATCGCGCGCCAGCCGCACCAGCAAAGCGGTGATGTCGTCCTGCTTCATCGACGGCTTGCCGCCGCGCTTTCCCGCAAAGAACAGCTGGGCATTGTCCGCAACGGCGACAACGTCAGAGGAGACCAGCGCGTCATAGACCACAGCGTCGGCCTCGGCCAATGCCGCCAGCACTTCCAGCGTCAGGCAGCCGGGATCGCCGGGGCCGGCGCCGGCCAGCCAGACATGGCCCGGCTCAAGCCGGCGCGGCTTGAAGTTCAGCCGGGCAAGGGCCTGTTCGAGCGTGGTGTTTTCGCTTTTACCGCTCACAATCCGTCCGTCCCCGGAAACGCCGCTGATAGTGGGCGTCGTACAATGAACTCTCGCCAAAACCTTCCGCTGCCAGCGAGCGGCCGACGAAGATGATCGCCGTGCGCTCCATCGGGTCGGCGGCGAGCAGTGCCTCGATCGTGGCGAGCGTGCCGGTCAGCACGCGCTCGTCCGGCCATGAAGCGCGAAAGACGATCGCCACCGGGCAATCGCCGCCATAATGCGGCGACAATTCGGCGACGACTCGGTCGATGGCGTGGATGGCGAGATGAATGGCCATCGTCGCGCCGGTGCGGCCGAAGCCGGCCAGCGTTTCGCCCGGCGGCATTTTCGAGGCGCGGCCGGAGACGCGGGTCAGCACCAGGCTTTGCGCCACCTCGGGAATGGTCAGTTCGCGGCGAAGGGCTGCGGCTGCGGCGGCGAAAGAGGGAACGCCCGGCGTCAGCGTGTAGGGGATGCCGTGCTTTTCCAGCCGGCGGATCTGCTCGGCAACCGCACTCCACACCGAGAGATCGCCGGAATGCAGTCGGGCGATGTCATGGCCGGCCTGATGGGCTTCCAGATACGCGGCCTCGATCTCGTCGAGCGACATGGGCGCGGTGTCGATCAGTTTTGTGCCAGGCGCGCAGTGCTGCAGCAATTCCGGCGCGACGATCGAGCCGGCATGCAGACAGACCGGGCAGCTTGCCAGCAGCTTGGCGCCGCGCAGTGTGATGAGGTCGGCGGCACCGGGACCGGCGCCGATGAAATGCACGGTCATGGCGCGTCTCCGCTGATGGCGATGGCGCAGGTGACCGGGCCGAGCACGGTGCGTGGACCAAGCAGCTTCGCACCGGGGCCGGCAACGGCAAGGGCGGAGGCTTCTGAGACGGAGGGTGTGCCGGCGAGATCCTGCGAGAGATCGGATTTGCTGAGTGCCTCCGACGAGACGGCCTGAAGTGCTGCGTCATCAACGATGATGACGGGAAGGTTGAGCGTGCGGCCAGCGGCAGAGATCGCTTCTTCGTCTTTCTTGAGCGAGGCAGTCGCCAGTGCCGACAGCGCCGTCGTCGCCAGCCCGTGCGCTTCGAGCGCCGTTTCTATCGCCGCCAGCACGTCTTCGACGCTCACGCCCTTCCGGCTGCCGATGCCCGCCACCATCATGGCTTCACCCAGCTCCACTGGGTGACCGGCATGGCCGGGCGCCAGGCCTGCATCGAACCGACAGGAGAAGCGCGGGAAATGGTGATGCGGGTAAGGTCGCCGCCGCGCTTGATGTGCTCCGCGAGAAGCAGGCTTTCCATCTCCAGCGTGACGGCATTGGCAACCAGACGGCCGCCGGCGCGCAGCGTCTTGATGGCGGCGTTCAGTACGCCGGCGTCGCTGCCACCTCCGCCGATGAAGATCGCATCCGGCGTGTCCAGCCCGGCCAGTGCCTTGGGCGCCGACCCTTCCACCACGACAAGACCGGGCACGCCGCAATGCGCGGCGTTGCGGACGATGCGGGCGGCGCGGTCGCTGTTGGCCTCGATGGCGATGGCGCGCATCGAGGGATGGGCGAGCATCCATTCGATGCCGATGGAGCCGGAACCGGCGCCGATGTCCCACAGCAATTCGCCACGCCTCGGCGCCAGCGCCGCAAGCGTCATGGCGCGGATGTCGTGCTTGGTGATCTGGCCGTCGTGCTCGAACAGATGGTCGGCGCGGCCAACGGTCAGCGGCAGGATGCGGGCCTCTTGTGCTGATTCAAGCTCAAGCGCCAGCACGTTGAGTGGATTGATGTCTCTGAGATCGAAAGCGTCGGCACGTGCCGAGCGAAGCTTCTCGTTCGGTCCGCCCAGCGCTTCCAAAACCGTCAGCCGCGAAGCGCCGAAATCGAGTTCGACGAGCAGGCGCGCTATTGTCGCTGGTGCGTCGCCGTCTGATGTCAGCGCCAGGATGCGCGCCCTGGGCTGCAGCAGCGGCCGGATCAGGTCGAGTGGGCGGCCATGCAGCGAGACGGTCTCGATGTCCTGCAACGCCCAGCCGAGCCGTGCGGCGGCCAGCGAAGTCGCTGACGGCGCGGGGATAACATGCATTTGCCCAAGCTTCACCTTGCGGGCAAGCGTAGCGCCGACACCATGGAAGAACGGATCGCCGGAGGCGAGCACGCAGACCTGCCGGCCGGCCAGCGCCAGCACGTCTGCCATGCCGGCATCGAAGGGCACCGGCCATGGGCGCTGCTCACCCTTGATGAGCGAAGCCACCAGCGCCAGATGCCGCTTGCCGCCGAAGACGGTCTCGGCGTCAGCGATCTGCCGCTTGGCCTCGTCGCCGAGACTCGCTAAACCGTCCTCGCCGATGCCGACGATTGTAAGCCATTTTGGCGTGGGCTGTTTTTTTGACATGTCGCGCCGCCCCTCATCCGCCTGAGGCGTTCGTCGTTCGAAAAGTCAAGCAATTGACTTTTCGTCTGCCAGCCAGACCACTCCTCACCTCCCCGTGTAGTGACGGGGAGAAGGGAGACGCTCCGGCGCTGACGCCTCCCTCTCCCCGTTCTTCACGGGGAGAGGGTAGGGGTGAGGGGCAGCGCCGACGCTGTTCAACATGGTGCTCATGAAGAAGATTCTGATCCTTGGCGGCACGACAGAAGCGCGCCAATTGGCCGAAAAACTGGTGGAAGATTTCCGTGTCACCCTGTCGCTGGCCGGCCGCACCGAAAGCCCGGTCGCGCAAGGCGTGCCGGTGCGCAGCGGCGGATTTGGCGGCGCCGACGGGCTGGCCGCCTATCTCAGGGAGGCGGGCATCGACCTGCTGATCGACGCCACACATCCCTATGCGGCGCAGATATCCGCCAATGCGGCGCAAGCCTCGCGCCTGACCGGTGTGCCGATCCTGGCGCTGCGCCGTCCCGGCTGGAAGCCTGTCGACGGCGACCGCTGGACGCAGGTCGATAGGACAGGCGATGCGGTGCACGCGCTTGGATCGACGCCGCGCCGCGCCTTCCTGACGCTCGGCCGGCAAGAGGTCGCGGCTTTCGAGGCGGCGCCGCAGCATCACTACCTCATCCGCAGCGTCGATCCGGTCGAGCCGAAACTGGCGGTGCCGGATGCGGCCTACCTGCTGGCGCGTGGGCCGTTTCGCGAGGCGGATGAACGCGCTCTGCTCGAGGAGCACCGCATCGATGTCGTCGTATCCAAGAACAGCGGCGGCGAGGCCACCTACGGCAAGATCGCCGCGGCGCGGGCGCTCGGTATCGAGGTGGTGATGGTGCGCAGGCCCTTCCTGCCGGAGGTGCCTTCGACCGAGACCGTCGATGAACTCGCCGCTCTTGTTGATAAATTTTGGGTCGATCATTTGCTCGACCCCGTCCCGGAGCGCGGCGTGTAGACCAGCGCCGGTTTGTCGCCGCGCTTGATGATCCGTGTTTCCGGCGAACCGATGATGATGCAGGTCGCCATGTCGGCTTTTTGCGCGTCGACATCGGCCAGCAAAAAGACCTCGATGCGCTCGTCCGGGCGGCCGGCGGCGCGGCCGAAGATGACCGGCGTGGTGCCGGGCAGGATGGCGGCCAGGCATTCGAAGGCACGGCCGAGCTGCCAAGGGCGCGCCTTGCTGATCGGGTTATAGAGCGCGATGACAAAGCCGGCGCCGGCCGCCGCCAGCAGGCGCAGTTCGATCAAGTCCCACGGCTTCAGATTGTCGGACAGCGAGATGGCGCAGAAATCATGGCCGAGCGGCGCGCCGATGCGGGCGGCAACCGCCAGCATGGCGGTGACGCCCGGCACGACAGTGACATCGACGGTGCGCCATTCGGCCGGACCGGCCTCGATCGCCTCGCAGACGGCGGCCGCCATGGCGAACACGCCGGGATCGCCGCCGGAGACGACGGCGACGTCATGGCCGTCCGCCGCCTTTACCAGCGCGTCCTTGGAGCGGGCGAGTTCCTCGCGATTGTCCGAGGCGACGCGGGTCTGGTCCGGGCGCAGCTCCAGCCGGTCGAGATAAGGCTTGTAGCCATAGAAGAACTTTGCCTCGGCGACGGCGCGGCTGGCTTGCGGCGTCACCTGATCGGCATTGCCGGGCCCAAGGCCGATGACGGTGAGGCGGCCGCTCATGGCTTGGCTCCCATAACGCCAGGCCGGCCGGACCAGCCGGCGACCAGCACGATGGCGAAATAGGGGGCCTTGTCGTCCGGCTTGTCGGCGAGCTTCAACGAAACGCTGCCGGCCATGGTGCCGCGCTCGACATAGACGGCGCGGGTCAGTTTGCCGGTGGCTTCCAGCGCCCGCCTGATCTTGGGCAGGTTGCGGCCGACCTTCATGATGACGGCGGCATCCGTGTCGGCGAGACGGCGTGTCAGCTCGAACTCGCTCATCGTGCCGGGCAAAACCGTCAGGACATCGTCGCCCTGGACGATCGGCACGCCGGTCTGCGACCAGCAGCCCGACATGGCGGTGACGCCGGGGATGACTTCGGTCGGGAAGCGATGGGCGAGGCGGACATGCAGGTGCATGTAGGAGCCGTAGAACAGCGGGTCGCCTTCGGAGAGCACGGCGACCATGCGGCCGGCTTCGAGGTGTTCGGCGACCTTCTCGGCCGACTCCTCGTAGAAATCGGTGATCTGCGAACGGTAGTCGTCGTGATCCTTGTCGATCTCGGTGGTGACGGGATAGAGAAGCGGCAGTTCCAGCATATCCGGCCGGAAACGCGCCTCGACGATGGCGCGCGCGTTGCTGTTGTTGCCGCGCTTGGCGAAATAGGCAACGACATCGGCCTCGGCCAGGACGCGCGCGGCTTTCAGCGTCAAGAGTTCGGGATCGCCGGGACCGGTGCCGACGCCGACGAGGCGGCCTTTTGCCAGATCTTCTTTGACAGCTGCGTTCACAGGCCGGGCCTCGCCAGCGAATTGAGCGCGGCTGCAGTCATGGCGCTGCCGCCAAGCCTGCCGCGCACGATGGCGTAGGGCACGCCATAGGAATTCTGCACCAGCGCATCCTTGGATTCGGCGGCCCCGACGAAGCCGACCGGCATGCCGATGATCGCCGCCGGCTTCGGCGCGCCGTCGCGCAATTTTTCCAGGAGATAGAACAGTGCCGTCGGCGCATTGCCTATGGCGACCACCGAACCGGCCATACGCTCGCCCCACAGATCGATTGCCGCCGCCGAGCGGGTGTTGCCGATCTCCTTGGCAATGTCGTGCGTGCGCGGGTCGCGCAAGGTGCAGATCACCTCATTGCCGGCCGGCAGCCTGGCGCGGGTGACGCCATGCGAGACCATTTCGGCATCGCAGAAGATCGGCGCGCCGGCCGCCAAGGCGCTGCGGGCGGCGGCGACGAAATCGCTGGAGAAAACAAAATGACTTGATGCTTCGACCTGGCCGCAGGCATGGATCATGCGGATGGCAACGTCGGCCTCGGCCTCGGAAAAGCGGGACAAATCGGCCTCGGCGCGGATGATGGCAAAAGAGCGCTCATAGATGGCGTTGCCGTCATGGATGTAATCGTAGGCGGCCATGCTTATTCCTGTCGGTAGCTTTCGGCGATTGCCGCCGGCCCGAGCCTTGTCAGGCAAGCGGCGGCGGTTTCGCCCTGAAATCGTGCGCTGCGGACCATCGCCGCGACGCGACTGACGCCGCGTGCGGCGTCATAGCCCGGCCTGTAGCCCGCAGGAAGGGCCTTTGCCGTCGCGTTCACGACAAGTCCGGCTCCGTTTTCGCCGCCGACCAATGTCAGCGCCGCCGGACCGGGGTGCGCGCAGCCCTTGGCGCAGCCGGAAATGTGCAGTGTGAAGTCGAGGATATCAGCGTTTTCGGCGGCGATTGTCTCGGCGATGTCGCGCGTGGCGATTTGGCCGGATGCGCAGGCAGGAGTGCCGGGGCAGGCGGCGATGCGGGTGCGCGGGTCGGCGGCGGCGGTGACGAAGCCGAGCGCGGTGGCGGTGGTTTGGAGGAGGGGGTTCGCGGCTGGTGGTTGGCCGAGGAACAGCAAGGCGCGGCCGGGGGCGAGGCGGATTTCGGCGGTGCCGAGGTTCGACGCTCGGCTGGCAAGGTCGATAAGGTTTTGCGCTGGCATGCTGCCGAAGGGCAGGCCGATGCCGAGGGCGTGGCCGGTGTTCAAGTCGAAGAGGCCAATCGGCGAGCGAGAGCGCTCTACGGCGCCCCCCTCTGTCCTGCCGGACATCTCCCCCACTTGGGGGGAGATTGTGCTGTCGCCGCCGGTTTCGCCAGTTTTCAACGTCGAAGGCGAAGAGCTGACAGCGAAGCTGCTGATCTCCCCCCTTGTGGGGGAGATGTCCGGCAGGACAGAGGGGGGCGCGAAGGAATGCCAACCTGCGAGAGACGCTAGCTGCCTCTCCGACAAATCCCTCGCATGTGCCTCCCGGCCTTTCTCCGCGGTCATCCTGAGGGCAGCAACCGCAATATCGCGCGCTGCATCCTCATCGGCCGTCGCAAGCGGCCTCGCGCTTTGGCCATCGCCGGCAACAGACAAAGCCCACATAACGTTGCCGCCCTCCCGCACCGCCTTCAGCCTGACATCGGCCGTCACCCCATCCATCGTCAGCTGCCCACCACCATCGACAACCACCGACACCTTCGGTCCGAGCCTTGGCGTCAGCCCAGCTTCCTCGACCGCAGCCCTGATCCGCTCAGCCAAAGCTCGCGGATCGGCAATCTCCCGCGGATCGATGCCGGCCAGCGGCCCGGTCTCGACCGGCACGCCGGTACGCACTGCAATCCCCAGTGCATCGACCTCCGCCGCCAACAGCACGGCACTTTCCGCCGTCAGGCCGCGTATCTGCAGGCTGCCCCGTGCGGTCACTTCCATGATGCCGTTGCCGCGCTTCAAGGCGGATTCGCAGAGTCCGATCAGCGACTTGGGGGAAAGCCCTCCAGCAACCGGGTTGAGCCGCACCAGCAGGCCATCGCCGGTCTGCATCGGCGCCGAGAGAGCCGGACAGGCGCCGCGGCGCGAGAAGGCGTTCATGCCGCGACCCCGAGCGCCTCGGCCTCGGCGATCAACGCCGCGAGATCGTCGTCGATCGCGTTGCGCAAGGGCTGCCCGCGCCCGCGCCGGCGCGCCGACAGGAAGCGCTCGGCGATGACTTTGGCAGCGGCCGGATTTTCACGCAGGATGAAGGCGCGGACATCGGGATCGCCGACATAGGCGTCATGCACGGCCTCGATCAACGCGCCCGAAATGGCGTGCGTGGTTTCGGCAAAGCCGATGAGGCGGTCGACGGTTTCGGCAAACTCGGAAGCGCCGCGCGGACCATGCCGCATCTGGCCGGCTATAAAGCGCGCATTGACGGCTCGCGCCCGCACAACCCGCGACACAGCCTCGCCGACCGAGCGCGGCTTCGGCTTTTGCGGGTCGGTGGTGTCGAGCACGATGACGTCGGCATTTCGGCCCAATGCCGCAAGGGCGGCCGAAAAGCCGCCGATGAAGGCGACGTCGGCGGAGCCCTCGAGAATGTCGCGGCCGGGATCGTCGCCGGTGTGGACCAGCAGATCGGCCTCGGCGACGCGGGTCTCGAAAGCGCCGGGGGAGGCGATGCCTTCGCCCTCTGCGCCGCCATAAGCATGTGATGTCGCATCGAGATAGGCGCGGCCGATTTCTTCGCGCCTGACCCAGTCGCCGCTGGACAGCAGGTCCTCGACGCCGGCGCCGTAGGTGCCGGGCGAGGTGCCGAAGATGCGCGGGCCGATCTTGCCATCGGCACGGGTTCTGGCGGCGAGCGGGTTTTCCGAATCGTCCTCGTCGGACGCGGCAACGGCGTTGGCGGCGGCGTCGATCAGCGCGATCTGGGTCGGGAACATGTCGCGGAACAGACCCGAAATCCGCCAGGTGACATCGATGCGCGGGCGACCGAGCGTGGCCGGCGGCAGCACTTCGATGCCGGTGATGCGGCCGGTGGCCGAATCCCATTGCGGCCGGCAGCCCATCAGCGCCAGGCCTTGCGCGATCTCCTCGCCGCCGGTGCGCAGCGAGGCCGAGCCCCAGAGGTCGATGACCAGCGAGCGCGGCCAGTCGCCATGCGACTGCATATCGCCGCGCACGACTTCTTCTGCCGCCGCCTTTCCCAGATCGTAGGCGGTCGGCGTCGGCATGGTGCGCGGGTCGGAGGTGAACAGGTTGCGGCCGGTGGGCAGCACGTCGGAGCGGCCACGCGCCGGTGCGCCCGCCGGACCCGCCTTGATGTGACGGCCGTCGAGCGCCGCCAGCAGCGCGGCCTTCTCGGCTTCGGCGCTTTGCCGGCGCATGGCGTCGGGCTCGTCGTCGGGAGCGCGGCCATAGATGTGCAGGCCGTCCTTGATGGCGAAATCCTTGAGGTCGCAGAGCCAGGCGTCGATGCGGCGCAGCGCCTCGTCGGGCGCGTCGGTTTTGGCGACGCCGGCTTCGGAGGCGAGGCCGGTCTTTTGCGCGGTGTCGACGATCAGCTTGGCCAGACGATCGCGCCGGCGGCGGTCGAGGCCGTCGGCCTGGGCGTATTCGTCGACGAGGCGCTCGAGCTTGTGCTGCTCTTCATCAAGGCCAGCAGCTGCCAGTGGTGGCGGCAGATGGCCAAGCGTGACGGCTGCTATGCGCCGCTTGGCTTGCGCCGCCTCGCCGGGATTGGAGACGATGAAGGGATAGATGACGGGCAGCGAGCCGGTGGCGATCTCGGGGAAGCAGTTTTGTGAGAGCGCAACCGTCTTGCCGGGCAGCCATTCCAGCGTGCCATGGGCGCCGACATGGATGAGAGCATGGATGCGGAGCGATTTGCGCAGCCACAGGCCGAAGGCCAGCAGATCGTGGCGCGGCGGCAGCGTCGGGTCGTGGTAATCGGCGCGCCGGTCGGCCGAGCGGCCACGGTCGGGGGCGAGAGCGACAGTGATGTTGCCGAAGGTGGCGGCGCGGAAGGGGAAGCCGCTCTTACCCTCCCCCTTGTGGGGAGGGTGGCCCGCCGGGCCGGGTGGGGGGGGTGCCCCGCTCCCCCCCCCCCGGGTCGCGGCCTCCGCGGCGCGGCGTGGGGGGTATACACATAGGCGCGCGCCCGGCGCGAGGGCGCG
>NZ_JAMYMJ010000058.1:0-29822 GCF_040318435.1 Mesorhizobium sp. M1143 | reverse complement strand
CGAAAAGCGCGGCCACATATTCGAATACAGTTTCAGCCTGTAGCTGGCGATCCAACTCGGCTAGCTGAGTTTGGATGGCATACCATGCCGTCGACCTCGATACGCAAGTTCGACTATGACCCCAGCACCAGGGTTCTCTCGGTTTGGTTTGTAGCGAGCGGGAAGCATTACGAGTTTTTGGACGTACCTGCTGAGGCCTTTGCCGCGTTCAAAGCTGCCTTTGCCAAGGGCGTCTATTTTAACAGCCACATCCGCAATCGTTATGCATTCCGGCTCGCGGCAGGGAGGGTAGCACCCGCTTCGGGCGATTAACAGAATCTCAGATTCGAGGCGGCCCGCGCCACCCCAGGGGAGCAACTGTGCGAATTGACCCAGGTTCCGAGGGCAAACGAAAGAGCCCGCCGGCCGGGGCCAGCGGGCGCGTTTTATACTAAGCTAGGTGTTGGGCCTATTTGCCCATCATCATCGCAGCTTTGCAGAAGTTTTCATGGGCCTGTCGGACAGGTCTGCCACGACGCGTGACCCACGGCGACGGGTCGGCAAACAGCGCACTCCTGCGCATCCACTGGGCTTACGAAGTCGGTCGGCTGCTCTGCGATCATAGTGCCTTGTCGGAGAACCGCGCTGAGCTCCGCGCAGTCACCGGTCCTGCAATACGGCCGGATCTATGATCAAAGCGCTGAGCAGGAGCCATTCGGGGTCTACGCCTGCCGCCCGGTATTTATTGTCACAAAAAGGGGAACAACGGCAGCTCGGCCGTGTTGGGAGCACAACATGTATTTCGTCAAAGTGCTTTTGGCTGCGATCGCCATCGGTCTCATCAGCCCGGGGGCAATGGCTCAGACCGCGACGACGTCCCCGCAGGAATTTGTCAAAGCAGCTGCGAGTTCAGACATGTTCGAGATCCAGTCGAGTGAGTTGGCGCTGCGGAAATCGAAGACATCACGAGTGAAGGAATTCGCTCGCATGATGATCAAGGACCACACGAATTCTTCCAAGCGGCTCATTGCGGCGGCAAAGAAGGACGACGTCGCAGTGGCACCGGAGATGACAAGCAAGCATGCTGCCCAATTGGAAGCATTGAGCAACGACAGCAGAGGGGCGTTCGATAACGCCTACGTCGACGCCCAGGTTGCAGCGCACCAGGAAGCCCTGACGCTGATGACCTCCTATGCGGAAAACGGTCAGGAAAAACATTTGGCGGCCCATGCGAAAAAGACCGCGCCGGCTCATCCGGCAGCATTTCAAACATGCCCAGCAACTGAGCAAGAGCGGTTCTCAGGGCTGAGTGGATCTGGCCACGACGTTGGTTCTTCGCGGCGCTGTGGAGTCTGTGCCAACCCTCTGGCACTGCCTCCGCCCCCAGGGACGCTGCAACCTTCAAGCGGTCGTCGATGCAGGCTCTAAAGGGTGCGTCGCTCAGGTAGTCCGGCGTGCAAGCACCAGCGTCGTCGAATTTGCCAAACGAACAGGAGACCTGACATGCCAAAGCAAAACGAGACCTCGCATTCGAGACGAAGTGACTTCGCCAATGATGAACCCATTCGCCCGGAGGATGCCGCCGTGTTGGACAGCCCCGTGGGCCACGAAGACAGGCACGGCGCGGAGCCAGGTTTCGGGGGAGCCGACGATGTCGACCAGCCGATCGGCGCAAGGCCCCGCAGCGAAATTACCGGTCGTCATGATGAAGGGGCAGGCGCCAATGAGACGATCGACGGCTTAAGCGAAACCGAGGAACTGACCCGCAGCTACGCCGAGGACATACCAACCGGTGACAATGATGAGGAGGAGGAAGACATCCCTGTCTTCGAAAGAGGCCGAAGCAACACCGAACTCTGAGCGCGCCAGGTTGAACCCCGCACGGTGAGGAACATGACAATGAGCACATTCGGACTTCGGGTTGCGTCTTTGGGGCTCCGGGCTTTTTTGGGACTGGCGGCCTCGCTGACTTTGGGCGTCGAGGCATCTGCGCAGACAAGTCAGCCCGCGCAGCAATCCGGCGACTCGTCGCAAACAGCCAAGCAGGGTCGACTGCCGGCGCAAGGATCGTCGCCGACCGGCAAGGATGATGTCGGCGTTGACGTCTCGCTCGGCCGGCCGGAGGTGAAGCAACAGGTTGCAAGACATCTGGGAGTGGCTGAGACCGAGTTGCCACTGGCGGTGCACGTGCCGATCGCGCTCGCTTCGCAAGTCTGCGGGCAAGAGGTATTTACCGCCCGCGCCAATGTAAACCGAAGCTGCACCGCGACGAAATTCATTCCGGAAATCGCCGAGGCGGCACGCAACCATCCACAAACCTCCGCGGTACCGGAGCAGTAGCACCGAAAATGTCCGAACCCGGCGCGACGGTCGTGCCATGCTTACCCGAGGGTAGCGCTCCAACCCGGGGTAAATCAGCCAGCCCCACCGCCGTCTGTTTTTGGCGGCATGCATGATGGCGTTCGCCGCCATCTCTTAACCAATGTGAATGCTGTTGCTCCGCAGCCACGCTACGAGATCCTGTCCGAAGCGGAGGCAGGCAGATGCCACTGGAATCCCTGATCGATCAATATGTGAGCAGCCGCAAGCGGCGGGGTCTTTTGTCGATACGGCACGCTCTCGAGGCGTTGAAAGAGGCCGTTCCGGCGCTGTCGATCGGCGAAAGCCATCTTGTCAATATGATCGCCGAGCGAGCGCTCGCCTTTGGCCTCGCCATCCACTTCGATCATTCCGGCGAGAATGCCGGGTAAGACATCCACGAGCGTCTGCTGATGCTACAGGACGAGGAACTCGGTGTTCGCGTAGCTTCATTGCCTGGTGGGCGGATCTTTCCGAGGCTGCTCCCATCCGTGTTCTGGGCGGGTGGTTAAAGTCGCCGAAGCGATGCCACGGCGTGCACCGAGCCCACCCCGGCGTTGGACAAGCTCCCCCAGCTTTCGCCAGTTGGAGCTTTCGTCTACTCGCAGCAGCCCTAGCGAGGCTCGATCAGCCTCCGCGTTGGGCGGTCTCGGGTTTTGCTCCAAGGGGGCGGTTCGGGCCGGCGAATTGAGGTTGAAAGGAGAAGATGATGACGGACAACAAAACCGAGCGTGATTTTCGCGACAGGAACCGGGTCTCGTCCAACGAACGCAACGAATTCTTCCATTTTGCCCAGCAGAACGGCATCACGCCTGAGCAGGTGATGGAGCTCATCAAAGCCGCCGGGAATGACCGCGCCTCGTTGCGGCTGCGAAGGAATTGAAATCAGTTTCCCGGGGCGGCTCGCTTACGGCATGAAGCCTCGCTGCCGAGGAGAACCTTGAGCCGTGGTGAGAATTTGAGTGTAGCATCATCCTGACGCACACGCGGAGCAGGTCGAGCGTGAAAGTGAAAATTGTACCCCTGCCCAACATGCGGCAAGCGCTGGAGGTTCGAGGCTGCGCAGATCGGCTATGGTCACCCCGAACCATAATCCACTCCAACCCGAGTCCTGGACGCACGGCGTGGCACCGAGCCTACTTCCTGCCGTCGTTCAATAATAATCCCGCGCCGCAGTCAGCCAGCGAGATCACCGTCGTCTGCCGGACGCGTGTCGGCTTCCAAACTGACAACGCACAGCCTTTGTAGCGACGCTTTCCAGCCACGATCACCTGCGCAGCTTTGCCGCGCTCGCTGCGCACCAATAAATTCCATCTCCTTCCCTCACACTGATCTTGTTCAGGCGGTCGTTTTGCCGCTGCGGTAGGCGCTGTCCTTCCGCTTCGATCGCGGTAGCGCCCAGTATCAACGCTGCCAGATCAAACCGCACAATCAGCACCTCAAAGCTGATCAGCAGAAGCAGCAGTGAATCAGGACCTCGTCGATCAGGGTCAAAGGGCCAAGCACATATGTCTGGGCACGGTGACCGTGGCATAGCCGGCGCTGCAATGACGGCGTCGGTGCCCGTCTTGTGGAGCCGGAAAGCCCAACTTAGAAAACAGTCGGCGGTGCCGATCTCGAAGAAATTCTAGCCCGGCACGGTGAACAGGCTGGGGGCCGCATCGCGATCTAGGGTTCAGCACAACTCCGGCGGCATCGAGACGATCGACCTCAGCCCGGTCGGCGGCCCTCGGCCACGTCCATGACCAGCACGCGCAGCATGGTCAGCTGGCGCTTACCCTCCATGGCGCGCCCGTCGGCGACGGTCTGTCTCTTTCGGCTCAGGAAAACGTCACTCTGAGTTTGCTAAACGCGGTGCTGGACCGGTTACCACGCGTCAGATCTGGATCATCACCTTGCCGGCCTCGATTCTCATCGGATAGATCGCGAGCTTGACGCAGACCGGCGCGCCCTTGACCTGGCCGGTCGCAGAGCGGCCAATGTGCTTCAAGGCATTCGATGACGTCGTCGATCACCAGCCCTTCGGCTAGATGCGCCTTCTCATGGGTCCAATATCCGTCGGTGGCGAAGAGCTCGTCATCGGGCGAGCGGCAAACCGCGAGGATCGAAGCAGATGACATCCTCTTCCTCGATGTCATCGACCGCGCACGCTTCAATCCAGTCGGCCATCTCCGGCTCCCGCACCATCCGCTATGGCTATTCAGCCGCCGCCGACATATCCACCTGGTGAAATTCGCCGCGATAGGGTCTGGCTGTCGGCGGCAATTCGCGCTTGAGATAAAAATCCTCGTACCGCAGCTGCTTCAGCAGCACCGGCCAGACCTCGCGATAGGCATGCCACATCGACGGGTTCGCTACCGGCAGGTCGTGCTTGATCAGCTCGTGCAGCCTCGGCAGCGCATGATAGGGCACCATCGGGAACATGTGGTGTTCGACGTGATAATTCATGTTCCAGTAGATGAAGCGGCTGACCGGGTTCATGTAGACGGTGCGGGTGTTCAGCCGATGGTCGACCACGTTGTCGGCCAGGCCGATATGCTGCAGCAACCCTGTCAGCACCATGTGCCAGCTGCCATAGAGGCGCGGCAGGCCGATCAGCACCAGCGGCAGCAGCGACCACGTGAACAGCGCCAGCCCGACTGTCGCCGCATAGATGGCGACATGCCAGCGCGCAGCGATCACCGCCTTGTGCTGCTCCATCTCGGGGATATAGCTCTTCTCTTCATCGGACAGCTTGCCGAACGCCTGGCGCACCAGCGCCGGCAGCGAATAGCGGAAATCGAGAATACCGGTGAAGGCGAGCGCCGCCCGCAGCAGATCTGGGGGGCGCATGACGGCGATTTCGGCATCGCGGCCGACGATGATGGTATCGGTGTGATGGCGGGCATGGCTCCAGCGCCATTGCACGGGGTTGCGCATCAGCATGAAGCTTGAGATCTGGTAGACGACATCGTTCATCCAGCGCGTCCGGAACGCGGTACCGTGGCCGCATTCGTGCCAGCGCGAGTCGCTGGACGAGCCGTAAAGCACGCCATAGACGAACAGGAACGGCACCACCCACCACGTGGCCCAGAACCATACGATGCCGGCGGCCGACACCAGGATCGCGGCGACCCAGATGATCGTGTCGCGGATCGCCGGCCCGTCGGAGCGTTGCATCAACTCCTTGATCGCCTTGCGCGGGACATCGGTGTGATACCATTCGGCCGAAGCCAATCCGGTCTCAATGGCGCGCTTGGTGCTTTCACCGACCAGGCTGTAGTCGCGCTTCCTGCTTGCCGTCATCGTCATCTCCGCTTTCCCGCCTGCGCTCCGCAAGGGCCGCCTGGGGCCGGCCGGGCCGCGCCTGCTTCCGTATTCCGGCGCACTTCCCGCCCGCCGCGGCAACCGATCGTGCGTTTCAAGCCGGTCACGCCTGCAGTCTCGCAAAAGCGCCCGACGGCGCAGGGTAATCCTGTTGCGGCTGCCGGGCGATCGACCCTATCCTCGCTTCCGCTTGGGCGATCTGGCCGGCACCGTCGAGCACCCGGAACACGGCGTCATAGGAGCGGCTTTCGCCATGGTCCAGCCAGATCATCTCGCCCCGTTCGCGCGCGGCGAGATTGCCCAGAACATGATGCGTCGAAGGTTCGATTCCCAAGGCATATAGGCCGGCCTGGAAGTTCTGCCACTGATAGGTGCAGGGCAGCTGATCCTTGCGGGTAACGACCTCGAAGCCGAGGCCCAGGTGGTCATTGACGACGGCCACCGGCACCTCGCCCGCCGCATCGGAGCCAAGCTCGTGCTCCCAGACCTGCTCGCTGAACCCCAGCTGCGGCGCCGGCACGGTTCGGTAGCCGACTTTCTGCGCCTCGTAGCGTTCGCCGGCGTGCGCCGCCCAGACGACATCCCGGATCGGCGCCAGGTAGCGCGAACCCTCGTCGAGCAAGGGATGGCTGACATTGACGTGATAGAAATACATATGCGGCGTGCGGCTGAAACCGTGATTGACGACGCGGTCCGACAGGCGGATCTCGCTGCCGCCGACATCGGCCTCGATGCGGCGCAGCAAATGGAGATCCTCGCCGAACACGGTTGCCTGCTGGACGATGCCTTCCGCCCACAGCACGCAGCGGTCGCCGTCCCAGGCCTCGCCGTAGCCGGTCAGCCGCGCCGGCACGGTGCCGATGCGGCCATGCAGCGAGTGCAATACCCGCTTGCGCCCGGGATAATTGTAGCTTTCGGCCGGCACGTCTTGCCGGCCCAGTATATGATCGAGGCCGCAGGTGACGAGCAGCCCCGAGAACGACCGGCCAAAGGCGAAACCGTCCTCCCCTTCATGCTCGTGCAGTCCGGGGTGGCGAAAGCCGCTCGGCGAATGCCAGCCGATCGCCTGGCCCCGGAAGTCGCAATCGGCGATATCAAGCGCCCGGTCGACCAGCGCCGTGAAGCGCAGGCCGGAGCCGGTGCGGAACTCGAGCATCCGGATGCCGCGCTCCACGCCGTCGCCGAGCGTCATAAGCCGCACACCGGCAAACTGCGACAGCATGCCGGACCGCTCGGCCACCTGCCTTCGCGACAGCGTCTTGCCGTAAAGCTCTACCATGCGACGTCCTTCACTTTGCCCGCCTCCTTGAGCAAGGCCGACATGTCGGCGCCGGTGATGATGCTTTCCACCGTCAACAGGTCGGTGTCGGCGACCGTCTGTTCCGCGACGATTTCGCCGCGGCGCATGACGATGATGCGGTCGGCGACCTGGAACACGTGGTGGATGTTGTGGGTGATGAGCAGCACCGAGTGGCCGGCGTCGCGCACCTCCTTGACGAAGCGCAGCACGCCGTGGGTTTCCTCGACGCCAAGATTGTTGGTCGGCTCGTCGAGTATGATCACCTTGGCGGCGAACTGCATGGCGCGCGAGATCGCGATCGATTGCCGCTCACCGCCCGAGAGCGTGCTCACCAGTGCATCGGCATCGAGCTTTTTCGAAATGCCGACCCGCTTCAGCAGCGCCGAGGCGGCGTTGCGAAGCTTGGCGAGGTCGAGGGGCGCGAACACGCCGAGCCAGCCGAAATTGACCGGCTCCCGACCCAAGAAAAGATTGCGCGCGATGCTGAGGTCCGGCGCGAGCGATGTGTCCTGATGGATAGTCTCGATGCCGAGGTCCATCGCGTCGCGCGTCGAGCGGATCGACGCCTTCTCGCCGCGCACGAAGATGTCGCCGTGGTCGGCCGGGAAGACGCCGGAGATCGCTTTGATCAGCGTCGACTTGCCGGCGCCATTGTCGCCAAGCAGGGCAACCACCTCGCCTTCGTTGAGGGTGAACGAGGCGTTCTTCAGCGCACGCACGTTGCCGAAGGACTTTTGCAGGTCTTGCAGACGCAGCACTTCCATCGTCAGCTCCTTGCGGCGTTCTTCTGCAGCAAAGCGTGCAGGATGAGCATGGCGAGGATGATGACGCCGACGAAGATGTTGTATGCCAAGCCCGGCACGCCGATCAGCACGATGCCGTTGCGGATGGCGCGCAGCATCAGCGCGCCGACGATGGTGCCGAGGATGGTGCCGCGCCCCCCAGTGAGCGCCGTGCCGCCGACCACCACCATGGCGATCACTTCGAGTTCGTAGCCGGTGCCGGCCACCGGCGAGGCGGCCGAAATCCGGAACGCGCTGATCATGCCGGCCAGCCCGGCCACCACCGAGGTCAGGATGAACAGCCAGATCTTGACCGCGTCGGCCGGCACGCCGCGCGCCACCGCTGCGTTGCGGTTGCTGCCGATGGCGCTGATCCAGTTGCCGAGCTTGGCGTAGCGCAGGATGTAAATCGCCAGCAGCGACAGGCCGATGAACCACCAGAGCGAGGTGTAGAACCGGAACGAGCCTACATTGAAGCTGCCGGCAAGCAGCGTGACGAAGAAGCCGGGCTGGTCCCACGACTTCAGGGGGAATCCCTGCGTGATGTAGAGCGCCGCGCCGCGCACGACGAGCAGCATCGACAGCGTGACCAGGAAGGAGGAAATGCCGATCTTGGTGACGATCAGCCCGTTGATGGCGCCGATCGCGATGCACAGCACAAGCCCGGCCAGGAGGGCGACGCCGATGTCGATACCGCCATTCTGCACCAGCAGCATCACCACGACGGGCGCAAGGCCGAACACGGCGCCGACCGATAGATCGAACTCGCCCGCCGTCAGCAGCAGCGTCATGCCGAGAGCGATGATGCCGAGCTCGGGCAGGAACGCCATCATGTTGGATATGTTGAGCGGCGACAGGAAGTTGCCGTCGGCGATGGCGAACACCACGAGCAGCACGATGAGGATGATGAGCGAGGAGAATTGCGGCGAACGCAGCAGCGCAGACCTGCCCTTCGCTCGCTGCGTGTCGTCGTCTGCTGTGATTGCCATATCTGTCAGGACCATGCGTTTCGTCCGGCGCCCCCCTTTTGGGGGGGGGCGCCGATTGTCGTCACTTGTTGTAGAGTTTCAGGATCGGCTCGACGCTCGAGGCGTCGTAGAGGCTGAATGTGTGAATGTCGTAGCCGATCGGCTCGCCAGAGGCCGCTAGCCCGAGCAGCGCCACCGGCATGAAGCCCTGCGCCGACGGGTACTGCCAGGCCGCAGCATTGACGAAGCCGGACTTGACCGCCTCGGCCGTCTCCTTTGAGTTGCCCCAGCCGACGACCGGGACCTTGCCGGCCGACACACCGGCCCCGTCGAAGACGCGTTTGATGCTTGCTGCCACGGAATCGCCCAGTGCAATGATTGCCGGCGGATTGTTGGCGACCATGTAGTCGGTCATCTTGGCGATGATGCCGGCCGGGTCGGTGCCGCAATCGACCACGTCGTACTTGATGCCGAGCGGATCGAAGACGCTGGCGATGCCCTCGGTCTCGAGCTGCTGGTAGCTGGCGCCCGGCACTTCGACCGGCAGGAACACCTTGTCGCCCTGCTTCACCATCTTGTGGTCGACGAGATACTTGGCCCAGATGACGCCCGCTTCCCTGAGGTCGGCCCCGACATAGGCCTGCCGCCCGGTCGCCGGATCGTCGGTGTTGAAGAACACGATCGGGATGCCGGCGGCCTTGGCGGCCTTCACCTCCTCCGTCCACAGGCCGGGCTGAGCCGAGGTGGTGGCGATGCCGTCCGGCTTGGCGGCGAGCGCCGAGTTGAAAGCCTCCTTCTGCGCCGCCATGTCGCCGCCGCTGAACGAGATCTTGCAGGTCACCTTGAGCTGGTCGCAGGCCTTGGTTGCGCCGGCATTCCAGTCGATCCAGAACGCGTCCGAAGGGCCACCATGCGACAGCAGATAGAAGGTCTTCTGGCCGTCCTGCGCGAATGCCGGCAGGCTCAAGGAGACCCCGGCCACCAGCGTTGCCGCAGCAGCCACTTTCAATGCGAATTTCAACATTCATTCCTCCCTTGGTTGGAGTTGCGCCGCCATGCGCCGGCGGCGCAACCGGCGCTCACAGGCCGTTGGCGCGGAACTTCCCGTCGAGGAATTTCTTCGCGCGCGGCACGTCGTCTTCCGAGAGATGCTCGATGATGACCGGGATGTTTGGGTGCTTTTCCGCCAGCCGCTGCAGATAGAGATCGTAATTCAGCGACCCCAGCCCGGGCGCCGGCAGCTCGATCTCGCCGACGCCGCGGAAGGTGTGGCTCTCCATCGCATCCTCGTCGCCGATGTCGGCATGCTTTTCCGACTTGTCGCTGCCCGAACGCTTGACGTCCTTGGCATGCGCGATCTTGATCTTGTCGGTCAGCGTATCGAACACCTGGTTCAGGATCTGGTCCATCCTGTCGATGTTGTGGGTTTCGAAATAGTTGGTCGGATCCATCAGCAGGCCGAGGCCCGGATGGTCGACCTGGGCGAACATCTTCACCGTCTCCTCGACCGAGCCCACGACGTTGTTGACGTAGGTCTCGAGGAGGAAGACCGCGCCATGGTCATAGGCGGTCTGGGCAAGCTCGGCGATCACCTTGCGGCATTCCTCGAATCCTTCCTCGGTCTTGTTCTTGGGATGATGGACCCAGTCGGATTCGGTGTTGTAGGTGCCGGTCTCGGAGATCACGTAGGGCGAGCCGAAGCTGCGGGCGTTGCGGATGATCTCCTTGAGATAGCCGACGCGCTTGTCGCGCTCGGCCTTGTCGGGATGGATGATGTTGGTGTAGCCCGACACGCAGCAGATCGGCAGGTTGTTGTCGCGGAAGACGTCGCGCACCTGCTTGGCCTTTTCCTCAGTGATCTGCCCGGCCGACAGATCGATATCCCTAAAATGCAGGTCGAGCTGCACCGTGTTGAAACCGAGCCCGCGGATCTTCTTCGCCGTCTCTTCGAGGCCGTACGGGAAATAGCCCGTGAAAATACCTGCCTGCATCATGATGTGAATTCCTCCCTGTAAGCGATTCAGTTGGCTGATTTTATCGAGATTTCGGAAAGCTTGACGGTGCGGCCTTGCGCCATCGAGCGATAGCCGGCCTCGACCAGCGCCATCGTCTTGACGTTGTCGGCCACCGATAATGCCGGCGGCGCGCCTGTCTTTACCGCATGCTGCAGTTGCTCCATGACGCCGATGAAGGCATGCGGGAACCACATCGTGTCCCAGCTCGGGCTGACCCATTCGCCGCCGGTCGTCTCGGTCGAGGCATAGGTCAGCGTCGAGGCCACGCCTTTCGGCCAGCCGATCGTGCCTTTGGCGACACCCTTGGTGCCGTCGACGCGCCAGTTGATGTGCTGGTCGTCCAGATAGCCCTCCTGGCGCGGTCCGGACCAGACATACTCCAGCGCCACCGCGAGCAAGCCCGAGGGAAAGCGCAGAGTCGAGACGGTGATGCCGTCGCTATCCTCGAACGCCGTGCGCGGGTCCTTGCGTGTCAGCGTGGTGATTTCCGAGGGATCGCCGAACAGGAATCGCAGCACGTCGAGATGATGCACGCTCATATTGGCGAGCGTCAGCCGGTCGTAATCCTGAAGGAAAGTCTGCCAGTGCGGGATCGCATGCATGTCGATCTGCGCGAAGACGATGTCGCCCAGGGCGCCGCTGTCGATGATCTGCTTCAGCACGCGCATCGACTGGTCGTAGCGCATGTTCTGGTTGACCGAGAGGATCTTGCCTGACTTAGCTGCCTCGTCGCGCAGCTTCACGGCTTTATCGACCGACAGCGCCAGTGGCTTCTGCGCCAGGATCGCCTTGATGTGAGGCTGCTTCAGCGCATGGCGGATCAGCGCCGGCTGCAGATCGGGCGGAAACGCCAGGTCGACGATCTCGATCTCGGGATTCTCGATCAGCTGTTCCGGTGTGTCGTGGACGGTCGGGATGTCCCAACGCGCGGCGACCTTCTGCGCATTGGAACGGGTGCGCGAGGCGATCGCCACCACGTTGAACCCCGCTTCGCGATAGGCGGCAAGATGGCATTCGGCCATGATCATGCCAGCGCCGATGCAGCCGATACGGTATTCTTTCGTGCGGACCTTCACGTCCGGCTCGAAGCCTTCGCTCGCCATGTCTTCCTCCCGCAATTCTGTTTTCGCAGCCGCGATCATCTCGCCAACGCGCCTCCGTCCTGCCCGAAATAATGCACCCGGGCCGGCTCGCAGGATATCGCTACCACCGCATCCGGCCTGATGTCGGGCTGGCCGCGCAGCAGCGCCTTCAGCCGCGCCTCTCCGGCGGCGAGCGTTACCACCGTGTAGCCGCCAAGCGGCTCGACCTCGAATACGCGCGCCGGGCGGCCAGCGCCCCCGTCGACCCAGGGCCGGACCTTGATGTCCTCCGGCCTCAGCCCGATTTCGATCGCGTCGGCCGGAGCAGCGCGATCGTCGATGCTGACCGTGCCTTCGGCGGCCTCGACGCCATCTTCGCCGCGAACGGATTTAAGGATGTTCATCATCGGCGAACCAAGCAGTCGCGCCACATAGGTGTTCGCCGGGCGGTCGTAGATCTCGGACGGGGCGCCGATCTGTCGGATCCTCCCATTCTCCAGAATCGCGATGCGGTCGGCGATCGACATCGCCTCTTCCTGGTCATGGGTGACGTAGATCAGCGTCTTGCCGAGTTCGCGCTGGATGCGCTTGAGCTCGACGCGCGTTTCCTCGCGCAGCCGCGCATCGAGCGCAGAGATCGGGTCGTCCATCAGATAGGCGTTCGGGTCGCGCACCAGGGCCCGGGCTATGGCCACGCGTTGCCGCTCGCCACCGGAAAGCTGCGCCGGCGGCTTGTGAAGGATGTGGCCGATATGCAGCTTGGCGGCGACGTCGGCGACACGCTTCTCGATCTGGGCCTCGGCGACCTTGCGCTCGACCAGCGGGAAACGCACATTTTCGCGCGCGCTCATATGCGGGAACAGCGCCAGGTTCTGGAACACCATGGCGACATTGCGCTCGGCCGGAGAGACGGTGTTGACCGGTTTGCCGCCGATCAGGATCTCTCCGGCGTCAGGCGTCTCCAGCCCGAGCACCAGGCGCAGGATTGTCGATTTGCCCGCCAGCGGCGGCCCGAAGAAGCAGAAGAATTCGTTGTCATTGACGGTGAACGAGGCGTCGTCGACGGCGAGCGTCGTGCCGTAACGCTTGCTGACATTGCGAAAGACGATATCGGCCATGTCAACCTGCCTTCATCGCAATGCCGCTGCGGGCATCGAAGACACGCACGGACGATGCCACGGGGGCGACGACGGCAAGCTCGCCGATCGACAGTCCGACAGCATTGTCGAACACCGCCTTCACGGCGGTCTCGCCATCGCCGAGATGGACGATGGTCCTCGCGCCGATCCGCTCGACGAAGCTCACCGGAATGGCGAGGCCCTGCCCGCTCTGCACCAGCGACACCTGTTCGGGCCGGAAGCCGTAAAGCACCTCGGAGCGCGATCCGCGCAAGGTGGCGGCCAGCGCATCCGGCAGCGTCGGCGTGACCCCCAGCTGCCCGAGATCGACCACCAGGCCCCGATCGCTCTCCGCCGGCCTCCCCCTCAGCAGGTTCATGCCCGGGGCGCCGATGAAGCGTGCGACGAAGACGTTGGCCGGATTGTTGTAGACTTCCAGCGGCGTTCCCACCTGCTGCAGCACGCCGTGATCCATGACGGCAATGCGGTCGGCCATGGTCATGGCCTCGAGCTGGTCATGGGTGACGTAGACCATCGTCTGCCTGAACTGGCGCTGCAGCTGCTTGAGCTCGGTCCGCATCACCGCCCGGAAGGCGGCGTCGACATTGGACAGCGGCTCGTCGAGCAGAAAGATCGCCGGCTCCATGATTGCCGAGCGCCCGATCGCCACCCGCTGCAGGATGTTGACCGAGAGCCGGTCGGCCTTGCGGTCGAGCAGCGGCGTCAACTGCAGCAGCTCGGCGATGGCGCCGACGCGGCGGTCGATCTCGGCTGTCGCCGCACCGCGCATCCGCGGGCCGTAGGCAAGGTTCTGGCGCACCGTCATGTGGGTGAAGATGGCGTAGTTCTGGAAAACGAAGCCGACGCCGCGGCGGCCCATGGGCACGCCGGCCATGTCGCGCTCGCCGAACAGGATCTTGCCGCTGGTCGGCTCTTCCATGCCGGCGATCATGTTCATCGTCGTCGACTTGCCGCAGCCCGAAGGCCCGAGGAGCGCCATGAACTCGCCATCGGCGACATCGAGATCCATGGTCTTCAGCGCCGTGAACTCGCCAAAGGTCTTGACCAGGTTGCGCAGCTGGATCGCGCTCATGCCGGCACCAGCCTTGCCCGCGCCATGCGCTTCATGGCCAATACCGCAACGATCGAAAGCACGACAAGGATGGCCAGCGCGATCGCCGCCACATAGCCCCAGATCAGGTCCTGCGTCGTGACCTTGTAGATGTAGACGGAGATCGTCTCCGTGGCGACGCCGGGGCCGCCGCCGGTCATGATGTAGAGCGTGTCGAAGATCTTGAAGTTCTCGATGACGCGGATCGCCAGCGCGATGATGATGATCGTCTTCATCTTCGGCAGCACGATGGTGACGAAGCGCTGCCACGGGTTGGCGCCGAGCAGGGTCGCCGCCTTGATCTGGTCCTGCGGCACGCCGACCAGGCCGGCAAGCAGGATCAGGAACATCAGCGGCGTCCACTGCCAGATATCGGCGATGATCACCGCGATCAGCGCCAGTGTGGGGTCAGACAGCCAGGCGATGGTGACGCGTGAACCGCTGAGTGCCGACAGGATGTCGTTCAGCGGCCCGCCCGACTGGAACAGCATGAAGAACATGTAGCCGGCCACCGCCGGAACCACCATCATCGGCATCAGCAGGATCGAATAGAAGACCCGCTTGCCCGGAAAATCGTCCGCGAACAGCGTCGCCAATGCCAGGCCAAGCAGGAATTCGACAGGCACGCACACGACCATGACGATAGCCGTGCGCCTCAGCGCGCTCCAGAAGCGCGCATCGGCGGCAAGGTCGGTGTAGTTGGCGAAGCTGTTCCACATCTCCCATGCGTTCCACCAGCCCAGGCCGGAGAGGGGCGACCAGTCGGTGACGCTGATGTAGAGCTGCATCAGCAGCGGGAAGGCGGAGATGAAGAGCACCAGGATCTGCGCCGGCAGCGTCAGCCGGAATCCCAGCCGCACTCCCTCGTCCCGCAGCGCGGGCTTGCCAAGCGCGGCCTTTGCGTCCTTTGAGACAGTCACGGTCACCGCGCTCATTGCTTGAGCGCGCCGAACGTCAGCCCGCGCACCAGATGGCGCTGGATGGCAATGCCCATGATGACCGGCGGCACCGCGGCCATAAGACCGAGCGCGGCCTTGGCGCCATAGAGCTGCCCGGTCATCGAGGAGGACAGCGAGGCCATGTAGACGGGGATCGTCACCCATTCACGCGTCGTCAGGAGCAGCGCGATCAGATAGTCCGACCAGTTGAGGATGAAGACGAAGAGGGCGGCGCTGGCCAGCGGTGCGCGCATCATCGGCAGCGTGATGCGCGTGAAGACGCGCAGCCGCGAACAACCTTCGACAAGCGCCGCTTCCTCGATCTCGCGCGGCATGTCGTCGAAGAAGGTCTTCATGAGCCAGAAAGCGAACGGCAGGGTGACGATGCCGTAGATCAGGGCCAGGCCAAACCAGCTGTCGGTGAAGTTCAGGAAGGCCCACATGATCATGACCGGGATCATCACCGCCATTGGCGGAAACAGCCTGAGCTGGATCAGCGCCAGCGGCAGGTTCTGGCCCGAGCCGAAACGCGACAGCCCGTAGGCCGCAGCCGTGCCCGCCGACATTGCGATCGCCGTGCCGAACACCGAAGACAGCAGCGACGACAGGATCGGCTTCAGCGCGGTGCGGTCGAGCGCCACGATCAGATTGTTGTTGGACTCGCCGAAGACGAACTGGAAATTGCCCAGCGTCGGGTTCTTCGGCCACCATGTCAGGTCCGCGCCGGTCGCCGACCATTCGGCGATCGGCTTGAAGGCCATCGACACCATCCAAAGGATCGGCACCAGCGTCACCGCCATCGCCGCGAAGATCGCGGCGTAGCGGAATATCTCGAAGGGGACGGAACGCTTCATCTGGCTGCTTTGCTGGTGGCGTTGACTGCGGCGGGGAGGAACAGATGCTCCTCCCCTCCAGCGCTGATCCAGGGAGACGGATCAGCTGATTGGATCGAGAACAGTCGGCCAGGCCTCCTTGTTGGTCCTTATGGCTTCAAGCAATTTGTCCTCGCCGATGCGGCGGGCGATCTTCTTCCACTCCGCTTCCGTGTCGGCCATCGCCTGTTCCGCTGTCTTGGCCTTGGTCAGCGACGCCATCAGGTTTTCGTCCAATGCGTTGTGGAAGGCGGTGGCGCCGGGATAGTTGATCGTCGGCACCGTGCGGGCGACGGTCTCGCGCACCACGTCGATGTGGTAGGCGTGGTAGGTCTGGCGCACCAGCGGATCGGAGAAATCCGAGAGCCGGAACGGATCGAGATAGCCGCCCGGATTGGCGCTCATCCAGGCATAGATGCGGGCGGAGCCCAGCCACTGCAGCAAAAGGTAGGCGACCTCCTGGTTTTTCGACTGAGACGAGACCATGCCGGTCAGCGAGAACCACAGCACGGAACGGCTGATCAGCTTGCCGTCGACTTCGCGGCCGGGCGGCAGCATCGAGCCGATCTTGCCGGTGACGGCGGAATCCTTGTTGCCGGCATTGTCGAGGAATTTCGGCAGGTTCGAGAAGGCGCAGGTCATCGCCGCGCCGCCCTTGGCGAAATTTCCATACTGCTCCGGCCAGCCCCAGGAGATCGCGTCCGGCGAGTGATGAACGAGCGAGCCGACATATTCGTTGGTGGCGGCAATGCCGTGCTCGGAATTGATCAGCGGCTTGCCGTCGTCGCCGAACAGGAACTGGTTGGGCGATGCCATCGAGACATAGCGCTGATACCAGTTGGTGTAGCCCCAGCCCTGGTTGCGCAGGTCGGTGGAGCCGAACAGGCCCTTGTCGGGGCGCTGGAAGAAGCCCGCGATGTCACTGTGCTGTTTCCAGGTCTTCGGCGGCGCCAGATCGTAGCCGAATTTGTCCTTGAACGCCTTCTGCTCGGCAGCGTCGCCGAACAGGTCGGTGCGGTAGACCCAGGTCTGGAAGTCGCCGTCCAGCGACACGCCATAGTTGGACCCGCGATATTTGTTGAGCAGCGACACGCCCTTGGCGCCGTCGACATAGCCGGTCTTGGGATCGTCCCATTCGGGCTTGTACTGGGCGACGAAGTCGTCGAGCTTGGCGATGCCGCCGGTCTCAGCGAGGTCGCCTAGCCGGTTCCATTCCGTCGAGTAGATGTCATAGGCCCCACCCTTGGTGGAGATGTCCTGCATCGTCTTGGTGAATTCCTGGCCGTTCGGCAGGCCGACGATCTCAATCTGGATGCCGGTTTCCTTTTCCCACAGCTCCTTGATCGACGGCGCACCCGCCGGGAAAGGCTGTGTGAGTTGACCAATCGAGCCATCCGACAGGCCAAGCACGATCTTGGCCGGCGCCTTGCCTGCTCCCTTCAAGGCCTTGGCCGCCTCAACGGCACGGCCTTCCGGCGTCTCGGCGCCATATTGATAGCGCTCGGCGCCCTCGAAACCGGTGGGGCCGCCTACCATGCCTGGCGCCAGCGCGTCGGCCGCAACGGCACGGCCGGGACGGATGAATTGCGGTGCGATACCAGCCGCAGCCACGAACGCCGCCGCCTTTCCTCCGGACGCCAACAAGCCGCGTCGCGATATGCGGATCAAATCAGACATTGGAATTCCTCCCTCAGGCCCGATGTTTCCTCCACGAGCCCATCTGAGGGATATTGACGGCAGCACCGGAAGGCTGTCAACATCATAAATACTCAAAATACATCGTAACACCGCAACTGCGGAGAAAATACGTCATGCAAAGGTCGACACACCGGCTCAATGCCTCGATTTGATGGGAAATCTGCATTCGTAGCACGGGACGTATCACGACGCGATTTAGCCCAACCTCCTTGCGCATCGGCTAAGGCTGGATACATCATTTTCCATCAGAATCGCTGATGGCTGGCAGCTGTGGCCGTCGGACGGGCTAGCGGCATTGTGCGATCTGATGCATTGAGGAGATGAAAGACGGTGCGTTCCACCTTGACTGACATAGCCCGGGAAGCCGGCGTTTCCGCCGCCACCGTCGACCGCGTGCTGAACAACAGGCCCGGTGTGCGGGCGCGCACGCGTGAGATCGTGCTCGAAATGGCGCATCGCCTCGGCTACATCGCGGAGGGCCCGAACGGAGCGCCGCCCAGGCCCTCACCTGGAGAGGTCATCCGTCTCGACTTCGCTCTGCCGGCCGGCACCAATTCCTTCATCAAGATGCTGCATCGACACATCGAGGCGCAGGCCTTGGCGCGCCCCGATCTCGACGTCCACATCGCCACCATAGAGGGCTTCAACCCCGACCGGCTCGCCCGCCTGCTGCAAGAATTGCGTGGACAGACACAAGGCGTCGGCGTGATCGCGCTCGATCATCCAACGGTGCGCGAGGCGATCCGCTCGCTGTCGGCCAATGACGTCAAGGTGGTGACCATCGCCTCCGACATCCTGCATGTTCCGAGAGTGGCCTATATCGGCATCGACAACCGCGCCGCGGGGCGGCTGGCCGGCTATCTGCTCAACCGCTTCATGGGATCGGAACGCCCAAGCAAGGTGGCGCTGTTCGCCGGTTCGCTGTCCTACCGCGGCCATGAGGAACGCGAGATGGGATTCCGGCACATCTTGACCGAGGAGTCGCCCAATCTCAAGATCGTCGAGATGCGCGAAATGCTGGATGACCGAGAGAAGGCTTATTCAGAAGCATCGGCGCTTCTGGACCGGCACCCCGATCTTGCCGCGATCTACAATGTCGGCGCCGGCAACACCGGCATCGCTCGGGCGCTCAAGGAGCGTGGACGCGCCAAAGACATTCTCTTTCTCGGCCACGAGGTGACAGACGGCACCAAGGAACTTTTGTTGGATGGGACGCTCGATGCGGTCATAGATCAAAATCCGCGCGTCGAGGCGCGGGAAGCGCTCAACATTTTAAGCCACTCTGTCAGGCACCTGAACTATGAACCGCATCAACCACGACTTCAGGTCATCTTCAAAGAGAATATACCTGAAATCTGATCAATGGATCCGTGATCGTATCGCAAAGCACAGCGTTGGCGTCGCCACCGGTCCCAAATACGAACGAGAGCCCGAATGATCTCGTCAAAGCCGCCGATCTGGCACTATTCCGTGCGAAGTCGGAGGGCCGAGATCGGGTCGTGGTTGATGGTGCATGAGAAGGCCGTCGCCCGTTGCAACTCGGTCAGCCTTTCCGAACCTAAAAAGACCAAGTCCACTCATAGCACCGAAGTCGCGAACGATTGGGGCGAAGACGGTTCTGGATGTCGCCGGCACGAAGCCGACGAATGGCATACGCCCGTCCGTCCGCCACGATCACCTGAAGCATCGCCCCGATCAAAGGCGCTCGAGCAGATATGTTGCAGGCGACCTCGTGTGTTATACACGCACGCTGAGTTTTCGGGTCGGACACGAGATCGATGGATCAGGAGACGCTTCTTGCCGCAGTCCTCTTAGCTGATGTCGTGGGCAGCACGCCGCTCTATGAGCGGATCGGAGACGATGCCGCTCTACAGCAGGTCTCGGATTGCCTGGACACAATGCGCGAGATTGTCGCCAAGCACCGTGGTGATTTCATTTACTCGAAAGGCGATGACATACTCAGCCTCTTCGAGAGCCCGGAAATGGCGCTGAGGGCCGTCTGCCAAATTACCCATCAACTGACTAAAGGGCCGTTGAGCGCCCGCATCGGATTGCATTTCGGGGCGGTCATTCGCGCGCGGGGCGCGATATTCGGTGACGTTGTCAATGTCACCGCAAGGTTGTCCACCACGGCGAACCCCGGAGAGGTGCTGATCAGCCAGAGCTTCTGCGAAGCCCTTTCCCCGAGAAGCCGCAAGGGCCTGCGGCTCCTCGACAAAATGGCCTTGAAGGGGAAGCAAGAGTTCTTCGATGTCTATACCCTGTGGAGCGACGATGAGGCCCCCGGTACGCAGATCACCAGCCATGGCGCCACTACAGATAGACGCTCGGTCCTGCCGCGGCAGATTCATATGGTCATCCGCTACAGAGATCAGCTGCGATCCTGTCGAAACGGCGAATCCGTGACAATCGGCAGATCGGCGGAATGCGACATCATCGTCGAGCGGCCCTGGGTATCGAGGCGCCACGCCGCCTTCACCATATTGAATGGCAGAGCTCGGCTTCTCGAACGAAGCTCTTCGGGCACATTTGTGTCCATGGGACTCGGCCATGAAGTATTCGTACGCCGTGAAGATATTATCCTCTTCGGCTCCGGCGTCATCTCGCCTGGAGTGAAGTCGGCACTCGACGAAGCCCAGCTTCTTCACTACGAAATTGTCTCGGATTGACCCGGCCCGGCTACTAGCTCGACCGGTTTAGAGCTGGTTCGCTGGCGCCCTCAATGTCGCGCCGTACTCTTTGACAGCCATTGGAATCGACCGTTCATAAATGTGCCAAGGCCAATCCAGGAACGCTCTCGAAGTTGGGCTGCGAAGAGCTGACTTCCGTTTCCCTCGCTGAGTTCGACGGAGCCGCGGCCGGTGCATCTCCCTCGCAGGATGCGGAGTTCTACCTGCTCCTAGGCGACATTCTGCAGGTGGATGGCTTCGGCAGCAAGCTGGCCCGCTCGATCGGTGACGCGATAGGTCTTGCCGCGAGGGGATTGTGCTGGACTGTCGGCCAGACAATGAGCTGGCGACGGGAGCGGCCGGCTGAAGCGGGATGCCCGGACCATCCCTGCCCTGTGTCGCCTCGATATCCCCAGGTGCTGAAGGTCAGCACAGGCTGTTGCAGCCCGGGGTCGACGAACGCTTCATCAGACCATTGCGCCGCAATAGCTCCTCGACCACCTGCGAAGGCTCGCGATTGGGCTACCGTCACGAAATTGGCGCAGAAGCGCAGACCACTGACATATCGCGACGTCGAGATGGAGCTCGATGCCACCGTGTTTGCAGCACCGGGGAGATTCCTCTTGGGCCGATCGAGTTCAAGTTGCTGCGCCACATGCTCGACAATCCTGAAAGGTGATCAGCCGTGATGAATTCATCGCAGCTGGCTGCTCGCAGAAAGCCAGTGTGAGCGCCCAGGTGGTCGACGTTCACATGAGCCAGTCGCGAAAGTTGTTGAAGCAGTCGTCGCAGAGTTGCCATTCGCACCCTGCGGCTTGCCGGCTATTCTCTCGAAGACACTGCGGGCTGACGATCTCGGCGATTGGGTTCAGAAAGGTCGCTGCGTGAGGCCGCAAGGGGACCGACCCAATGGGAAAGGTCTTGGCAGCTAGGGGACTTAACGCGACCGACATTGCAGCCGGGCGCTGCTCTAATCGAGAGAAAGTCTGGGCGTATAGAACAAGCGACATGAGCGTGTCGGATTGTTTGCATTCAAACGACCTTTGCGACGTTATCCGTGCCTTCGCCTTGCTGGTGCCGGAGGAAATCATGACGTCGCCCGACAATTCGGTCGAACTCGTTCGCGACAAGAAGTGGACGGTCCGCATCACCGCCTACGGCAGCACCCTGACGTTTCCGTTCGAAGCAGAAAGCTATGCACGTTCTTATGCCGATGGTCAGGCATTCCGTCTCGGCGTTCAGGTGGCGGAACTGAAGCGATGCGGCTGACACTTTGTCGACGCGTTGGCGGATAGCCTGCATCGCGATCGGAACGAATAGTTCGCTGATTGCAGCCTCGCGATTTCCATCAAATCCCGCCTGCAATCTTGACAGCAACTCGGCAAAATCCCTCGCCGACTAGTGTTGTCATATGAGCTGGAGCTTTCCTCGCCGCCGGTGGTAGGCGGGATACGCTGCCGGGACAGCCCTCTTTTCGCATAGACGCGAACCTTGTGCTTTTCCGTCTCAAGGCTGATTGGCGGCTGGATGCGCGCGCCGTCTTTCATATTCTGCCATCAGCCCGCGCGGAGCGTGGAATCAACGGCGGGGAAGCGGATGATGTTTCCTGTTTGCGCTCGCGTAGCGCAAGAAACGCTGCGAAGAGCATGATAGCCATGCCGATGATGTCGATCAGGCTAACCTCCTCGCCGTAGGTGATGATGCCAAGCACGACGGCAATGACGGGTGAGACGAAGGCAAATGCTCCGGCGCGCGAGGCGCCGATTTCGTGCAGGAGCCGGATAAATAGAGTGTAGCCTATGAACGAACCAAACAGCACGAGGAACAGCCACCCGACCCAGGCCGGCCAGCCCCAATTGCCTTTTAGAGCCGCGGTCGCGCCTGGCTCCACAACGAGTGAGATGAGAATTAGGAATGCGCCCCCGAAAAGGGTGGTGAAGCCGGCGATGAAGTCCGATGAATATACCTCAAGAAGCGGCCGCGCGAGCACCGAACCCCATGCATAGATTAAAGCTGCCGACGCCACCGCTGTCATCGCCAGCAGCCGGAGCCCCCTGCCCTGCTGGTCTGCGTGTGTCCAACTAGCATAGGCTTCGGGCCCGAACAGGACGCACAGACCGGCCGCACCGAGCAAAATCGCAAAGAGCCTGCGGCCGTCATAGCGTTCGTCCCCCAGAAGCAACGCAAACCCAAGCAGCGTGACGGGGGTCAGCGAAAGCTCAAGAACAGCCGCGGTGCCCGTATCGACGTAGAGCATGCCCCAAAAGAGTGGGCCATAGCAAAGCGGAATCATGAACAACGTAACAACGAAAAGACGCGGCCAACTCCTTTTCGCCACCCGTGGTAGAGCAGCGCCCCTTAGGCGCGTCGCGCTGAGGATCAGCAAGCCGGCTACTGTAAAACGCGTGCCTGCGAACATCAGAGGCGGCACGGTGGCGATCCCTGCCTTGATACCGATCCACGTGGTGCCCCAGATCACACATAAAACCAGAAATGTCGCTGTGTTGCGGTTCATCGGAAGCAGCCTTCGCTGGGCGTTGTTGGTTCGTCGTAACGGCCAAAAGACGTTTATTTCGTTACAACGGCCTCTTGCCAATACGGTTCCGCCAACCGATGTTTCCGGGATGGATGGTGCGAAGACTATCGTCGACATGCGCATGGTTGGCGGTCACCCCTGCTTGGACTTCGTCAACACGGTCGACGCGCGACGCGATGTGTGGGGGCCAGACCTCTTGCAGACCTATGCCGACCTGGTCGTCTGGGCTGGACGTGCCGATTTGATCGACGTCGATGAGGCGCGAGCACTGCTCGCGGAGGCTTCCGCCCGCCCGCTCCTTGCGGAGGCGGCATTGGAAAAGGCCAAGATTTTGCGCGAGGCCGTTTACGCGGCTCTCCAGGCCGAGGCGGCAGGCGCCCGGGTGCCGGACGATGCCTTGCAAATCGTGCGCGATGCAGTCGCCCTAGCCCTGCCGAAGCGCTCGCTTTTCCCGTCCGGCGACCGCCTCGCTTGGCAGTGGACCGACGCAGCCAGTCTGAACACGATCGGCCACCGCGTGGCCTTTGAGACAGCCGAGTTTTTGGTGTCCAGGAATGACCGCCGCCGCGTGCGCGAGTGCACCGGGCCGAACTGCGGTTGGCTTTTCATCGACACCTCGCGTGGCGGGCGCAGACGGTGGTGCTCGGATGAGAGCTGCGGCACACGCAGCCGGGTAAGGCGCTTCAGGGCAAAAGCCGCAGGGAACATGGCTCCCGACAGCAAGAATTAGTATCTGACGCCAGGCTTGGATGACCAACGCAGCATAGTTGGCTTCACGCTATCCCTGTCGCTGTTTGTCCAACGAAGCTGGTCTCGCGAGCGACTGTGGCCAAGAGTGTGGAGAACACAGCCGGCGCGGCAAGCCATCATCGCGTTCCAGAGCGGGTTGCTTCGGGGCCGCCTACCTCGCCACGCTTCGATCGGTCGATCTGCTCAAACTTGACGGGAACTCCGGTAGCGTTACGGCGTTTTTCTCAGTCCGAAACAAACAAGGATAGGTGCCATGGACTGGAACCGTGTCGAAGGCAATTGGAAGCAGGTAAAGGGCAAGGTCAAGGAACAGTGGGGCAAACTCACAGACGATGATCTGGACCGTATTGCCGGTAACCGCGATCAGTTGGAAGGCAAGATTCAGGAGCGCTACGGCATTGAGAAGGACCGCGCTCGGCGCGACATCGATGACTGGTATGGCCGGCAAGGCTGGTAGGTCGCCGGTTCCAAACTGAACTTGAAAAAGGGCTCCGAGAGGTACGGCGCCCTTTTTTGCCGCGTTTCTTGTCGCCTTTTCGTGAGTCTCACGACAAGGGCGCTCACCGAGAGACGTGGAACCGCGAAAGGTGCCCGTCGTTATCTGGTTCTCGAAATTACATTGGGGGATTAGTTGGACAGAGACGACGCCTCGGCGATCACAACTGGAGTTAGCGGCCTCGACTACATTCTTCGTGGCGGCTACGCCAGGAACCGCTCCCATCTCATCGAAGGGAAACCAGGTTCTGGAAAAACCACTCTTGGCCTCCAGTTTTTGATCGAGGGCGCCAAGAATGGCGAGACATGCCTTTACATCACTTTGTCAGAAAGCAAGCGCGAACTGCTCTCGGTTGCTGGCCGTCACGGCTGGGATCTGAAGGGGGTGCAAATTCTTGAACTTGTGCCGCCGGAGCTCAGTTTCGATCCTGCGCAGCTACAGACATTGATCCATTCCTCGGAATTGGAACTCGGCGAAACCGTGCAGTCTGCCATGGCCGAGATCGGACGCGTCAGACCCGATCGCGTGGTGTTCGATTCGCTCTCTGAAATTCGACTTTTATCGCAAGGGTCACTGCGGTATCGGCGCCAGGTGTTGGCATTGAAGAGCTTCTTCATGCTCAACAATGTGACGGTGCTTATGCTCGACGACCTGACCGCTGAGCAGGATGACCTCAATTTGCATTCGATCAGTCACGGCGTCATTCGGATGGAGCAGCTGTCGCCCGTCTATGGTGGAGAGCGTCGGCGGCTACGCGTGATCAAAATGCGCGGCGTGCAGATCCGGGGCGGCTTTCACGATTTCGTCATTCGCCCAGGCGGCGTTATCGCCTATCCGCGGCTCGTTGCAGCCGAGCATGAGGTGGCCGAGCATGATACGCCGGCCATGAGCAACAACCGGATCGACACCCTGCTTGGCGGCGGGCTGGCCCGTGGTACCAGCACGATGCTGATGGGGCCGTCTGGCGTTGGCAAGTCTACAATTGCCTGCACCTATTGCTATGCCGCACTCGAGCGTGGCGAGCGTGTGCTGGTGCTGTTGTTTGACGAGACAAAGCGCATCTTCTTGGCGCGCGCCGCCGGGCTCGGCATGGACCTGGAGCCGTTTGCCGAGGACGGCACGCTGATGCTTGAATCTGTCAATCCGGCTGAGCTTTCACCAGGCGAATTGTCTTCGCGCATCCAAGCGGCCGTCGAAGAATCCAATGTGCGGATCGTCGTGATCGACAGCCTAACTGGCTATCTCAATGCCATGTCCGAAGAACAACATCTGGTGCTTCAGATGCACGAGATCCTCACCTATCTCAATCAGAAGGCAGTGGCGACGATCCTGCTGTTGGCCAATCACGGGCTGTTTGGGCAAACGGCAGCGCCGGTCGACATGACCTATCTCTGCGATTCCATCATGCTTCTGCGCTTCTTCGAGAACGCAGGTCAGTTGAGACGCGCGATTTCCGTTGTCAAGAAACGTGTCGGCCCCCACGAAGAGACGATTCGTGAGTTTAAAATTGGCGGTAACGGCGTGGCCGTAGGTGAGCCACTGGAACAATTCCGCGGCATCCTGATGGGATCTCCGGAATTTGAAGGCAAGCCGACAGACCTTCTGAGGGACAAGGCGTTATGATGTCGTCCAGCCCCGCCGTTCTCGTGCTGGCGCCGCTTGGCCGTGACGCGAGGATCGCGGCCTCCATCCTGGCTACAAACCAGATTGCCTCGCGTGTGTGCGGCAGCTTGGAAGAGGCAGTGCCGCTTCTCGACGAGGCTCAGTGCCTTGTCGTGGCCGAGGAGGCCCTGCTCAGTTCCGATCGAACGCAGTTTGCGGCCTGGCTTGAAGCCCAACCCGCATGGTCGGATTTTCCGATCGTGCTTCTGACGATGCGGGGGAACGAAGTCGACACGCGGATGGCATTTCTGGACCGCTATCTGATCGTGCTTGAACGGCCATTTCTGGCTTCGAGCCTCGCCAACTCGGTGCGCTCCGCCTTGCGTGCCCGCGCCCGCCAGCGTGAGGTCCAGTCCTACATCGAACAGAAGCGGGAGGTCGCCGATCGGCAGAAATTGCTCATCCGCGAGCTGCATCACCGCGTCAAGAACACGCTGGCCAACGTTCGCGCCATGATGGGCGCGACGGCCAAGTCGAGCGGCAACGTCGATGATTTCGTACGCGATTTTTCAGCCAGGCTCGTTTCCCTGGCCCAGACCCATTCGATGCTTACCGACGATTATTGGCAGACTGCCTCCCTGCACAAGCTGCTCGAAAGCGAGCTTGACCACTATGAGACGCGCGACAGGCCGCGTATCGTTCTGGAAGGCCCGAACGTAGCGCTAGTCGCCGACATTGCGGTCCCTGTCGGGATGGCTTTCCACGAACTGGCCTCCAATTCGTCGAAGTTTGGCGCGCTTTCGCAAACGGGAGGCCGCCTTGATGTCCGCTGGTCGTTAGGCGGGTCCGGCGATACACAGATCGTCAATCTTGACTGGCGGGAACGAGATGGGCCGAAAGTCGAGCAGCCCAGTCGCCGGGGGTTTGGCACGACACTTCTGGAAAAAGTCGTGACCGTGCAATGCAACGCCAAGATCGAATTGAACTACCATCGTGACGGCTTGCAGTTCACCATGGCCTTGCCGTTGCGAAACACGCGCCTTGTGCCGGCTTACTGAGCGGCAACGGAAAGGCTGGCTGGGCGCCGCGATAGGGATTAACTGAGCGTCACTCGGCAGGCTGGTCTAGCGCTTTAGCCAAAACATCAGTTCCGAAAAAGACCGCCTCTATATCTCCCATATGCCTCTGCAACATTGCGAGAGCTCCGGCGTGGTCTATGCGGCCGACCTTGGTGATGAAGTCGAACTCGTGCCGCGGCGCTGTGACCCGGGTCATGCGTCCTAGACGAAACTTTGGGCTCCCGGAGCGCAGTTTTGTCGCCTTCGTGGTCACCCCCCGCCATTTTGCTCACGATCCTCGTTGATAGCCCGGATGCGCATCTGAATCATCCGCGACCCGTCTGGGTTCCGACTGGCGTCGTAAAAAACCAAGAGGCCCGCAGACAGGCTCGATCGACGGTCAGCTATCCCGAACAGCAAACGAAACACCCTCGCCTTTGGCCAACCAACTTTCGCCAGATCACCTTCGCAATGCCTGCGGCCCCAGTACGGTCGGACAGCCCGCGCTCTGGCGGCCGAAGTGAGGCGCCGGGAACATACAACGTCGGTCGTTGTTTCTCTGATCAGGAGGAAAGATGATGGCAGACGATAAGAGCAAGCGTGATTTTCGAGATCGCAATCGTGTATCAGTCGATGAAGATTATGAGGTTCGCTATTTCGCCAAACAGCATCGTATCACGCCAGAACAGGTCCGCGAACTAATCAGAGAACACGGCAACGACCGGAAGAGGCTCGAACGCGAGGCAAGAAAACGGGCTGATATCGGCTGATGGTCGCGACGCATCACGCGGCTTTTCGACGAGCGGGCTTGAAAGGCTGCGCGAGCGTGAAAACGTCTGGCCGGATGCCCGCCTCGACTTGCTTCCATGTGACCGGGTGGGCAATTGGGAAGCCGGGCCGCGCTCGCGGGGAAAAAGCGCCTATTGCGGTATTGCCCCGTCCGTTGCGGAGATAGTCGAGAAAGATCCGGCCTCCTCGGGCTGCGGGGTCAGCTGACAACAGGTATCGGTCAGGATAGGTATCAACCAGACGGTGGGCGAGCGACTTGGCCAGTTTCCGGGCGCTGTCATGGGTCATCTTCGCAACGAGCGGGGCCATCAAGTGGATGCCTTTGCCGCCAGTGACCTTTGGCCAGCTCTCCAAGCCTGCCGCTTCCAAGATGCCCCGTAGCGCCAGCGTGGCCTCGATCACAGCGTCCCATGGCACGCCTTCTCCGGGATCGAGGTCGAGGACGAGCCGGTCCGCATGTTCGATGTCTTCAATCGTCGCGTTCCAAGGATGAAGCTCAACGGCATCCATCTCGACCAAGCCAAGCAGACCATCCATGTCATCTATCCATACCCGAACGCCTTCGCCGCCTTCGCGCTTTTGAACGCGGAGCTGGTGCACGGACGACGGTATCCGAGGTAGCGGTCCCTTGTGATAGAAGGTTGCGCCGGAGGCGTGGCGGACCAGCTTCAGCGGTCGCCGAACGAGATGAACTAGAACTTGATCAGCGACCCGCCGCCAATAGTCTGCCAGCTCTTCCTTGGAAGGTGCAACCGCATCGGGTAGCAGCTGGAGAATGTTCTCGCGCGGGACGCCGTGTTGTCCTTCCGACCTCCGCTTGGACGGCGATGGAGGCTTGGGCGGGATTGCCTGAAGGTCCTCGCGGAGTCCCTTGAAGACCGCCTCACGCAAGATGCCCCGGTCCGACACGCCACTGAATTGCACCTCGGCAAGAACGTCTGGTTCGACCCATGTCGCCTTGGGCTTCTTGATCGGCTCCGACAGCGGTGACTTGGCGATTACAAGCGGATCAAGCCGCTCCCTAACGCGCCGGGCTGCGTCCAGCGTATAGCCGGTCTGGGCCTTCCCGGCATAAAGCAGCCGGTCGCCCTCTCGCCTGCCGATGTACAACGATGCGATGCGGCGCGGCTGCGCGCCAAGTTTCTCGACGAAAGCCACGATTGGAAAAGTGTCGCTCTTGACACATTTGACCTTGACCCAACTGGTCTGGACGCCCGAGCGGTAGTGAGCATCCGCTCGCTTGGATACGATTCCCTCTATGCCCATCCGGCAGGCATGGTCGAACATATCCTTGCCGTTCACCTCCAGATGCTCGGCATAAGTCAGGGTTGGCTCGGTTTCGGTCAGCAGCTTCTTCAGCGCAGCCTTGCGCTTCACTAACGGTTGTTCCCGTAGATCACGGCCATCGAGGTACAGGAGGTCGAAAGCGTAGAGAGTCATCCGCAGCGAACTTGGGTTGCCCAGCTCACGTTCCAGGGCTTGATAGTCCGGCAGGCCGGTGTCGCCCAGGACGACAGCTTCACCATCGATGATAGCGGATTTGACCGGCAGGCTTGCCGCGGCCTGAACAATCCTCTTGTAACGGTGGGACCAATCGTAGCCGCGACGCGTGAATGCTCGCGCCTTTCCGCCTTCAACGACCAGCTGCGTCCTGTAGCCGTCATATTTGATCTCGTGAAGCCAATCTCCGCCTTCGGGAGCTTTCTCGACCAGTGTGGGCGATTGGAACTCGATGAACGAAAGCCGGTCAATGGCACTGGTCATATGCTCGCGACTCCAGGAATCGCGACTCAAGCCCCAGCGCCCCTGTCGGTTCCGAGCCTTTTAGAAGAATTGCATCGCGACGATTGGTTATCCGCCTCACTTGTTGATGTGACGGCGCAGCAGAGTGATGTTGCGATTGTTCGCCTTAAAATAGACGTCGAAGATCGAGCCGAGAATTGGGACACTTCCTACGAGCGTATCCAGCAGCACGTTGCCTAGCATGCGGGCGACCAACCCATTTCCGGCACCGACGTTTCGAGCTCGCAAGACGATGTAGGCCGAGACAATGCCCGTCGCCGCATCTCCGAGTACGGGAACCAGACCTACGAGCGCATCCAGTCCAAAACGAATTGATGTGCCTGGAATGCGCCAGCGGGAATCGAGTAGCGCGGCCAATAGATCCAACTCGGCAAGTACGTTTGCTGTATGACCATCGTGACCGCCCTGCCCGATCATGCCAACTCGCGCGCCAGTACGATTTAGTATCTCTCCCTGATGGATAGCCGTCACCTTAGATATCGCTTTGACCGCCTGAATTCGCTTGCGTCCTGTGCGATGGCACGTCGTCGAGCAAGGTCGTCTCACCGGAGCTTTTCGGCGCCTCAACGGGCAATTCACCAGTAGGCGTCAT
>NZ_JAMYMJ010000057.1:0-30096 GCF_040318435.1 Mesorhizobium sp. M1143 | reverse complement strand
CGCCCCCGCGTGCCGGGGGCGGCAGTGGCCTCCCTCGCTGGCCTGGCGCGGGGGGGCCCGCCCGGGGCCGACCAGCGCCCCTGCGCGGCCGCAAACCGCGCGGGGGTCGACACCACGGCGATGCTGTTGCGCCGCGCCGGCCGGCTGGAAGAACTGGGCGACCGCTATGGAGCACTGGCACGCGTACGCGCCGGCGCGCTGCTCGGCGCGCCGCACGGTTTGCAGGGCGAAGCGCTCGACCGCTGGCTCGATTCCCGCGATAAGGACGAAGCCGGCGGGTTCACGACCCGCCTGCAAGCTGCGAACGCGGCAAAGACCCTGACACAAATGCATGATGCAGCCGAAAAGCTGCACGACTGGACGGCAAGGAGGCTCGGTGAACGTCGATGATGTGAAGGCCCTGGCGACACAGATCAGGGAAGAGGTGGCCAAGGCCATCACCGGGCAACACGATACGGTCGATCTGATGCTCACGGCATTGTTCGCCGGCGGGCATATATTGCTCGAGGGACCGCCGGGCACGGCCAAGACGATGACGGCGCGCTGCTTTGCCCAGGCGCTGGGCGTCGCCTATGGCAGGATCCAGTTCACGCCCGACCTGATGCCCGGCGATATCGTCGGTTCCAACATCTACAATTTCCAGACCGGGCAGTTCACGCTGACGCGCGGCCCGATCTTCTGCGATCTGCTGCTCGCCGACGAAATCAACCGAACGCCGCCGAAGACCCAGGCAGCCCTGCTGGAGGCGATGCAGGAGCATGCCGTCACCTTCGACGGCACCACCTATGCGCTCGGCCCGAACTTCATGGTGGTCGCGACGCAGAACCCAATCGAGCACCAGGGCGTCTATCCCCTGCCCGAAGCCCAGCTCGACCGTTTCCTGTTCAAGCACCGGGTGAGCTACCCCGGCCCGGAAGAGGAAAAGGCGATCATCATCCACCATGGCGGCGGCACCGCCTCGCACGACATCAAGCAGTACGGCATCAAGGCCCAGGCCGACCGCAAGACGCTGGAAAAGGGGTTGGCGACCGTCGGCGAGGTTACGCTGGTCGATGATGTCGTCGACTATATCGCCAGGCTGGTGCGGGCCACGCGCGAAAGCCCTGACCTCGAGGTCGGCGCCAGCCCGCGCGCGGGCGCCATGCTGGCGAGAGCTGCACGGGCTCGGGCAGCGCTCGACGGGCGTGCCTATGTCATCCCCGACGACGTCAAGGCGCTTGCCGTGCCGGCGCTGCGCCATCGCGTTATCCTGTCGCCGGCGGCGCAGATCGACGGCCGCCTGGTCGAACAGATCGTGACCGACCTTGTAGACCAGACGGAAGCGCCACGTTGATTTATCCGAGCGGCCGGGCAGTCTGGGCAGGTGCGGCCGGTGCAATACCGGCCTTCCTGATCGCGCTCGCGCTGCCGTCGATGTGGTATCTCGGCCTGTTGTGGATCTGCGCGCTGCTTGCTTTCCTGGCCGTGGACGCGGCCGCCGGGCGCGGACGGGCTTCTCTGAACGCCAGCATCCACGCCCCGCCGCAGGTCAGCGTCGGCGGCCAGCTCACCGTCAATGTCACCGCCAGGCTCGGCGGACGGCCGCGCGCCGTGCAGGCGCGTCTTGGCCATGACGAGCGGCTGCAACCGCTGGGCGGCACCGGCGGCGCATCGACCGCCGAGGCCGGCAGCGCATCGCTCGATCTCAGATTTCAGGCGCTGCGGCGCGGCATTGCCAGGTTCGATCGCCTGTGGCTGCGCTGGCGCGGGCCGTTCGGCCTGGTCTGGAACCAGGTCGTCCTGCCAATGGACAACAAGGTCGCGATACTGCCCGATATCCGCAGCGCCCGCGACGAGGCGATCACGCTTCTGCAGCGCCAGGCGCTGCCCGACGGACATGCGCAGCGCCGCGCCGGCCAGGGCCGCGAATTCGAGGCGCTCAAGGACTACCAGCCCGGCATGGGCCGGCGCATGATCGACTGGAAGCGCAGCGCCCGCCACGGCAGGCTTCTGGCGCGCGAATTCCGTATCGAGGAGAACAACAACATCGTGCTGGCCATCGATAGCGGCCGGCTGATGTGCGAGCCCGTCGACGGCGTGCCGAAGGTCGACCGCGCGGTCACCGCCGCCTTGCTGTCGGCGTTCATCGCACTGAAGGGCGGTGACATGGTCTCCCTGTTCGGCTTCGACGCGCGGCCGCGCGTTTACAGCGGCGCCGTGCGCGGCTCCGCCAGCTTCGCCATGATCCAGAAGCGGGCGGCGGAAATCGACTATTCCACCGAAGAGACCAATTTCACCCTGGCGCTGACGACGCTGGCGGCGCGGCTCGACCGGCGCTCGCTGGTGATCATCTTCACCGACTTCGTCGATCCGATCAGCGCCGAACTGATGCTGCGCACCGTCGGCCGGCTCACCGAACGGCATCTGGTGCTGTTCATGATGATGAAGGATGTCGAACTGGAGACACTGGCCGACATGCCGCCGGACGCACCGGAGGATGTGGCGCGCTCGGTCGTCGCCGGCGGGCTGCTGCGCGAAAGGCAGGTCGTCATCGGCAGGCTCAGGCTGCTCGGCGCGCATGTCATCGAAGCCGACCATCAGAGGCTCGGACCGGCGCTGGTCGAACGCTATCTCGAGCTAAAGCGGGAGGATCTGTTGTGAACGCGCTGGTCGGCAAGGATGCGGTGCGCCAGTCGCTGGCGAGCTTCCGTTCGGAGCGCGAGGCCGACTGGAAGGCGTTCGAGGCGCTGCTTGCCCGGGTCGAGAAACGTGCGCCACGCACGCTATCGGAAGACGAACTGCTGTCGCTGCCATTGCTCTACCGCTCGGCGCTGTCCTCGCTTTCGGTGGCGCGGGCGACCTCGCTCGACAATGCGCTGGTCAGCTATCTCGAAGCGCTTTGCCTGCGCGGCTACTTCTACCTCTATGGCGCGCGTCGCGGCTTGCGGCAGCGCATCGGCGATTTCTTTCTGCATGACTGGCCGCATGCAATTCGCGATTTGTGGCGCGAGACCTTGCTGTCGGTCGTCCTGACCTTTGTCGGCGCCGGCGCCGGCTACTGGCTGGTGGCCAAAGACAAGGGCTGGTTCGACGCCATCATTCCGCCGAGCCTGGCCGGCGGGCGCAACCCGGATGCCTCAGTCGAAGTCCTGCGACAGGTGCTTTATGACGGCGCCGACAGCAATTTCCTGTCGGGCTTCGCCGCCTATCTGTTCACGCACAATGTCCAGGTGGCGATCCTGGCCTTCGCGCTGGGCTTTGCCTTCGCGGTGCCGAGCGTGCTCTTGATCCTGATGAATGGCTGCCTGCTTGGCGCGATGTTCCAGATCTACATCGCCAAGGGGCTCGGGCTGGAGCTGGGCGGCTGGCTGTCCATCCACGGCACCACCGAGATGTTCGCGATCGCCTTGGCGGGCGCCGCCGGCATGCGCATCGGCACGCGCATCGCCTTCCCCGGCGAACTGACGCGGATGACGGCGGCAGCCGATGCCGGGCGCGTGGCCGCAACCACCATGGTCGGGGTGACGATCATGCTTTTGTTTGCCGGCCTGCTCGAAGGCATCGGCAGGCAGGTGATCACCAGCGACGCTACACGCTACGCCATTGGCGGCGGCATGCTGACGCTGTGGCTCTGTTATTTCTATTTGTTCAGGGTGGTGCGGCATGGCGACCGCTAGGCGTGCTACCGTCTCGACGATACGGCCGCTGATCACGCCGGAAGGGGTCGATCTCCGGATCAAGCTCGTCGATGCCGGCACTCGCGCCGCCGCCTTCCTGCTCGACTTTGTCATCATCATCGTCACGGCGATCGTGATCTCGATCGTTGCACTGTTCGGGCTGGCCGGCCTCAAAGGCGAAGGCGCGCAGCCGCTGTTCATCGTCTGGATCATCCTGATCTTCTTCCTGCGCAACGCCTACTTCATCGTCTTCGAAGCCGGCCGCCGCGCCGCCACACCCGGCAAACGGATGCTCGGCATCCGGGTGGCGTCGCGCAGCGGCGCCGGCCTGTCAGTCGATCAGGTCATTGCCCGCAACCTGATGCGCGAGATCGAGATCTTCCTGCCGCTGTCGATCATCCTCGGCCGCAGCGAGATGGGGCTCGCCGACACGCTGACGACGATCTTCGGACTGGTGTGGACGCTGCTGTTTGCGCTCTTCCCGCTGTTCAACCGCGACCGCATGCGCATCGGCGACCTGCTTGCCGGAACCTGGGTGGTCGAGGCGCCGAAACTGGCGCTGGTCGAGGACCTGTCGCAACGCCAGAATGCTCGCGCCTTCCGCTTCACCCAGGCGCAGCTTGACGCCTATGGCATTGCCGAACTGCACAAGCTGGAAGAGGTGCTGCGCCGCGACGACTATTTCGCGCTGAAAGCGGTGGCCGAGACGATCGGGCGCAAGATCGGCATGATGGTCGATGCCGTCGATTCCAGGGCCTTCCTCACCGCCTATTACGGAGAGCTGCGGGCACAGCTCGAACGCAAGCTTTTGCTGGGGACGCGTAAGGCGGATAAGTACCAGCGGTAGATCGGAGTTCGGGATGCCGGCTCAAGTTAGCGAAGCGGAAAAAGCCAGAATAGAACGCGCCACTCAGGCGGCAGTCTCCGGATCCTGGAAGGAATTTGCAGAACTCACCGACGAACCGTTTCCAAACGATGCATCGATGAGGGAGCAATTCGGAGATACTTCTTCCCGACTTCAGCAAGCCGACGGAAATTGGGAAATGACCTCAGGCATAGGTATCGTGCCTGACGGCAGCGCGCGCCTGATCACAGTCTTGATCAAGGCGCCGCCCACCGTGGATATTGTCCTGACGCTGCACAGCACGAGCGATCGGGATGACAGCACGATCAGCATCTGGACGTTCTTTCAGCAGGTGAATTGGGGCGATTAGGCATCGCCTACCCCACCCACTTCTCATAGTCGGACACCAAAAGGTGCACCGGCGCGACATTCTCGTCGATGTTGGAGAAGCGGCCGATCGGTTCGCGGAAGACGTTGTCGGTAAGGTCGTCATTGACGGTCGAGACCTCGCCGATCAGCACATCCTTGCCCTCGGCCCAGAAGGCGTGCCAGACGCCGGGCATCAGCGTCACGCTCTGGCCCGGGTCGAGCTTCAGCAGCCCGCCTGCCGGCAGCCTGTGGATGGTGCCGTCGACCGGCACCGACACTTCGGCCTTCGGATCGATGCCGCCGTCGCGATCGTGCATGAACAGTTCGAGCACCAGCTTCCCGCCGCCACGGTTGATGATATCCTCGGCCTTGATGTTGTGGCGATGCATCGGCGACAGCTGATCCTTGCGCGAGATCATAATCTTCTCGGCATAAAGCATGCCCATGCCCTTCTTCATGTCGGCATAGACGCCGTTGCGAACGGTGAACAGGAACAGGCCGAGTTCGTCGAATTTTTCCTGGCCGTAATCGGTGATGTCCCAACCAAGCCGCGAGGTGAAAATGGCGGCGGAGTCGGCCTTGCGCGCCTTCATCTCTTCCGGGCTCCAGTAGGCGAAGGGCGGCATGATGTAGCCGAACGAGCGGATGAAGGCGTCTGCATCGCGGATGATGTCGTTGACGGTGGAGCGTTTCATGATCGTGATCCCTTCGCGTCGCGTTCCCTGGAGTTATCTGAAGCGCATAGCCGAACAGCGCTGCGGTGTCGACGCAAACTGCGTGCTGGCCCCATGACATCCGTGCGGATCGGGGCCATAAGTCAGCCAGATTTCCCAGGGTGATATTTCATGCAAGGCATAGACGACCTCGACACGCCGGCGATCCTCATCGACGCAGCCCGCGCCGAAGCCAACATCACACGAGCGCAGGCGCATGCCGACCGCCACGGGCTGAAACTCAGGCCGCACATCAAGACGCACAAGCTGCCTTATTGGGCGAAGAAGCAGATGGCGGCCGGCGCGGTCGGCATCACCTGCCAGAAGATCGGCGAGGCCGAAGTGATGGCCGATGCCGGGCTGACCAATATTTTCCTGCCCTACAACATCCTTGGCCGCGCCAAGCTGGAGCGCCTCAAGGCGCTGCATGGCCGTGTGACACTGTCAGTGACGGTGGACAACCTCGAAACGCTGGATGGGCTCGCCGCCACCTTCACCGATACCGGGCACCCCCTGCCCGTCCTGGTCGAATGCGACACCGGCATGGGCCGTTGCGGCGTGCAGAGCGCCGCCGAGGCGCTGGCACTGGCGAAGTTGATCGACCAAGCCAAGGGGCTCACCTTCGGCGGGCTGATGACCTACCCCGCGGCCGGCCGCGCCGCCGAGGCTGAATCGTGGCTGGCCGGCGCCAAACAAACGCTCGCGGCCTCGGGTCTCGCCTGTGAACGCATCTCCAGCGGCGGCACGCCTGACATGTGGCGCTCGGGCGAGGACAGCGTGGTGACCGAATACCGCCCCGGCACCTACATCTACCTCGACCGCTACCAGGTCGCCAAAGGCGTCGGCACGCTCGACGATTGTGCGCTGACGGTGCTCGCCACCGTGGTCAGCCATCCGACGCCGGCCCGCGCCATCCTGGACAGCGGCAGCAAGGCGCTGTCCAGCGACACGCTGGGGCTCGCCGATTTTGGCGAGCTGCTCGGCATGCCCGGCGCCCGTGTCACCAGCTTGAGCGAGGAACATGGCACGGTCACGCTTGGAAATGGTGCGAAGCTTCGCATTGGCGAGCGCGTGCGCGTGGTGCCTGATCATTGCTGCGTCGTGACCAACCTGTTCGACCAGGTGCATCTGATCGACGGTGACAAGGTGCTGGAAACGCTGAAGGTGGAAGCGCGTGGGCGGATGGGGTGAGGCTTTTCGTTTTGGAGGCTCGCCCTATTTCGACATTGACGAATTGTAATTTATAACTTACTAGTCACCATGGCAATCCTGAAGCAGACAGCCACCTTTCGGAGGTGGCACCAAAAGCTGAAAGACGGAAGAGCCAAGGCGGCAATTGCCGTTCGGCTGCAACGTTTGATTGTAGGAAATCCCGGCGACGTGGCCCCAGTGGGTGAAGGCATCAGTGAATTGCGCATTCACTATGGGCCCGGCTATCGCGTTTATTTCACAAGCGCGGTGAAACGGTCATCCTGCTCCTGTGCGGCGGGGATAAAAGTTCACAAGAAACCGACATACGGACAGCAAAGCGCCTGGCCGTAGAATGGAGTGACGACAATGATTGGAAAAATCTATGATTTCGATCCCGCCGAAATGCTCGATTCCGATACGGCAATCGAGGCGTTTCTGGCAGAGGCAATGGAAACCGGAGACGCCAAATTCGTCGCGTCCGCCCTCGGTGTCGTTGCCCGCGCCAAGGGGATGAGCAACATTGCCAGAAAGACCGGCTTGGCTCGCGAGCATCTTTATACCTCGCTCAGCGAAAACGGTAATCCTACGCTGGAAACCACACTGGCGGTCATGAAAGCATTCGGCTTTCATTTGGCCCCAAAGCACGATGCAACTCAGGTCTAATCTACGCCAGCGCGCGTCGAGCGCGAGGTTGTTCGGGCCAACTGAAATCAGGACGGATAAACCGGACCCAGCGCCGCCTTCAGCGGATCCAGCGCGTCGCCATACAGCTTCCAGCGCTCGACCGAGGATGAATAGATCGGCTGGCGCACCTGCCAGCGGCTCGGCGTCCGCACGGTGCGCTCGGTCTCGTCGAAACGCAGGCAGGCATCGTCCCACTCGATGCCGAGGAATCCGATCAATCCGCGGGCGCGATTTTCGAAATCGGCGACCGTTTCTTCGTAGGGCATGTCGTGGATATCCAGCGGGATGACCTTGGCCCAATGGCGCATCAGGCGGTCATACTGCCGGTAATACTGCCCAAGCTTGGTCAGATCGGCATTATAGCCGTGCGCCTCGGAAAAATTATGCATGAAACAGGACGCGCAATTGTCCATCGGGTCACGCCGGCAATGGATGATGCGGGCATTCGGCAAGATCAGGCTGATGAAGGCCAGCAGCTCGAAATTGTGCGGCATCTTGTCGACGACAAGCCGCACCGTGTTGTTGCGCTTTTTGAGATCGTCGAGATATTTCGATCCAAGCTCCTTGGCCTTGGCTGCAGTGAGCGCCGCCATGGCCTTGGTGAAAATGGCTGGGTCGAGCTTGTCGAACCCAAGTTCGCCGGCAAGTGAACGAATGGTCGACAACTCCCCGGCGCCATGTATATCGCGATGACTGGCGCATATCTGCTCGGTCAGCGTCGTTCCCGACCGTGGCATGCCTACGATGAAGACCGGGCGTCTGGATGGATTTCCCAAATTGGCTCGCGCCTCGAAGAAGCCGGCGTCGAAAGTGTCGATGAAGCTGTCGTAAAGCTGGGTGTGCCGGTCGATGTCGAAATCATTGCCGGAAATCGCCTTGGCCCTCGCGAAATGGCGGATGGCCGGGCTATACTCGCGCTGATCATTGAGCATCTTGCCGGCGGCGTGGTGCAGCACTACCCGCTCGCGATCGGTGGTTGTCGGCAATTCCAGGCGTTTCAGCACCAAAGGCAACGTCGGATCGTCCTTGACCGCCCGGCGCGCAAGCGCCATTCCAGCCAGCGCCTCGACATGGCCCGGGTCGATGGCAAGGGCCTTGCTGAAGCATTCGACCGCCTCGGCCGGCCGGCCAATGTCGGTGAGCAAATCGCCCATACCGGCAAGTGCCATCACCGACTGGCCGTCGATAGCCAGCGCCTGGCGATAGAACCCTTCGGCAATGTCGCCCTCGAGCTGGCTGCGGTAGGAGCGGCCGAGATTGCACAGCGCTTCGATGAGCCCTCCGTCGAGCTCGATCGCCTTTCTCAGATGTCTGCGCGCCTTGTCGACGTTGCCGGTGACATTGTAGGCATTGCCGAGATTGTTGCGGAAGATGGCGTTGTCCGGTTCGAGCTTGACCGCCCTTTCCATATAGGCAATGGCGGCGTCATGATGCTCGGCCTCGATGGCGAGCGTGCCCATCAGGTTCAGCGCCATGGCATTTTTGGGCTGCGTGCGAAGCACCGTCTGGTAGCAGAACTCGGCCTCGCGAAAACGCTTGCGCCGTTGCAGGTCGATGCCGCGCTGCAATGTCTTTTCCGCCGACTCACCGGCGGTCGGCAGCGAAGCTGGGATCATTGCCGGCGGACCCAGGGGTTGCCGGCGTGGCAAGAGCGGCATCCGTCAAATCCCGGTCGCGGCCTGCGACGAACCAATCAGAACTTCAGGGTTACGCCAAGCTGGAGATTGTGGGAGTACAATTTGGCGTTCTCGTATGTGCCGCCGCCATCATTGTCGTCTAGATCCACGCTTGTCACGGCCTTAAAGCGGTAACCGAAATCGAGGTCGACATTCTGCGTTACCGCGTAGGTAACACCGGCGCCCACTTGGCCGGCGAAACCCCAGCCGCCAGGCCCGTATCCAAAGGCGTGGCCATCAAAGTGAGTATCGGCGGTAACATAGGCCGCGCCGAGACCGCCGCCGACATAGAGTTTGGCATCACCAAAATGCGCAACATCGGCCCAGACGTTGGCGAGAAGATAGGTGGCCGACAGATTGCCGGAAGCCGGATAGTTGCCGACGCCCGTGTAGCTGTATTCGCTTGCCTTGTAGCGCGCGTAGGACAATTCGCCTTCGACACGAAACACATCGTTGATGCGCCGACCGACAGCGCCGCCGATTACGAACCCGGTATCAAGATCGACTGAATAGCCAGTACCATTGTAGTCCGTTTTCACATGGTTCGGGAAACTGGCGCCGCCGAAGAGCGTGACGTACCAGAGATCCTCCGCCCTCGGAACGTCGACAATCGCGTCGGCGGCGTAGGCCGAACTCCAGCCAAGCGCCAATGCAAATGTCGAGACGCCAGCCAACAAGCGCAGTTTCATCGCCGATTCCCTCGCTACAACTAGTGACTGGTATCACTCTTGCTTCGCGGCCGAGCTGTCAAGAAAGCAAACGAGATCAAGGAGCCAAGCGAAGTCGGGAACAATCTTTTGAGAATTCTTGTTGCTGCACCGCAACATAGCAGCACATGCTAATGTTTGGCGGCAGGCGTATGGCTTCGGTTTTGAAAATCGCGCTAGTCGGCCTGCCGTGCTGCCACCCTGCGCATGGCGATCACCCGCCGGCGGCGGATTTCGGTGCGCATCGCCGTCAAATGCAGCGCGAAGAACAGCACGGTGAAGCCGAGCGCCATCACCAGCAGCGGCCATAGCAGGCTGGGATCGATCGTCGGTCCGCCGAGCCGGAACACCGACGCCGGCTGGTGCAGCGTGTTCCACCAGTCGACCGAGAATTTGATGATCGGGATGTTGATGAAGCCGACGAGCGTGATGATGGCGGCGGCCCAGGCGGCGCGGCTGGCGTCATCCAGCGCACGCGTCAGCGCGATGATGCCGAGATACATCAGGAAGAGGATGAAGACCGAGGTCAGGCGGGCGTCCCAGACCCACCAGGTGCCCCACATCGGCTTGCCCCAGATCGAGCCGGTGACCAGCGCAAGTGCGGTGAAGGTGGCGCCGATCGGGGCTGCCGACTTCAGCGCGACATCGGCCAAGGGATGGCGCCAGACCAGCGTGCCGAGCGCGGCGACGGCCATCACCGTGTAGCACATCATGGCGAGCCAGGCGAAAGGCACGTGGATATACATGATGCGCACCGTGATGCCCTGCTGGAAATCCTCAGGCGCGGCAAAGCTCATATAGAGACCGATGGCGAGCAGGATCGCGGCGATCGACGCCAGCCACGGCACCAGCCTATCGGCCAGCCCGGCAAAGCGCGTGGGGTTGGCGAGGTCGGTCCAGCCGGCGAGGCGTGAGGAGGTATCGCTCATAAGGTCTAGATAGACCGGCGGCGCGTTCGGGGCAATCGAGGGAGTGTCGCAGTCTTATTTACCCTCCCCCTCGTGGGGAGGGTCGCTGCGAAGCAGCGGGGTGGGGGTGGTGGGGCACTACCCCCACCCGGACCCTACGGGTCCGACCTCCCCACAAGGGGGAGGTAAAAAAGCTACGCCGCTTCGATATTCACGGTGCGGCTGAGGCGGCGGACTTCCTCGTCGTTGAGCAGGCCGCCGGCGCGCAGCAGGCTGGCGAAACGGCCATTGCGCAGCGACAGTTCGGCGAAGCCGCCCATCTCGACCACCTTGCCCTTGTCCATGAACACGACCAGGTCGGCGTCGCGGACGGTGGTCAGGCGGTGGGCTATGATGAAGGTGGTGCGGTTGCGCCTCAGTTCGTCGATGGCTTCCTTGACGCGGTCCTCGGTCTCGACATCGAGCGCGCTCGTTGCCTCGTCGAGCACCAGGATCGGTGCGTCCTTGAGCACGGCGCGGGCAATGGCGATGCGCTGACGCTCGCCGCCTGAAAGCTGGCCGCCGCGCTCGCCGACGACGGTGTCATAGCCGGCGCTCTTGGCAAGGATGAAATCCTGCGCGGCAGCCGCATTGGCGGCGGCGTGAACCTCGTCATAAGTCGCCTCGGCACGACCGACGCGGATGTTGTCCTCGATCGAGCGGTTGAGCAGGCCGGCATCCTGGAAGACGGTGGCGATCGAATGACGCAGCGACTTGCGGGTCACCGTGCGGGTGTCGATGCCGTCGATCAGGATACGGCCATGAGACGGCGAGAAGACGCGCTGCAAGAGGTTGATCAGCGTCGTCTTGCCGGCGCCGGTCGGGCCGACGATGGCAACCGTCTGCCCGGCCTGGACTTCGAAGGAGACGTCGTCGACGCCCTGCCTCGAATTGGCAAACTCGAAGCCGACATTCTCGAAGCGGACGTGGCCGGTGACGTTGGTGAGGTCGCGCAAGCCGTCCGGCTCGGCGGAGTCGGCGGCCGAATCCTCGAGGTGATAGAAGTCCTCGAGCTTGGCGCGGGCTTCCGAAATCTGGTTGGCGAAAGCCGACATCTGGTCGAGGCGGGCAATCAGCAGCGTGGCAAAGCCGGTGAAGGCGATAACGTCGCCGATCTTGAGCTGGCCATGGGTGACGAGATAGGCGCCGATCAAAAGCACAACCATCATCGAAATGGTCGACGACAGGCGGTGCAGCGCATTGGCCATCGCCCACCAGTCGAGCACCGGGTTCTGGGCGTCGAGCAGGTTCTTGACATAGCGGCGCAGCGTATCGGCCTCGTGGCCGAGACGGTTGTAGCTCTGCAGCACGGCGACGTTGCTGACCGAGTCGGTCACATGCGCGAACACCTGATGATAGTGGCGCTCGACGGCGGCCTGGCCTGCCTTGGTGCGCTTCATCACAAGCCGGCCGATGCCGACATAGAGAACGCCCAGCGCCATCAGCACCAGCGACATGCGCAGATCCATGCTTATCGCGGTCGGAATCAGCAGAGCCAGCGCAACCGCCGTCGACAGATGCTGGCGCATGAATTCAAGCCACAGGCTGAACAGCGTCTCGACGGCGCGCAACAGCGTGTGCAGCGCGTTGGAGGTGCCGCGCTGGTGGTGCCAGGCGAGCGGCATGGTGATCACGCGCTCGAACGACTGGCACAGCACCTCGCTGCGCCGCTTGTGGGCAAAACGGTCGGCGCCGCGCGCCACCAGCACGAAGGCGACGATGTTAAAGGCGCCGAGACCGGCCCACAGCGCCAGGGTCGAAAACACCGAACCCTTATCGGAGATGGCGTCGATCACCCGGCCGAACATGATCGGCTCGAGGATGGCGATAATGGCGAGCGCGACATTCGCACCGCAGATAAACGCAACGCGCTTCCTGTCGGCTGCGAGATAACCCAGCGCTCTCCAGTAGATTTGCAGAAGTGACACTTCAGCTACTCCGCCCAAAACATTATTGTGCACCGCACCATTTCTTGACACGTACCGGTTAACGGGTCGCAAAACAATGCCCGTCTACCTCTTCCGTTCCCATTCTGCGAACAAAAGATGACGACGTTGCGAAATCTGCCGTGATCACCTAACGGTTTGAGATAAAAGGTGAAATGTCAGTCTTGCGGCAAAATCATGGCAGCATCTGGCGCTGCCACATTTTTAGTCACTGCACGCTTGGCCCGCCGGTATCCGGGAAGGCACGCCGTACTGCGCCACGAGCATGCCCAAGTAGAAAACGCGCGCCTCTAAAGGCGCGCGTCAACAATCTGAAGCCCTTGATTTTACGCGGGTATCTTGACGACCACCTCGGTCTTGTCGCCGGCCTTCGGCTGAAAACCGGAAGACTTTGTCTTGGTTCCATTGACTTCGAGCGAGATGGATTTGGCCTTTTTGTCGCGGATGACGCGAACCTTGACCTCCGCCCCCAGCATCTTCAGCGTTGCAGAATAGCCGTCCCAATGGCTGGGCAGTTTCGGCCGGAACGTGATCTGCTTGCCCCGCCGCTCAATGCCCAGAATGCCTTCGACCGCAGCACGGTAGAGCCATCCCGCTGAGCCCGTATACCAGGTCCAGCCGCCGCGACCGCCCTTGTCCTCACCGGAATAGATGTCGGCGGCGACGACGTACGGCTCGACGCGATAATGCTCGGCCGATGCATCGTCGAGCGCATGGTTGACCGGGTTCAGCATCGAGAAGCAGCGATAGGCATCGTCGGTGCGGCCCATTTCGGCGAGCGCGATCACGAACCAGGTCGCCGCATGGGTGTACTGGCCGCCGTTCTCGCGCACGCCCGGCGGATAACTCTTGATGTAACCAGGGTCCTTTCTCGTGTTCTGGAAGGCCGGGGTAAACAGTTTGACGATCTTGAGCTTGTCGTCGACCAGCAGGTTCGTCGCCTGCTGCATCGCCGTGGTCGAGCGCGCGGGGTCGCCCTCGCCGGAGAGCACGCTCCACGACTGCGCGATGGAGTCGATCTTGCACTCGTCCGAATTGTGCGAGCCAAGCGGCGTGCCGTCATCGTAGCTGCCGCGGCGATACCACTGGCCGTCCCAGGCGGTGCTTTCCAGCGCCCGCTTCAGCACATCGGCGTGTTTTGTCCAGGCCTGCGCCCGCTTGGTGTCGCCCTGCCCCTTGGCCACGGTGGTAAAGTCGCCCAGCGTCTTCAAAAGGAACCAGCCGAGCCAGACACTCTCCCCCTTGCCGGCTTCGCCGACGCGGTTCATGCCGTCGTTCCAGTCGCCGCCGAGGATCAGCGGCAGCCCGGCCGGGCTGCTGCGCTTGACCGCAAGGTCGAGCGCGCGCGCGCAATGGTCGTAGAGCGAAGCGTTCGTCTTGGAGATTTCCGGCGTGAAGAAGGCGTCGTGCTCGCCCTCGCCCAGCACCTGCCCGTCGATGAAAGGCAGCTGCTCCTTCAGGATCCCTGTATCGCCGGTCACCTCGATGTAGCGATTGGTGGCATGCGCCAGCCAGACCACATCGTCGGAGATCATGGTGCGCACGCCGGCGTCGGTGCGCGGCAACCACCAATGCTGGACATCGCCTTCGGGGAACTGCCGGCGCGCCGCATTGAGGATCTGGTCGCGCGCCAGTTTCGGATCATGCGCAAGCAGGGCCAGCGTGTCCTGCAGCTGGTCGCGGAAGCCGAAGGCGCCGCTTGCCTGATAAAAGGCCGAGCGGGCGCGGATGCGGCAGGCCAGGCTCTGATAGGGCAGCCAGTGATTGACCATGGCGTCGAGCGCCTTGTCGGGCGTCTCGACCTGGATGGTGTCGAGGAAGCCGCGCCAGACGCGTTCATTGTCGGCCAGCCGCTGGTCGAAATCCTTGCCCGAATGGGTCTGCACCAAAGCGCTCGCCTCGGCTGATGTGGCGGCGTCGCCAAGCAGCCAGACCAGCGTGACGTCGCCGCCGGCGGGGATGTCGACATCGCTGGCGACAGCTGCGCACGGATCGTCGCCGGCCTCGACGCGGCCCGACAGGCCGGCTCCGCTGACGACGGCGTGCGGGAAGGCGCTGGTGCCATGCCTGCCGATGAACTCGCCGCGATCGGCTGTCACCGAATGCACCGGACCGGTGGCGGCCAGGAAGGCCACCCGGTCGCCGAAATCGAGACCGTAGGGGTTTTGCGCCAGAAGCGCGCCAGCCGCTGGATCCCTGGACGGGATGATGGTCGCAGCCGTGCTCGAGCGATGGCTGCCGAGAACCCATTCGGCATAGGCATAGACGCGCAGCCGCGCCGGCGCCGAGCCTGAGTTCTGGATGCGCAGCCGCGTGATCTTCACTGGATCGACGGGATCGACGACGTGCGTCAGATCCATCGACAGCGGGCCGCGTTTGGACCGGAAGGTGGAGAAGCCCTGGCCGTGCCATGTCTCATAGGTCATCGAGGGATCGCGGACCACGGCAGCCAGCGGCGAGAATGCCTTGCCGCTGGCCTGATCGTAGATGTAGATGCCCTCGCCCGGCCGGTTGGTGACCGGATCATTCGACCATGGCGTCAGCTGGTAATCGCGGCTGTTGCGGCTCCAGGTGAAGGCAGCGCCTTCGGCCGAGACATGGAATCCGAACGAGGCGTTCGAGACGACGTTGATCCAGGGCTGCGGCGTCGAGCGCCGCCCGGCAAGGCGGGTGACATAGTGGCGGCCGTCGCCCTCGAAACCGCCAAAGCCGTTCCATTGGCTGAGGCCGCTGCCGTCGGCGCTGCTGTCGGACGCGGCATGGTATGCAGGCGCCGCCGGCACCGGCAGAGACGGCTCGCGCAGCGACGCGGGGGGCGCCGGCTGCAGGGCATCGCGTGCTTGCAAGGCTGCCGCCTCGGCGCGTTCGATCTGGTCGAAGATGGTGCCGTTGCGGGTGTGCAGAACCACGCGGGCAACCGCCAGCAGCGTCTTGTACGTCGCCTCGTCCATCAGGTCGCGGCGCACGGCGAAGATGTGCTGGCGCGGCCCGAGTTCCTTGCCGCGCAGGCGGCTGTTTTCGCACAGCGTTTCGACCGCGCGCTGCAGGTCCTGGACATAGGACGATGCCTGCTCGTTGACGACCACGAAGTCGATCATCATGCCGCGGGCGCGCATATACTCCTGGAAGCGCAGCGCCTGGGCGACAATTTCGAGGTCGGCCACGTCGCCGATGCGGACTAAGAAGATCGGGAAATCGCCCGAAATGCTGGTCGGCCACAGGCTGGACTGCTTGCCCAGCCCCGAAGCGATGGATTCGCCGGGCAGGCGCAGGAACGGATCGGGATAGATCAGGAAGCGCGCCAGCTTCTGCACGTTGGCGGCGTCGGTCAGGCTGAGACCAAGATGGCGGGTCTGCACCTGCGAACGCGTCCAGGCAAGCATCGCCTGGCGGGCAAAACTTTCGGGATGGTCGAGCCTGGCGATGGCCTCGTCCAGTTCGGCGCGGTTCGCGCCGACGGCGGTCCAGAAGGTCAGCGATATCTTCTTGTTGGCCGGCACCCGCACCTGGCGGCGCAGGGCCGCTACCGGATCGAGGGTGAAGCCGTGGTGACCGCCAAGCTTGGCGCCGGGATCGAAGGCCGCCGCTTCCGCGATGGTACGGCCACGGCCGATGAAGGCACGGCGGTCGGTTTCGGCCTCGGCATCGCGCGCCGACCCGGACGGATCGGTGACGAAATGCACCATGGTGACGTCAGGCTCGTTCTTCTCGCGCTTGCGCCTGGTGGCAAAGATGGCGCCGTTGTTGGCAGCGATCTCGGTCTCGATAAACATTTTCGAGAACGCAGGATGGGCATTGTCGGAGGCTTCGTTGCCCAGCACCAGCTCGGCAAAGGAGGTCACCTCGATATGCCGGTCAGTGGCGCCGTCATTGTAGAGCGTGACGCGCCGTCCCTCGCCATTGCCTTCCGAGATGACGATGCATTCGACCTCCGAACGCAGCGAGCCCACTGTTTTGACGAAGCTCGCCTTGTCATCGGAAAACAGCGTCTGCACTCTCTCGCCGGTCGCCTGCTTCGGCTCTGCGGTGGCCGACCACCAGTCGCCGCTGCCGGCGTCGCGCAGGAAGATGTAGGAGCCGAGCCGGTCTTCGGTCGGATCGGGCTGCCAACGGGTGACGGCGAGTTCGCCCCAGCGGCTGTAACCGGAACCGGTGGCCGAGACCATGACGGAGTAGCGGCCATTGGACATGACGCTGGTGGCGCGCAACGCCCTCAGCGGGTCGAGGACGATGCGCGAATCCGGGCTCTCGGCCTCGGTCTCGTCCTTCGAGCGTTCGTCGGCTTCGGTCCTGACGGTGGCGGTCGGGATATCGCGCGGCGCCCTCTCCTGCAGCAGGAGTTCGGCAGACTCGATCACCGGATCGCTGTGGAAGCGGTCGCGTAGCCGGCCCTCGAAGATGGCGTCGGCAACGGCGGCGATCGACATGCCGGAGTGGTGCGCCATGTAGTTCAGGACAACGGCATGGTCGGTGCCTTCCGGCACGCGCTGCGGCGTGAAGTCGACGGCGTCGTAAAAGCCATGCCGGCCGAGAGCGCCGATGGAGCGCAGCCTGGCCAGATTCTGGACGGATTCGCGCGGTGTGAACTGCGCCGCGAGGATCGTGGCGTAAGGCGCGATCACCGTGTTCTGGCCAAGGCCGCGCTTGAGACCAAGTCCGGGCACGCCGAAATTGGTATACTGGTAGGTCAGTTCGCGGTCGCGGGCATTGTAGGCCGCTTCCGAAATGCCCCAGGGCACGTTCTTCGAACGCGCGTACTGGATCTGGCGCTTGATGATCAGCTTGCTGGTCTGGTTGAGGATCGACCCCTGCGGCTCCTTCATTACCAAAGGCGGCATCAGATACTCGAACATCGAGCCCGACCAGGACATCAGCGCACCCTGGAAGCCGATCTCGACGATCGGCCTTCCAAGCCGGAACCAATGCTCCGTCGGCAGGTCACCCTTGGCGATGGCGAACAGGCTGGTCAGCCGCGCCTCGGAGGCGAGCAGATCGTAGCAGCTCTCGTCGAGCTGGTGCTCCTCGACCCGGTAGCCGATCGAGAGCAGTTTGCGCTCCTGGCGCATAAGGAAAGAGAAATCCATCTCGAAGGCATAGCGGCGGCAGCGTTCGCGCAGCGCCAGCAGCTTGGCGCGCAAGGCTTCGACGGCGTTTTCGTCGCTGTGGGAGTCATGCACATGCGCCTCGCAGGTCGCTTCCAGCCGTGCCGCCCAGTCGGCGATAATGTCGCTGCGCTGCGATCCGGCCTCGGTGTGGATGGCGGTGGCGAGCTTGCGGATCTCGCCGGCAAGCACGGCCAGGTTGATGGTGCGGATCGAGGCCATTTCCGGCTGCGCCTTGATGGTCATGACGGCGCGCCGCATGCCGTCGAGGCGGTCGGCCAGACGCTGGCGCAACGGCCGCAGTTGCCGGCGGTCGTCAGGCAATTCCTCGAGGCTCTCGTCGAGGATGCTCACCGTGTCGAGGACGCCTTCGAAATCGCCCTGCAGGTGAACGGACGGGGCTTCCGCCCATTCGGCGCAGGCAGCCGCCACCGCGACCAGATGTCCGGCGAGATTGCCGCTGTCGACGGCCGAGATGTAAAGCGGATAGAGCGGCTTGAGCGTCGTCGTGTCGTACCAGTTGAAGAGGTGGCCGCGGTTGCGCGGCATGCTCTCGATGGTCGTCATCGTGGCGTCGATGCGAGTGATGGCGTCGGAGAGCGCAATCCAGCCGAAATCGCGTGCCGACACCACCGACAGCAGGTAGACGCCGATATTGGTCGGCGACGTCCGCGGCGCCACAACCGGCGCCGGGCTTTCCTGGAAATTGTCGGGCGGCAGATTGTGGTGCTCGGCCGTGACGAAGGTTTCGAAATAATGCCAGGTGCGGCGCGCCACGGTGCGCAGCGCGTGGATGTCGGCCTGCGATATGCGCAGGCGGTCCTCGGTCTCGGCCGAGCGGCTGATCCAGCAGGCAACCGCCGGCGAACCGATCCAGAACAGAGCGAAGAAGAAGGCGACGAAGGCACCGGTGGAATCGGCCAACACGGGGATAGCGAGACCGACGACGCCGATGATCACGGCGCCATACATCATGCTGTAATAGGAGCCGATATCGTTGTCGCCGCCCTTGTGCGCCTGCGACGCGGTGCGCCATTCCAGCAGGTTCTGGCGGCTGACGAACAGGCGGTAGAGCGTGCGCACGATGGCGTCGCCCATCATCCAGGCATTGTGCGCCATCAACAGAACTTTCAGCGCCACAAGGGCCGTGCCGAAGACGGTGTCGTGCGCCAGCGCGGAGAAATGGCCGCGCGGCGTCTGGTCGCCGCTCTTGGGCAGGATGGCGTTGACGACATCGAAGGTCGGCGCCATGAACAGCGACAGGATCAGCAGCGCCTGCCACTGCGCGGCCTGCGTGAAGGGCAGCAGCGTCCAACCGGCGATCGCCGCCATCACCCAGAAGATCGGGGTGAGCGAGCGGCGCAGATTGTCGACCATCTTCCAGCGCGACAGCGCCGGCACGCCGGAACGCGGCGAGAAGATGAAGCGCAGCAGCTGCCAGTCGCCGCGCGCCCAGCGGTGGTGGCGCGAGGCGTCGACTGAGTAGCGGGTAGGATAGTCCTCGACCAATTCGACATCGGTGACAAGTGCTGCGCGCGCCAGCGCACCTTCGAGCAGATCGTGGCTGAGGACGGTGTTTTCCTCGATGCGGCCCTGCAGCGCCGCCTCGAAAGCGTCGACGTGATAAAGGCCCTTGCCGGTGAAGGAGCCGTCGCTGAAGACGTCCTGGTAGAGGTCCGAAACGGCAAAGACGTAAGGATCGAGACCGCTGTTGGACGAGAAGACGCGCTGGAAGAAGGAAGCGTCGTCGCCGCTGGTGAGCGAGGCTGTGATGCGCGGCTGCAGGATGGTGTAGCCGGCGGTGACGACGCGCTTTGTCGCGTCGAAATGCGGGCGGTTGAGCGGATGGGCGAGCTTGCCAACCAGTGACGACACGGCGTCGCGCGTGGTGCGCGTGTCGGCGTCGAGCGTCATGACATAGACGACCTTTTCCGGCAGCGGCACGTCGAGCGGCAGGAAGGTGGTGTCGCTGTCGCCGCGCAAGAGAAGGTTCAGCTCATGCAGCTTGCCGCGCTTGCGCTCCCAGCCCATCCAGGCGCCCTGCGCCTGGTTGTAGAGCCGGCGGCGATGCAGGATATAGAAACGCGGCGCGCCTTCCGAGGGATAACGGGCATTGAGCCTGGCGATCTCGTCGCGCGCATATTGCAGGATCTCGATGTCGGCGGCGTCGATCTCGGTCTTGGAATCCGGCCAGTCGGACAGCAGCGCGAAATGGATTTCTTCGGCCGTGTTGGCGAGGTGATGCACCTCGATGTTGCGGATGTTTTCCTCGACATCATCGCGCGAGCCGATCAGCGACGGCACCACGACCAAGGTCCGTGATGCCGCTGGAATGCCGTGCTTGTAATCATAGCCGACGAGCCGCGTCGGCTTCAGGAACAGTGAAACAACGGTGTTGAAGAAGGCGAGCGCGCCTTCGCTGGCAGGCACCGCAAACAGCGCCAGCATCAGCGTGATGGATTCCACCGACAGGCCGAGATGGGCAAGCGCATTGCCGGAGACAACCAGCAGTAGCACCGTCAGCAGGAAGACCGGCACAACGATGCCGAGCCAGCCCGTGGCGGTGAAGGCGCGCTTGAAGGTCACATGGAAGGGCGGCCGATAGCCGATCGCCTTTTCCAGATCCGGCCGGCGCGGGCCGACCAGGAAGAAGCCGACATCGGTATGCATGGCCGGATCGGCTGATGCATCCGGCACGCCGGAGGCATCGGTGACCCCGGGAACATGGCTGGCCAGCTCGATGGCCTTTTCGGCGACACGGAATTCGGACAGGTCGGAACGGCGCGCCAGTTGCTCGATCGACGTGCGGTACTGGTCGCGCGAAAAGAAATCGAGCGCGGCGAAATCGGTGCGCTCGCGCAACAGCGTGTCGATGCGGCTGACGCCCTCGAACCACACCGTCCAGTCGACGTCGTTGATGAGGCGCAGGCCGCGGATGATGTTGCCGGTGGTGACATTGCCGCTGGACAGCGTGCGATGCTCGGAAATGATGATTTCCTCGGCGTCGGAGCCGGTTTTCTCGAGCTCGACCTCCAGCCATTCCAGCGCCCTGCCGGCATTCTGCGAGCCGTCGCGCAGGCGGTAGAGCAACTGGGTGGCGAAGGTGGTGTCCTGCGCATGCGCGCCGTAGCCCGACAGGATCTTCCGGCGGTCTGCATTGTCGTCGGTCGCCAGCACGCGGTCGGCGACCTCGTTGGCGATATGGCGCATCTGCCTGGTGCGGTCGACGCGCACGGCGATGCGGCGCAGATTCTCGATCAAAACGAAGCGCAGCAGCGACGGCAGCGCCCAGAGCTCGCCGATCTTGAGCGGCTCGACCGACTGAAAACCCTCGACGATGGATTTGAACATGGTCGCCGAAACCGAACTGTCGGAATGGGCGACATAGCTCCAGGCCAGGGCCAGCGCGCGCGGCACCGCGGCGCGATCGGCCACTTCCAGGGTCGGCAACTGCCGGTAGAAACGGCGCGGCAGGTCGCGCTTCACCTGAAAAATGGTCTCCTCGACGAGATAATTGTTGTCGAGCAGCCATTGCGCGGCAGGCGTGATGGTTTCGCCCTTGGCCTGGGCGGCATTGGTCGAGCGGTAGACTTCGAGGATTTTCTTGGCGCTGTCGCGGATGCGGGCCTGGAAATCGAACGGCGTCAGGCCGAACAGGTCCTTGATGTCGCCCTTGGCAAGGCTTTCGCCCAGCGCGCGCAGCCGCTCTTCGGGCAGGAAATTGGAGCGTATCGGCTCTTCGGTGATGACCGGGAAGCCGGCGCTGGACTTTTCGATATGGGCAGGATTTGTCTGGATATTCATTGAAAATTCCGCATGGGGGACGCGATGCGGCGCCACCGCCACGGCAATGTCCCTAAAACCGATTCAAATGCAATTGGTTGCATGATTACACTGGCCGAAAGTTTTGCTTCGCACCACGCCAGAGGCGTTATCCCTTCGACATTTTAAGTGGGGCTTTCGACAACTTAAGGACGAGCACCCCTGCCCTCCCGTCCGCCTTGGAACGACGGAAGGATTCGGGCTTTTTCGTGATCCAGACAACAGCTTACGCCAGATTTCTCCGGCGTGCGATCATGTTTGGCAACAGGCGTTAATCGTTGTGCTGGCGGTGCGGCTAGCCCAGGCTGGCTATCCGGACGACGAACACGATCGTCGGCCGCACCGGTTCAAGCCGCAGTTTCGCGGCCTGCGGTCCGAGCAACAGCGTGTCGCGAGGTCCGAGGCGCGACGATGTCGCGCCGGTCACGCCGACCTCACCGTCGAACGGCAGGATCAGGGTCATAGCGCTGGTCGGCCGGATATCGGTCGGAACCGAGATCACCAGGCGCTCGACCGTGTGCATGGCCCGCCCGCGGCGGGTCATGACGTTGAGGTCGGTGATCGGACCGGAGATCAGCGCCGCCGAGGTCGGCACATCGGCCGGGAAGGACAGCGGGGCGGAAGCCGCCGTCACTTCGGCCGGCCGCCGGCCAGCAATGTCGAGGACGATGCCCTCGCCTTCCAGCACGGCAAGCGTGCGGTCGACGCCGGCAAAGCCCGAGAACGGGCCACTGCCCTCGACTCGCGCCATCGAAACGCGCCAGTCGAAATCGTCCAGCCCGGCGCCGTCCGGCGAGACGGCGATCTCGGTGGTCGTGCCGCCGCCATTCTTCCACGGCATGACGCGGTAGTCGGCGGCCCGTAGGATGCGCATCATTTAAGCCAATCAGCCTAAAATACCGGGCAGATTGAGCTGGTGCTCCTTCGCGCACTCGATGGCGATGTCGTAACCGGCATCGGCGTGGCGCATGACGCCTGTCGCCGGATCGTTCCACAACACGCGCTGCAGGCGCCTTGCGGCGTCCGGCGTGCCGTCGGCGACGATGACCATGCCGGCATGCTGCGAGAAGCCCATGCCGACGCCACCGCCATGATGCAGCGACACCCAGGTTGCGCCCGACGCGGTGTTGAGCAACGCATTGAGCAGCGGCCAGTCGGAGACGGCGTCGGAGCCGTCCTTCATCGCTTCCGTCTCGCGGTTGGGCGAAGCCACCGAGCCGGAATCGAGGTGGTCGCGGCCGATGACGACGGGCGCCTTGAGTTCGCCCCTGGCCACCATCTCGTTGAAGGCGAGCCCCAGCCTGTGGCGGTCGCCGAGGCCGACCCAGCAGATGCGCGCCGGCAGGCCCTGAAAGGCGATGCGCTCACGTGCCATGTCCAGCCAGTTGTGCAGATGGGTGTTGCCGGGGGTGAGTTCGCGCACCTTGGCGTCCGTCTTGTAGATATCCTGGGGATCGCCCGAAAGAGCAGCCCAGCGGAACGGGCCGATGCCGCGGCAGAACAGCGGCCTTATATAGGCCGGCACGAAACCCGGGAAAGCAAAGGCGTTCTCGAAGCCTTCGTCCTTGGCGACCTGGCGGATGTTGTTGCCATAGTCGAGCGTCGGCACGCCGGCATTCCAGAACGCGACCATCGCCTCGACATGCTCGCGCATTGAGGCGCGGGCGGCCTTCTCGACAGCCTTGGGATCGGAGACGCGCTTCTCGCGCCACTCAGCCATCGTCCAGCCCTTGGGCAGATAGCCGTTAATCGGGTCATGCGCCGAGGTCTGGTCGGTGACCATGTCGGGGCGGATGCCCCGCTTGAACATTTCCGGCACGATGTCGGCCGCATTGCCGAGCAGGCCGACCGACTTCGCCTCGCCGGCCTTGGTCCAGCGCTCGATCATTTCCATCGCTTCGTCGAGCGTCTCGGCCTTCTCGTCGACATAGCGGGTGCGCAGCCGGAAATCGATCGAGTCCGGATTGCATTCGATGGCGAGGCAGCAGGCGCCGGCCATGACGGCGGCAAGCGGCTGGGCGCCGCCCATGCCGCCGAGGCCGCCGGTCAGGATCCATTTGCCCGTAAGGTTGCCATTGTAGTGCTGGCGGCCGGCCTCGACGAAGGTCTCGTAGGTGCCCTGCACGATGCCTTGCGTGCCGATATAGATCCAGGAGCCGGCCGTCATCTGGCCGTACATCATCAGGCCTTTTTTATCGAGTTCGTTGAATTTGTCCCAGGTCGCCCAATGCGGCACGATGTTGGAGTTGGCGATCAGCACGCGCGGCGCATCGGTGTGCGTCCGGAAGACGCCGACCGGCTTGCCGGACTGGACCAGCAGCGTCTCGTCTTCATTGAGGGTCTTCAACGAGGCGACGATGCTGTCGAAATCGTTCCAGGTGCGCGCGGCCCGGCCGATGCCGCCATAGACGACGAGCTCATTGGGGTTTTCGGCGACATCGGGATCGAGGTTGTTCATCAGCATGCGCAGCGGCGCTTCGGTCGTCCAGTATTTGGCGTTGAGCTTGTCGCCGCGGGGCGCGCGCACTTCGCGGATGTTGTGGCGAGGATTGTTCATCATTGTCCCTTTGGAGTAAGGCGGCGTCTCAGCGCCCGGCCCAGTCAATGGCGGATTGGAGGATTTTCGTCAGTGTGGCGCGCATCGGCGCGGCGAACTCGGCATCATAAGGCACCGGCCAATTGTCCGGTTCGCCCTTGCCCTCGGGCTCGCGCAAATAGCCGCGATCGGCAAGTTCCATTTGCAGCGCATGGTAGCCGCCTTGCGGATTGCCGAAATAGCGGGTGATCCAGCCGCCCTTGAAACGACCGTTGATGACATTGCTTTCACCGCTTTCGGCCATGATCTGGCCAACCAGCGCCTGCAGCGTAGGATCCGCGGTCTGGCCGTCATTGGTGCCGAGATTGAACACCGGCAGCGTGCCATAGAACAGCCGCGGCAGCACCGAACGGATCGAGTGGCAATCGTAAATGACGACCTTCTCATGCAGGCCGCGCAGCCTGACGGCCTGGGCCGCCAGCATTTCATGGTAGGGCACGAAATACGCTATGCGGCGCTGGTCTATCTCCGACGGGGTCGGTTCCGCGCCGGGCAGATACAGCGGATCGCCGTCGAAGGTCTCGGTCGGGCATAGCGTCGTTGTCGTCTGCCCGGGATAGAGCGAGGCGCCGGAGGGATCGCGGTTGACGTCGATGACGGTGCGCGAGATCGACGTGTGCACGACAGTCGCGCCAAGGCCGGCGGCAAAATCGTAGAGATTGTCGATCCACCAGTCGCAATCGCGGCGGCCGAGCCAGGGCGAGACCAGCCGATTGTCGATGCCGGCGAGATCGATACCCGTGTGCGGGATGGACACCAACAGGGGTGCCGTGCCTTCCGTCACTGTCAGCCAGTCGGTCATGTCAGACTCCCGAAATCGAAGGCAGTGTCACCGCGCCGGCAGCCTTGATGGCAGCGCCGCTGCGCACCATGGCGATGGCCTTTTCCATATCGGGATGGAAATGTCGGTCGTTGTCGAGATGCGGCACTTCTGCGCGGACCAGTTTGCGCACGGCTTCAAGGGCCGCGCTCGACGCCAGCGGTGCATGGAAATCGCAGCCCTGCGCGGCGGCCAGGAGTTCGATGCCGATGACGGCTGTCGCATTCTCGACCATGCCGATCAGCCGGCGAGCGCCGTGTGCGGCCATCGATACATGGTCTTCCTGGTTGGCCGAGGTCGGGATGGAATCGACACTTGCCGGATAGGCCTTCTGCTTGTTTTCGGAAACGAGTGCCGCCGCCGTCACCTGCGGGATCATGAAGCCGGAGTTCAGGCCGGGCTTCGGCGTCAGGAAGGCCGGCATGCCGGACAGCGCGGGGTCTACCAGCATGGCGATGCGGCGCTCCGACAGCGAGCCGATCTCGCAGACGGCAAGCGCGATCATGTCGGCAGCGAAAGCCACCGGCTCGGCGTGGAAATTGCCGCCGGAGAGCGCTGTGTCGTCCTCGGCGAAAATCAGCGGATTGTCAGTGACGCCATTGGCCTCGGTGCCAAGCGTGTCGGCGGCCTGACGCAGCACACTGAGCGCGGCGCCCATCACCTGCGGCTGGCAGCGCAGGCAGTACGGATCCTGCACGCGCTCGTCGCCGACGCGGTGCGATTCACGAATGGCGCTGCCGGCCATCAGGTTGCGCAGCGCTTCCGCCGTCTCGATCTGGCCCGGGTGTTTTCTGAGGAGATGGATGCGCGGATCGAAGGGCGCGTCCGAACCCTTGGCGGCGTCGGTCGACAGCGCGCCGGCGACCAGCGCCGACTGGTAAAGCACTTCGGCCTCGAAGAGAGCGGCCAACGCATAGGCGGTGGAGAACTGCGTGCCGTTGAGCAGCGCCAGGCCTTCCTTGGCGCCAAGCGTCACCGGCTCCAGGCCGTGCGAGACGAAAGCGACCTTGGCCGGGAAGCGGCCATGCGGGGTAAAGCATTCGCCAACGCCGATCATCACTGCCGTCATGTGCGACAGCGGCGCGAGATCGCCGGAGGCGCCAACCGAGCCTTGCGCCGGCACGACGGGGATGACGTCGTTGGCCAGCATCGCTTCCAGCAACTCGATCGTTTGCGGCCGCACGCCCGACGCGCCCTGCGCCAGGCTGGCGAGCTTCAGCGCCATCATCAACCGAACCACAGCGACCGGCATCGGCTCGCCGACGCCGGCGGCATGCGACAAAACGATGTTGCGCTGCAAGGCCTCTAGATCCTCGGCCGGAATGCGGACGCTGGCCAGTTTGCCGAAGCCGGTATTGATACCATAGACCGGCTCGCCCTTGGCGACGATGCGGGCAACTGCCTCGGCGCTGGCCTTGATTTTTGGCCGGCAGGAGGCGTCGAGCTTCGGCACGGCGCCGCGATAGATAGCGCGCCAGTCGGCCAGCGTCGCATTGCCGGGCTTCAGGTTAAGTTCGGTCATTGTCCTCTCCAGATGCGGGCATGGAGCGGGTTGAAGCCCATGCGGTAGACGAGTTCGGCCGGACGCTCGATGTCCCAGATCGCCAGGTCGGCCGATTTTCCTGCCTCCAGCGTGCCGGTCTGGCCGAGCAATCCCAGCGCGCGGGCAGCCTCGCGAGTGGTGCCGGCCAGGCATTCCTCGACGGTCAGGCCGAAAAGCGTCGCGGCCATGTTCATGGTCAGCAACAGCGAGGTCAGCGGCGACGTCCCGGGATTGTTGTCGGTGGCGACCGCCATCTTGACGCCGTGCTGGCGAAACAGGCCGATCGGCGGCTTCCTGGTTTCGCGGATGAAATAGTAGGCGCCGGGTAGGATCGTCGCCACAGTGCCGGCCTTGGCCATGGCTGCGGCGCCGGCCTCGTCGGTGTATTCGAGATGGTCTGCCGACAGCGCACCATAACGGGCGGCGAGTTCGGCGCCATGCAAATTGGACAGCTGGTCGGCATGGAGTTTGACCGGCAGGCCAAGCGCCTTGGCCTTGTCGAAGACGCGGGCAATCTGTTCCGGCGAAAAGGCAATGCCCTCGCAAAAGCCGTCTACGGCGTCAGCCAGGCCCTCGGCGGCGATTGCGGGGAGGATGGTGTTGGCGACGAGATCGACAAAAGCGTCCTTGTCGCCTTTTGCTTCCGGCGGCAGCGCATGCGCGCCGAGGAAGGTGGTGCGGACCGTGACCGGGCGTTGCTTGTCCAGTTGCCGCGCGGCGCGAAGCGACTTCCGTTCATTTCCGAGATCGAGCCCGTAACCCGACTTTACCTCTACCGTGGTGACGCCCTCGGCCATCAGCGCGTCAAGGCGCGGGAGAGTCTGCGCAACCAGTTCGTCTTCGCTCGCGGCACGCAGGGATTTGACCGAGGAGACGATGCCGCCGCCGGCACGGGCGACTTCCTCATAGCTGGCGCCGGCCAGCTGCATCTCGAACTCGTTGGCACGGTTGCCGGCATGGATGAGATGGGTGTGGCAGTCGATCAGGCCGGGCGTAATCCAGCGGCCTTCGCAATCAGTAGTCTCGCCGCCCTGAGCCAACGCTGACGGCATGTCGGCTTCCGGACCGGCATAGACGATGAGACCGTCGCGGGCGGCAATCGCGCCCTTGTCGACAATGCCCAGTCCGGCGTCGCCTTCGGCCATGGTTGCCAGGCGCGCATTGCGCCAAAGGTGAAGGCCCCCTGCCCGGCTTTTGTTCTGTGCCGCCATCATCTTTTTCCGTTTGATTGGATGGCGATTATGTATATACATATTGAAAAGCACTGCAAGTGCAATTGTTCAGGGAATGCGGAGAAAAACGTGACGGCGATCTTTGCGGAACAGGCGCTGCTGCCCAATGGCTGGCACGACAAGGTGCGGATTTCGTTGACCGATAGTCGCATCACGGCAGTCGAGCCGGGCTCTTCGCAGCAAGCCGACGACGAACGCCACGCCATTCTGGTGCCCGGCATGCCGAACCTGCACAGCCACGCCTTCCAGCGCGGCATGGCCGGGCTTGCCGAACTGCGCGGTCCCTCCGCCGACAGCTTCTGGAGCTGGCGCGAGGTGATGTACCGCTTCGCGCTGTCGATGACGCCGGACCAGGTCGAGGCGGTCGCCGCCCAGCTTTATGTCGAAATGCTGGAGGCCGGATTCTCGCGCGTCGGCGAATTTCATTATCTCCACCACGATCGCGACGGAAAACCCTATGCCAACCTTGCCGAGATGGCCGAACGTATTGCCGCGGCCGCCGGCGAAACCGGGATCGGCCTGACGCTGCTGCCGGTGTTTTATGCCCATTCCTCCTTCGGCGGCGCTGCGCCCAACGAAGGCCAGCGGCGATTCATCAACGATGTGAATCGGTTCGAACGCTTGCTTGAGAAAAGCCGCGAATCGGTTCGTGCGTTGAATCAGGCTGTCGTCGGCGTCGCCCCGCACAGCCTGCGCGCCGCGGCGCCGGAGGAACTCAGCGCTGTTGCCGCCATTGCGCCGGACGGACCGATCCACATCCATGTCGCCGAGCAGGTGAAGGAGGTCGAGGATTGCCTGGCGTGGTCGGGTGCGCGACCGGTCGAATGGCTGCTCGCCAATGCCGGGATCGACAAGCGTTGGTGCCTGATCCACGCCACCCACATGACCGAGGCTGAGACAACCGGCATGGCCAGAAGCGGCGCCATTGCCGGGCTTTGCCCGATCACCGAGGCCAATCTCGGCGACGGCACCTTTTCAGCACCTCTGTTCATCGAACATGGCGGCCGCTTCGGCGTCGGCTCGGATTCCAACGTGCTGATCGGCCTGCCGGATGAATTGCGCCAGCTCGAATATTCGCAGCGCCTCGCACACCGCGCCCGCAATGTGCTGGCGGTGGCCGGCGGCTCGACCGGGCGGGCTCTGTTCGACGCCGCCCTCGATGGCGGCAGCACCGCACTCGGCGCCGGCCCGTCGCGGATCGCCGCCGGCGCCGCGGCTGATTTCGTCTCCCTCGACGAAAACCATCCTTCGCTGGCCGGAAGAAGTGGCGATGCGATCCTCGACGCATGGATCTTTGCCAATGGCGGCAAGGTCGATTGCGTCTGGGTGCACGGAAAAAAACAAGTCAGCGGCGGCCGGCATGCAGTGCGTGAGACGATCGCCGAGCGCTTTCGCCATGTGATGACGGCGCTTTCGGCATGAGCATATCAGAGACAGCGGCGGTGGAAGGCGGCGGTTCGCTGCACCAGCGCATCCTGTCCGACATCAGCGAGAAAATAATGTCCGGCGCCTGGGCGCCGGGTCACCGCATCCCGTTCGAGCACGAGTTGACGGCCGAATACAATTGCTCGCGCATGACGGTGAACAAGGCGCTGTCGCAACTGGCCAAGGCCGGGCTGATAGAGCGCCGCCGCCGTTCGGGCAGCTTTGTCCGCCAGCCGCAGTCGCAGGCCGCGGTGCTGGAAATCCACGACATCAGGATCGAGGTCGAAGCGCTTGGGCTGGCCTATCGCTATGAGCGCATGGCGCGGCAGAAAAGGCGCAGCAGCGCCGAGGATCGCGCCTTGCTGGAATTGGACGCAGCCGGACAGGTGCTGGCGCTTGAATGCCGGCATTTTGCCGGCAAGCGGCCGTTCGCGCACGAACAGCGGCTGATCAATCTCGCCGCCGTCGCGGAAGCCGCCGAGGAGGAGTTTCTCGACATCGCCCCCGGCCCTTGGCTGATCGGCCGCGTGCCATGGAGTGAGGCCGAGCACCGCATCCGCGCGGTGGCGGCCGACAGGCATATCGCCGAAGCCCTCGACGTCGCAACCGGCGCACCGTGCCTGGTGGTCGAACGCCGGACCTGGAGCGCGGAGCACCCGGTGACGCAGGTGAGGTTCACTTATGCCGCGGAGAGCCACACGCTGGTGGCGCGGTTCAGGCGTTCGCAGGGGTGATTACCCTCCCCCGCGGGGGGTGGGTGGCGGAGCAACTGCCGCCAGGCGGCCCTGGTGACGCGGGGGGGGGGCGGGGCAGCCTCGCCGCG
>NZ_JAMYMJ010000056.1:0-31681 GCF_040318435.1 Mesorhizobium sp. M1143 | reverse complement strand
GGGGGTGATTCGTCCACGCGTCCACGCGCGTTTTTGGGGGGGGGGGGCCCCCCTGGGGGGGGGGGGGCCCGGTGCCGCACCCCCACCCCGCTGCTTCGCAGCGACCCTCCCCACAAGGGGAAGGGTAAAACTTACGCCGCCAGCAACGACTTCAGCTTTACCCCCTGCGATCCCAGCGCCTCCGGCGCCGGCCTGGCCCGTTTGGCGATCAGCATCTCGGCCAGCCTGATGTCGCGCGCCACGGCATTGCCCGTACCGAGGCCGCTCGCCGCCACCAGCCTGCCATCCTCGGCCAGATGAAACAGAATAAAAGCACCGTCGCCGAGATCGCGGCGGACCGTGCTTTTGCCCTCGTCCGAAAGGCCGGCGATCTGCAGCGACAAACCATACTGATCCGACCAGAACCATGGCACCGCGGCATGCGCTTCGCGGGCGCCCAGCATGTTCTTCGCGGCCAGCGCACCCTGTTCCTGCGCATTGCGCCAGGCTTCCAGCCGCACCCGCCGGCCAGCATAGACAGCGAGCGGAAACGAGCAGCAATCGCCGGCGGCGAAGATGTCGGGATCGATTGTTTGGAGTTCGCCATTGACGGCGATGCCGTTATCGACGGTCAGGCCCGCTTCCGCGGCAAGCCCGGTCACCGGCACGGCGCCGATGCCGATGACGGTGAGATCGGCGACGATGTCCTGCCCATCGGCGAGCATGATGTGCACCTCAGCGCCGTCGTCGGCGATATCAGCGATGCCCTGACCGGTGAGCACGGTCACGCCTTCGGCCTCATGCGCCTGATGGATGATTTCAGCGATCTCCGCCGGCACCCCGCGCATGAGGATGCGCGGCTGCGCCTCAATGACCGTGACGCTGGCCCCGAGCTTGCGCGCCGAAGCGGCGAGCTCCAGGCCGATAAAGCCACCACCAATGATGGCGATGCGGTTTGCCGGGCTGAGGTGGGCGCGAATGGCCAGCGCGTCGGCAAAGGTGCGGAGGTAGACGCAGCGCGACCCCAATCCCGGCATCGGCAGCTTGCGCGGTGTCGAGCCGGTCGCCAGCAGCAGCTTGTCGTAGGGCAGGGCCGAACCGTCCGACAGCCGCACCATATGCGCCGGGCGGTCGATCGCCACCGCTTGAACGGAATGGATATGCCGGATCGATTTCTCGGCCAGAATTTCGTCGCTGGCGATCGTCTTGATCTCGGCCGCGTCGCTCGTCATTGCGTCCTTGGACAGGGGCGGCCGCTCATAGGGCAGATGGGGTTCGTCACCCACCAGCGTCACCGGCCCGTCATAGCCCAGTTCGCGCAGAGCAAGGGCTGCCCGCCCGCCGCACTCGCCGGCGCCAATGATGACCATTCCCGCCTGCATGGTCCTACCCGATCTGGATCAGCACTTTGCCGGCCTCGACCTTTATCGGATACGTGGCGAGATTGACGCAAACCGGCGCGCCGCGTGCCGCCCCCGTCTTGTAATTGAAGCGGCCATTATGCTTGGGGCACTCGATGATGTCATCCATCACCAGCCCGTCGGCCAGATGCACCTTTTCGTGCGTGCACAGGCCATCGGTGGCGAAGTAGTCGTCATCGGGGCTGCGATAGATGGCGAAGGTGCGGCCGCCATGATCGAAGCGCATCACATCTTCTTCGTCGATGTCGCCGGCAGCACAGGCCTCGACCCAGTCGCTCATTTTTTCTCTCCCAAAGCAATTCCAGGAAAAGTGCGTAGCGGTTTTCCGTCCGGAATTGCGTCAAAACAAACAGTCTAACAGGATCGTCATTCCGCCGCGGCGGCGACGGCGTCGTTGTGGAGTTCCTCGCGATAGGGCCGCGCCGTCGGCGGCAATTCGCGCTTGAGGAAATAGTCCTCGTTGCGCAGCTGGCGCAAAAAGGCCGGGATCATCTCGCGATAGCCGGCCAGGATCGACGGCGTCGGCGCCGGCAGATCGTGCTTGATCAGCGCATGCAGTTTGGGCAGCGCATGATAGGGCACCATCGGGAACATGTGGTGTTCGACGTGATAGTTCATGTTCCAGTAGATGAACCGGCTGACCGGGTTCATGTAGACGGTGCGGCTGTTCAGCCGGTGGTCGACGACATTTTCGGCGAGCCCGCCATGCTGCAGCAGGCCGACCATGACATGATGCCAGGCGCCGTAGAGCCGGGGCAGCCCGACCAGCATCAGCGGCAGCCATGAACCGAAATAAAGCGCCAGCGCGATCGTCACGGCATAGATCGCCGTCCAGATGCGGGCGATGCGAATGGCCTTAGGCTGCTCCTGTTCGGGGATAAAAGTCTTTTCCGCCGCGCTGATATTGCCGGCGGCAATGCGCAGCATGTCCGACATCGCATGCCAGGCATCCAGCACGCCGATAAAGCCAAGCGCGACCCGGAACAGATCCGGCGGCCGCATGACGGAGATTTCCGGGTCGCGGCCGACGATGATGGTGTCGGTGTGGTGGCGGGTGTGGCTCCAGCGCCAGGTCACCGGATTGCGCATGATCATGAAGCAGGCGATCTGGTAAACCGCGTCGTTCATCCACTGGGTGCGGAAGGCGGTGCCATGGCCGCATTCGTGCCAGCGTGAATCGGTGGACGAGCCGTAGAGCACGCCATAGACGAAGAAGAACGGCACGCACCACCAGCTGCCCCAGAACCAGGCGCCGCCGGCGGCACTCAGGATCAGCGCGGCGAGCCAGATCGTGGTGTCGCGGATCGCCGGCCCGTCGGAGCGCTGCATCAGCTCCTTCATCTGCTTGCGCGGTATATCGGTGTGATACCACTCGGCCGCCGCCAGCCCGTTCTCGACGGCGAGCTTGGAATCGCGGCCGATCAGGCTGTAGTCGCGCCGGGACGGTGGTGTGGATAGTGTCGCTTCCATAGGGGCTGCCTCCGTCGGCCACAGCATCCGTCAGGACGGATATGTCCATTACAGGCGGTTATGTCCGAGCGCAAAATAGCGCCATGCGGTGATAGTCTCAATATCACAAAGATAGTTTCTATCATTTTCCATCAGAACGATGTAAGCAGTTGCAGGCACTCATGCGGGACAGTCATGGCAAAACGCCCAACCATCACCGATCTGGCGCGCATCTCCGGCGTCAGCGTCGCCACTGTCGACAGGGTGCTGAACAACCGGCTGCCGGTGCGCGAGGAAACCGCGCGCCGCGTCTATGAGGCGGCGACCGGCATCGGCTACCACGCCGCCGGGCTGATCAAGCGGCGCATGCGCCAGGAATTGCCGGAATTCCGCCTCGGCTTTCTGCTGCTGCGAGGCAATGATGTTTTTTACGGCGATTTCGCGAGGGAGCTAGAAATGGCGGTCTCGCAATCGCAGCGCTTCCGCGGCGTCGCCACCATCGATTTCGCCAGCTCGCTAGCCGCCGACGAGATCGCCGCCCAGATGCGCAAGCTGGCAGCGAAATCCAGAGCAATCGCCGTTGTCGGTCCGGACCATCCGACGCTGACGGCGGTCGTGGAGTCGCTGAAAGCGAGGGGGCAACCTGTCTTCTCGCTGCTGTCCGACTTTGCCGCTGGCATCCGTGAGGGATATGTCGGCCTCGACAATCGCAAGGTCGGTCGCACCGCGGCCTGGATGATCGCCAGGGCGGCAAAGAACCCCGGCAAGGTCGCCCTTTTCGTCGGCAGTCATCGCTTCCACGGCCATGAACTGCGCGAGATCGGATTTCGCTCCTTCTTCCGCGAACATGCGCCGGACTTCACGGTGATGGAAACGCTGGTCAATCTGGAAGCCAACCAGGTCACCCACGATGCGATGATCGATCTCCTGGTGCGGTATCCGGATCTTGCCGGCTGCTATGTCGCCGGCGGCGGCATGGAAGGCGCGGTCTCGGCGCTGCGCGCAGCGAAGCCCGCAAACATGCCGGTGGTCGTCTGCAACGAGATCAACGCCGAATCGCGCGCGGCACTCGCCGACAACATCCTGACAATGGTGATCTCGACGCCGCTCGCCGCCTTGTGCCGCGAGCTTGTCGACCTGATGGCGCATTCCATCGAGGCCGGCGCCGCCAACGCGCCGGGCCAGACCTTTCTGCCCTTCGACATCTATCTGCCGGAAAATATCTAACGCGTTGCCGCGCCGACCCGTTCGGCGTGGGCTCTCCGGCGATGATAGAATCTATCAGATTCCGCCTTCAGACTCGGCCTGGGCCGCTGTCGGCCTTGATTCGGCGTGAAATTGCGGCGCGGCGACCGAAAATCCGCTTTCCGACTTAGGAATCGCTCTTGACGTCTCGCGAAAAAATGGAATAAATATTTCATCAGATTGGTATTTTGGTTCTTTCGTTCCGGAACATCTGTTTCAAACTGGGAGCCTGGCGTTCCATCCCTTGGACAAAACGCCATACGGAACAGGAAGGCATCAGGGAGCGATTCCTCGGGCTATCGGGGATTCCGGGTAGATCGGTGCAGCCGGACACCAATGTGGAGGAGAAACACAATGAAGAAACTGATTTTGGGCGTCGCCTTTGCGGCGCTGATGAGTTCGTCCGCTTTTGCCGCCAAGGTCGGCGTGTCGATGGCCAAGTTCGACGACAACTTCCTCACCGTGCTGCGCAACGGCATGATCGAGCAGGCCAAGGGCATGAGCGGCGTGGAACTGCAGGTCGAGGACGCGCAGAACGACGTCGCCAAGCAGCTCGACCAGATCAAGAACTTCGCCGCCTCGGGCGTCGACGCCATCATCGTCAACCCGGTCGATACCTCGGCCACGCAGGCGATGTCGGACGCCGCCGCAGCCGCCAAGATCCCGTTGGTCTATGTCAACCGCCAGCCGGTCAATGTCGACACGCTGCCGGACAACCAGGCCTTCGTCGCGTCGAACGAGGCCGATTCCGGCACGCTCGAGACCAAGGAAGTCTGCCGCCTGTTCACCGAGGCCGGCAAGAAGGAAGCCAATGTCTATGTCATCATGGGCGAGCTTTCCAACCAGGCCGCCGTGCAGCGCACCAAGGACATCGAAGAGGTGATCGCCACGCCGGAGTGCAGCTTCATCAAGATCATCGACAAGCAGACTTCGAACTGGAACCGCGACGAAGCGCAGAACCTGATGACCAACTGGCTGTCAACCGGCAAGCCGTTCGACGGCGTCATCGCCAACAATGACGAAAGCGCCATCGGCGCCATCCAGGCGATGAAGGCCGCCAACATCGACATGAAGACGGTCGTCGTCGGCGGTGTCGACGCCACGCAGGACGCGCTTGCCGCCATGCAGGCCGGCGACCTCGATGCCACCGTGTTCCAGGATGCGGCCGGCCAGGGCGCCGGCGCTCTGGACGCAGCGCTGAAGCTCGCCAAGGGCGAGAAGGTCGAGCACAAGGTCTACGTGCCCTTCCAACTCGTGACGCCAGCCAACATCGACAAGTTCCTGAAGAAGAACTGAGCCGGCGACTCGTTCGACTAACGGAGCGGCGCATCAATCGCGCCGCTCCCGTTTCCCTCACCGCCCTTACGTGCGGGAGGGCAAATGCCGCCTCACGGAGGACAGACATGTCACAGACATCTCATGGCGTCGGCGGGGTCAGCTATGACGCGAAGAGGCGGACATGGCCGGCCGAATTCAACGTCTTCCTGGCGCTGGTCATTCTGGTCGTCATCTTCGAAATGATCGGCCGCATCTTTCTTGGCGACAGCTTCCTGTTCAACACGCGCGACAACGTCGCCGGGATCTTCAATGAGGCCCGCCTGCAGATCATCATCCTGCAGGTGTCGATCGTCGGCATCATCGCCATCGGCGTCACGCAGGTGATCATTTGCGGCGGCATCGACTTGTCCTCGGGCTCGATCGTCGGCGCCACCGCCATGATCGCCATGAGTTTTGCCCAGGTGGCGACGGTCAACGGCAACCCCAACCCCAAGGCGATGTTCCTGGCGCAAGGCTGGACCGACCTGCCGGTCATCGTGCCGGTACTAGTCGCCATCGGCTGTGGTCTGCTCGCCGGTCTCGTCAACGGCTCGTTGATTGCATACACGCGCATTCCGCCGTTCATCGCCACGCTCGGCATGATGGTGACCGCGCGCGGCATTGCCAAATGGTGGTCCAAGGGTCAGCCGATCTCGTTTCCGACCGAAAGTTTCGCTGGTATCGGCAAGGGCCTGATGCCGGTCATCATCTTCCTGTCGCTGGCGGTGCTGTTCCAGCTGATCATGACCTACACACGCTACGGCAAGCACTGCTACGCCATCGGCTCCAACGAGGATGCCGCGCGCATGTCGGGCATCAAGATCGCCAACCACAAGATCCTCGTCTATGTCATTGCCGGCATCCTCGCCGCGCTGGCCGCCGTCGTGCTCTCCTCCAAGAACCTGACAGCACAGTCCGGCATGGGCGTCATGTACGAGCTCGACGCCATCGCCATGGCGGTCATCGGCGGCGTCTCTTTGTCGGGCGGCCGCGGCTCGATCGTCGGCACCGTGATCGGCTCGCTGATCTTCGGCGTCATCATTTCCGGCTTCACCTTCCTGCGCCTCGACGCCTACTATCAGGAGATGGTCAAGGGCGTGATCATCGTCGGCGCGGTCGTTCTCGACCAATGGCGCCAGCGCATGCGGGCATTGAGGGCTTGACCATGCCAGATATCTCCACGACAGACATCGTCCTGAAGACCGAAAACCTGACCAAACGCTATGGCGGCGTCCATGCGCTGGAAGGCGCGAATTTCGAGCTGCGCAAGGGCGAGCATGTCGCCATCATGGGCGACAATGGCGCCGGCAAATCCACCTTCGTGCGCCAGATCACCGCCGTCGAGCAGCGCACCAGCGGCCAGATCTGGTTCGACGGCAGGGAAGTGAATTTTGCCGGGCCGATCGAAGCGCGCACGGCGGGCATCGAGACCGTGTTCCAGAACCTGGCGCTGGCCGACGATCTCGACGTGCCGTCGAACCTGTTCCTCGGCCGCGAAAAGGTGCTTTTCAATCTCGGCCCGTTCTCGATCCTCGACCGCAAATACATGCGCAAGGCGACCGAGGCGGCGCTGATCCGCACGGCAGTGAAAATCCCCAATTTGTCCAACACCATTCGCCACATGTCGGGCGGCCAGCGCCAGTGCGTTGCGATCGCCCGGACCGCGACCTTCGCCTCCAAGCTGATCATCATGGACGAGCCGACGGCAGCCCTTGGCGTGCAGGAGACGGCGCAGGTCGAGAACATCATCCGCACGCTGAAGGACAATGGCGAGCCGCTGATCCTGATCAGCCACAACATGCGCCAGGTGTTCGACCTGTGCGACCGCATCGTCGTCTTCCGGCGCGGCCGCATCGTCGCCAACCTGCGCAAGGAAAACACCGACGGCAACGACATCGTCTCCTACATCACCGGCGCCAAGACCGGGGAGGCGGAACTCGCGGCCTGAACAGGATGGTCATCCTGTTTTCTGGCGTGCTCGAAAAATTATCTTGCCACCTTTCTCAAAAGGAAGGTGGAGACACAACTCTCTCGAACCCATCCCCCTAGAGGAAATACCCATGACTGTTCGTTTCGCTCTCCTCGGCGCCGGCCGCATCGGCAAGGTCCATGCCCGCGCCGTCGGCTCCAACCCGCAGGCCAGACTGGTGGCCGTTGCCGATGCCTTTGAGAAGGCGGCGACCGAACTGGCGACCGCCTATGGCGCCGAAGTGCGCACCATCGACGCGATCGAGAAGGCCAAGGACATCGACGCCGTGGTCATCTGCACGCCGACCGACACCCATGCCGATCTGATCGAGCGTTTCGCCAAGGCCGGCAAGGCGATCTTCTGCGAGAAGCCGATCGACCTCGACGTCAAGCGCGTCGAGAAGTGCTTGGCTGTGGTCGACAAGGCCAAGGCGACGCTGATGGTCGGCTTCAACCGCCGCTTCGATCCGCATTTCGCCGCCGTGCGCAAGGCGATCGACGACGGCGCCATCGGTACTGTCGAGATGGTCACCATCACCTCGCGCGATCCGGGCGCGCCGCCGGTCGATTACATCAAGCGCTCGGGCGGCATTTTTCGCGACATGACCATCCACGATTTCGACATGGCGCGCTTCCTGCTCGGCGAAGAGGTGGTCGCGGTCAGCGCCCATGCCTCGGTTCTGGTCGACAAGAAGATCGGTGAGGCCGGCGATTTCGATTCGGTCAGCGTCATCCTCGAAACCGCGTCCGGCAAGCAGGCCGTCATCTCCAATTCGCGCCGCGCCACCTATGGCTACGACCAGCGCATCGAGGTGCATGGCTCCAAGGGCATGGTCGCCGCCGAGAACCAGCGGCCGGTGTCGATCGAGGTCGCCAATGAGAAGGGCTATACGCGCCCGCCGCTGCACGACTTCTTCATGACCCGCTATCTCGACGCCTACGCCATCGAGATTGCCGCTTTCATCACTGCTGCAACCTCGGGCAAGAAGGCATCGCCGAGCGGCGCCGACGGCCTCGTGGCGCTGAAGCTGGCCGATGCCGCGCTGAAGTCGGCGACATCAGGCAAGACCGTCCGTCTCGACAAGTAAGAACCGGAACCAAGGCACAGGAGCAGAGCGATGAGCACATCCGCCGATCGCAATTCGAAGACGCGCGCCATCGTCACCGGCGGCGCGCAAGGCATCGGCTTTGCCGTCGCCGAAGCGCTGGCCGACGAGGGCTGCAAAGCGCTGGCGCTCATCGGCCGCTCGCAGGAGAAGGGCGACAAGGCGGTCGCCCACTTCAAGAAGGCCGGCGTCGATGCGATCTTCATCAGCGCCGACGTCTCGAAAGTGGCGGACTGCAAGCGCGCGGTGGCAACCGCGATCTCGCATTTCGACACCATCAACGCGCTGGTCAACGCCGCCGCCACGTCCGCGCGTGGTTCACTTGTCGAAACTTCGGAAGAGGTGTTCGACCAGATTTTCCACACCAATGTGCGTGGTCCCTTCTTCCTGATGCAGGGCGTGGTGGCCCATCTCCTGGACAAGAAGGCGCCGGGCTCGATCGTCAACGTGCTGTCGATGTCGGCACATTGCGGCCAGTCGTTCCTTGCGCCCTATTCCTCGAGCAAGGGCGCGCTGGCGACGCTGACCAAGAACGTCGCCAACGCCCATCGTTTCAACCGCATCCGCTGCAACGCCGTGCTGCCGGGCTGGATGGACACCGAGGGCGAGGACATCGTGCAGAAGAAATGGCACGGTGCCTCCGACGACTGGCTGGCAAAGGCAGAGGCCGGCCAGCCCATGGGCCAACTGGTGAAGCCCGACCAACTGGCGCGGCTGATCAGCTACATGGCCAGCCCGCAATCCGGTGTCATGACCGGCTCGCTGGTCGACTACGACCAGAACGTCGCGGGGACCTCGCCGGAGTAGCTTCAAACCCTGTTGCAGCAACATCGCCATTCCCAGATAGTCATGATAGTCAGGCTAGTCACGAGGGATGCGATGCTAACGTCATCCAAAGACACCAACTGGACGGTTGCCGGGGCAAAAGCCCGGCTCTCCGAGGTCATCGAGCGCGCACAGTCCTCGCCGCAGACGATCACCAAGAACGGCAAACCAAGCGTGGTTGTCGTCTCGGCCGAGGAATGGCAGCGCAAGATCGCACGCAAGGGTACGCTTGCCGAGTTCCTGCTGGACTCGCCGCTGCGCGGCGCCGATCTCGAGCTTGAACGTCAGCGCGACGAACCGCGTGACCTGCCGCAGTGAGACTGCTGCTCGACACGAACGTCCTGTCCGAGGTGACGAGGCCAGCGCCTGACGCACGTGTCCTGGGCTGGCTGGACGAGCTTGATGAGGACCGCTCCTCATCAGCGTAGTGTCGATCGCCGAGATCCGGCGCGGCGTCTCTCTGATGGATGAGGGCCGCAAACGCGAGGCGCTGGCCGAATGGCTCGCCCGGGACCTGCCCCAGCGCTTCGAACAGCGGGTTTTGCCGGTGAACGATGCGGTTGCCTTGGCCTGGGGCGACCTGATGGGGTCTTGCGAAGCGCCGCGGTCGTGGTCTGTCGTCGATGGACGGCCTGATCGCAGCCACTGCGATTGCGCACGAGCTCACCTTGGCAACGCGCAATACGAAACATTTCGAAGGCTTAGGGCTTGAACTCTTCGATCCCTGGACCGCATGAGCCGCTCCGCGTTATACGTGTTGGCGATTGGCGAACCGCCGGCACTTCGTCATCCACGGGCGGAGCAAGGAGCGTGGCGACGCAGCGCAGACCCGAGGATCCATGCCGCGACTTCAGAGCGCTGCTACGGTCCAGAATTCTGCTCCGCCGCACTCCACGGCCCAGGTCACGGAATGGATCCCAGGGTCTCCGCGACGGAGCTTCGCTCCTGCTCCGCCCTGGGATGACGAAATCGCGAGGATTCGGCCCATCCCGAATTGTCTCCGCATACCCCACGTGACAAGCGCCTCGGCATCGACTATATGAGCCTCATGATCAACCTGACCGCCTCGTATTGGTACTTTAGCAGCTCGCTGGCGGCGGGAGGATTGCGCTCGATCTGAAGATTGCAGCAACAAGTCCGAACAGCCGCCAGACCTGGCGGCTTTTTTGTATCAGCCGGCAGGTCTCCTAAAAACAGGAGCAGAAAGCCGTGTTGACCACCACAGACGATCTTCGGGTCAAGGAAATCCGAGAATTGAGTACGCCGGACGAGGTGATGCGGGAGATCCCGCGCACGCTGACGGCAACGCGCACCGTGAGCGCATCACGCAACGCCACCCATGCCATCTTGAACGGCACCGACGACCGGCTGCTTGTCATCGTCGGCCCGTGTTCGATCCACGACCCGGTCGCGGCCGTTGACTATGCCAGCCGGCTAGTGGCGCTGCGCGAGACCCTGTCCGACCGGTTGGAGATCGTCATGCGGGTCTATTTCGAAAAGCCGCGCACGACTGTCGGCTGGAAGGGCCTTATCAACGATCCCGATCTCGACGGCAGCTTCAACATCGACAAGGGGCTGCGGATGGCGCGCAACGTGCTGTCGGCGGTCAACAATCTCGGCCTGCCCTCGGCCACCGAATTTCTCGACATGACGACGCCGCAATACATTGCCGACCTCGTCGCCTGGGGCGCCATCGGCGCGCGCACCACCGAGAGCCAGATCCACCGCGAACTGGCTTCCGGCCTGTCCTGCCCGGTCGGCTTCAAGAACGGCACCGACGGCAATCTCAGGATCGCCGCCGAGGCGGTGAAATCCGCCGCCCAGCCGCATCATTTCATGGCAGTGACCAAGGGCGGACGCAGCGGCATTGCGACTACTACCGGCAATGAGGACTGCCACGTCATCCTGCGCGGCGGCGTTCAGCCGAATTACGATGCGGCGAGCGTCGAGGCGGCCTCGGTCGAACTTGCCCGCATCGGCGTCGCCCCCCGTCTGATGATCGATGTCAGCCACGCCAACTCGAGCAAGAAGCCGGAGAACCAGCCGAAGGTGGCGGCCGATGTCGCCGGCCAGGTGGCAGCAGGGGACGAGCGTATCATCGGCGTCATGATCGAGAGCAATCTCGTCGCCGGCCGGCAGGACGTGGTATCAGGCAAGCCGCTCGTCTATGGCCAGAGCATCACAGATGGCTGCATCGATTGGGCGACCACAGAGACGGTGCTGCACGGCCTCGCCGGCGCCGTAGAATGGCGCCGCTCAGCCCGCCGCGCCATGATGGAGAACCGGTCGGGCGCCGCCTGATACGAGGCGATGCGCGGGAAGGACGCTGCGGCTCCCCTTGCACCTCGGCAACCGGTCTGCTAAATACTGAACCATATGGTTCAGTATACCGACTTGGATTCCTCGTTCGCCGCGCTCTCGGACGCCACCCGGCGTGGCGTTCTGGAGCAGCTCGGACGCGCAGACGCTTCGATCACCGAGCTTGCCGGAAAGTTCCACATGACCCTCACGGGCATGAAGAAGCACGTCGGCGTCCTGGAGCAGGCGGGGCTCGTCACCACGCAGAAGGTTGGCCGCGTGCGGACCTGCAAGCTCGGCCTGCGCGGACTGGAGGAAGAGGCGGCCTGGATCGAGCGGCACCGCCTGCTCTGGGACGCACGCTTCAACGAGTTGGACAAGGTTGTCGAGGAATTGAAACGGAAGGAGAAAGCCGATGCGCCAAAGAACCGAGAGTGAGCCCACGAACAGCCGCACCACGGTCGAACGGAAGTCCGAACGCGAGCTGGTCGTCACGCGAACAGTCAACGGTCCGGCGCGCATCGTCTTCGAGGCGTGGACCAAGCCCGAGCTGTTCAAGCAGTGGTGGGTGCCGAAGTCGATGGGCATGTTCCTGCGTTCATGTGAGATGGATGCTCGTACCGGAGGCACGTACCGCCTGGTGTTCGGCCACGACGCCTCCGACCTTCACGAATTCTTCGGCAGGTATATCGAAGTGACACCCCACTCACGCCTCGTCTGGACCAATGAGGAAGGTGGTGACGGTGGACCCGTCACCACGCTGACCTTCGAGGAAAAGGGTGGCAAGACGCTGCTGGTCATGCACGAACTCTATCCCTCGAAGGAGGCTCTCGACGCGGCCGGTACCGGGGCGGCGGATGCGATGGGCGAGACGTTCGAGCAATTGGACGAGCTTCTCGTCGTCTTGGGCGAGGGCGTGAGGCGGTCATGACGTCATCGGTCTCGCGGACGGGGTAGCTGCCGCCCTCGACGACGAAAAGACCGGGACAGTGATCCGCAAGCGCCGCGCCGAGGCGAAGAAACGCGGCGTCATCGCTTGATCGGGATCACGCTGCCCTCAACCCTTCCCATGCCGTAAACACCGAGACCGCAAACAGCAGCAGTCCGGCCGCCCGGCCCGCAAACGCGGTCTTCCGCGGATTGGCCACCAGCAGATTGCGGCTGCGGCCGGCGGTGATGGCGAGCCCGCCATAGATCGCGGCCTGAGTCGCCACCGTCAGCAAGCCCATGACCGTCGCCTGCATCCAGATCGGGCCGTAATCCGGCTTCAGGAACTGCGGATAGACGGCAAATATGAAGAGATAGGCCTTCGGGTTGATCAGGCAGGTCACCAGTCCCTGGCGAAAGGCCTTCCAGGCCGTACGGCTGCCGGCCGGCCCGTCATGGCCGACGGTGATGGAACTGCGCATCAGCGAGATGCCGATGAAGGCCATGTAGGCGGCGCCGGCTATCAGCAGCGGCTTGTACAGGATCGGTACGAAATGCATCAGCAGGCCGACGCCGATGGCGCCGTTCAGCGTGTGCACGATGCCGCCGACCATGATGCCGCCGGTGGCGGCGAGGCCCCGGTCGCGGCCGCCGGTGAGCGCATTGGCAAGCACGAACAGCATGTCCATGCCGGGCACGATGATGATGCCGGACAGCAGGATAAAGAACAGCCAGAGATTTTCCGCGTAACTCATGTCAGTTGCCTGTCGCTTCCTGCTGGGGTGCCGTTGAGGAATTTGTTGATTTTCAACCCGATAGGCAGTCCAATAAATCATCCCAACGACGGGGATGTGTCAGTAGCGTTTCATCAGGGAGAGGAAATGCGCAAGGCGTCGCGCCTGTTCGAGATCATCCAGATCCTGCGGCTGGCGCGGCAGCCGGTGACGGCGGCCATGATCGCCGGGCAGCTGGAAGTCACGATGCGTTCGATCTATCGCGACATCGCCGCACTGCAGGCGATGCGCGTGCCGATCGAAGGCGGGCGCGGTATCGGTTATATATTGCGGCCCGGCTTCGACCTGCCGCCGCTGATGTTTTCGATCGAGGAGATGGAGGCGATCGTCCTGTCGCTGGCGCTGCTGGAGCGCACGGGAGACAGCGAGCTCAAGCAGGCGGCCAAGCGCGTCAGCGCCAAGATCGCCGGCGCCGTGCCGCCGCCGTTGCGCCAGGCGTTCGACGCCAACGCACTGCATGTCTGGGGGTTCGCTGCACCGGCAATCGGCACCATCGATCTGGCGCTGGTGCGCCGCGCAATCCGCGACGAGGAAAAGCTCGACCTGTCCTATCGCGACGAAATCGGCCGCGCCTCCGAGCGGCTGATCCGTCCGATCGCGCTGATCTACTATTCAGAGACCGCCAACATCGTCGCCTGGTGCGAATTGCGCCAGGCCATCCGCAATTTCCGCAGCGACCGCATCGCGGATTGCCGGGCGACCGGGCTGCGCTTCAAGGGCGAAGGCGATCGCCTGCGGCAGGTCTGGGTCAGTGGCTGGGAGGCGAACGCTGTCGCTGGCGGCTGAAGCGGATCTTACCGCACATCCACCCAGCGCTTCTCCTCGAACGACCTCGCCATCGCGTGCACGGTGCGCTCGATCTCCAGCCCTTCGGCAAATTCGATGACCCGTGCCGGCTTGCCGGCAAGCCGCGTCAGCAATTCGTGGCACTCGATGATCTTGAGGTCGTTGAAACCGAGGCCATGGCCGGGCGCCGGGAGGAAGGCGTCGTAAGGCTTGTGGTGCGGCGCCACCAATATGGTGCGGTAGCCCTGTTCGGTCGGGCGATCGGCGGTGACATAGAGCTGGATTTCGTTCATCCGCTCCTGGTCGAACAGGATCGATCCCTTGGAGCCGAAAATCTGGATGGCGATGCGGCCCTTGCGGCCCCAGGCCGAGCGGTTGACCAGCAGCGTGCCGGCAATGCCGTTTTCCAGATGCATCAGCACGCTGGCGATGTCGTAGGTCTCGACGGCGCGGCGGCCGCCGGCGGCCAGCTTGCGGTCGACATAGGGCTTGGCCATGTCACAGATGACTTTTGCGACGCGGCCGAACAGCGTCGAGACCAGCGACAGCGGATGCACGGCGAAATCGTCGAGCGCGCCATAGCCGGATGCGGCCTCATGCTTCCAGAAGAACAGCGCTTCGGGGTCGGCCATGAAGTCCTCGTCCATCTCGATGCGCAGATGGTTGACCTCGCCGATGATCTTTTCCTCGAGCAGCGCGCCGATGTGGCGGATGGCCGGGCTCTGTATGTAGTTGTAACCAAGCGCTGCGACCTTGCCGGACTTCTTCGCCGCGGCCGCCATCGCCGCTGCTTCGGCAAAGCTCGGCGCCATCGGCTTCTCGCACCACAGATGTTTGCCGGCTTCGAGAATAGCGATGGCCATCTCCGGATGGAACTGATTGGGCGTGGTCAGCGAGACGATATCGACCTCGGGGTCGTTGACGACGGCACGCCAGTCGCCCGACGCCTTGGCGAAGCCGAACTCACCGGCCTTGCGCTTGGCCAGCTCCTCGTTGACCTCGCCGAGATGGACCAGCTTCGGCTTGGCGACATCGGGAAAGACGGCGCCGACGGCGCTCCACGCAATGGCGTGGCATTTGCCCATGAAACCCGTGCCGATAAGACCAACGCCGACCATTTCTTTCTCCCAATACCTGAAGCGATCGATGGATGAATTAGTCCATTTCTTCTCCGAATGGAATGTCTGCCTCATTTTTTATGGCCTTCTTGCGCAGGCTCGCTATGATGGGGCAGAGAGGACGTCACTTGAGTTAAAGAGAGCATGATGTCGTCCGAAAACCGCTGCACACTTTTCGGCATCATGCTCTAGATGAGCTTGGACGGGGCGACGATGGACGAACGGGTACCTCGCGACTTCGAGACGCTGCGCGCCACGATCCTCGATCGCCGTGAAACCTTGCCCAAGCGCATCGCCCAGATCGCCGCCTATGCGCTCGACAATCCCGATGACATCGCCTTCGGCACCGCCGCCAGCATCGCCGCTTCGGCGGGCGTGCAGCCGTCCACCTTGATCCGCTTTGCCCAGCAACTAGGCTTCGACGGCTTCACCAGCCTGCAGCAGGTGTTTCGCGAGCGGCTGCGCGAGCGCAATTCCTCTTATGACGAACGCCTGCAGGCGCTGCGCGCCAAGGCCGATGCGGGTGCTGGACACCGCGCCATCTTCGACGGCTTCGTCGCCGCCGCCAGCACTTCGCTCAACGACATCTCACGCTCGCTGGACGAGGCCCATCTGGAAGACGCAATTGCGCTGCTGGCCAAGGCCGAGACCATCTATGTCCTGGCCAAGCGCCGCTCCTATCCGGTGGCGAGCTACATCGCCTATGCGCTGGGCAAACTGAAGATCCGCAACCAGCTGATCGAATCCGCCGCCGGCCTCAATGCCGAAATGGTCGCCTTCGCCACCCCGGCGGACGCCGTCATCGCCATCAGCTTCTCGCCCTACGCACCGGCCACCATCGAGGAGGCCCGCACCATTTCCGAACAGGGCGTGCCGATCGTCGCCATCACCGACAGTTCGTTTTCGCCACTCGCCCAGTTCGCCAAGGTCTGGTTCGAGGTCGCCGAGGCCGATTTCGCCGGCTTCCGCTCGCTGTCGGCCACCATGGCGCTGGCCATGGCGCTCACCGTCGGCGTCGGCGAGAAGCGGCGCAGCACCGGAAAGAAGCGTAAGGCCTAGGCCGGCGCCCGGCGCTCGAATTCGCGGAGGAATGCTCATTCCATATTGACTATGGATTGGAATTATTATTTCATATTCCCGGCGCCACGCTGCCGCTCGCGCGTGTCCCCCAACTACGTTGCTCAAGACAACAAGACCGACGGGAGGTTCCAATGAGCGAAGCCATGGACGCCAAACAGGCGACGCTCGATGTCATCACCATCGGTCGCGCTTCCGTCGACCTTTACGGCCAGCAGATCGGCTCGCGGCTGGAGGACATCACCTCCTTCGCCAAATCGGTCGGCGGCTGCCCGGCCAACATCTCGGTTGGCACGGCGAGACTAGGCCTGCGCTCGGCGCTGCTCACCCGCGTCGGCGACGAGCAGATGGGCCGCTTCATCCGCGAGCAGCTCAGGCGCGAAGGCGTCAATGTCGATGGGCTCAAGACCGACCAGGAACGGCTGACGGCCCTGGTGCTGCTTTCGGTCGAGAGCGAAGGCGTCTCGCCAATGATCTTTTATCGCAGCGACTGCGCCGACATGGCGCTCGCCGAAGAAGACATCGATGAAGCCTTCATCGCCTCGGCCCGTTCCATCGTCGTCACCGGCACGCATTTTTCCCGGCCCAACAGCGACGCCGCCCAGCGCAAGGCGATCCGCATCATCAAGGCCAGGGGCGGCAAGGTGGTGTTCGACATCGACTACCGCCCCAACCTCTGGGGCCTCGCCGGCCATGCCGAAGGTTTTGAGCGCTATGTCAAATCCGACCGCGTCTCAGCCCAGCTGAAGACGGTGCTGCCCGATTGCGACCTCATCGTCGGCACCGAGGAAGAGATCATGATCGCCTCGGGCGCCGACGATTGCCTGAGCGCGCTGAAGACGATCCGCGCGCTGTCCAAGGCAACCATCGTACTGAAGCGCGGCGCCATGGGCTGCATCGTCTATGACGGGCCGGTCAGCGACGATCTGGAAGACGGTATCGTCGGCAAGGGCTTTCCGATCGAGATCTACAATGTGCTCGGCGCGGGTGATGCCTTCATGTCCGGTTTTCTGCGCGGCTGGCTCGGTGGCGAAAACCTGGCAACGGCGGCGACCTGGGCCAATGCCTGCGGCGCCTTCGCCGTGTCGCGGCTGCTCTGCGCGCCGGAATATCCGACCTTCGAGGAATTGCAGTTCTTCCTCAAGAACGGCAGCAAGCACTTAGCGTTGCGCAAGGACGAGGCGATCAACCACATCCATTGGGCGACGACCCGCCGCCGCGATATCCCCTCGATGATGGCGCTCGCCTGCGACCACCGTGTGCAGCTTGAGGACGTCGCGGCAAAGACCGGCGCCGATCCGGCGCGCATCCGCGATTTCAAGGTGCTGGCGGTCAAGGCTGCGGCGAAAGTCGCCGCCGGCCGCGACGGCTATGGCATGCTGATCGACGAGAAGCATGGCCGCGAAGCGATGTTCGAATTCGCCCGCCACCCCTTTGCCTGGCTCGGCCGTCCCGTCGAACTGCCGGGCTCGCGGCCGCTGCGCTTCGAGTTCTCGCAGGACATCGGCTCGCAACTGGTGGAATGGCCGGTCGACCACTGCATCAAATGCCTGTGCTTCTATCACCCCGACGATCCGGCAGCGCTCAAGGATGAGCAGCAGCAGAAGCTGCGCTCGCTGTTCGAAGCCGCGCGGAAGGTCGGCCGGGAGCTTCTGGTCGAGATCATCGCCGGCAAGCACGGCAAGCTCGACGAAACGACCATCCCGCGCGCCCTGGAAGAACTCTATGCGCTTGGCATCAAGCCGGACTGGTGGAAGCTCGAACCGCAGGCGTCGGCCGGCGCCTGGGCCAAGATCGAAGCGGTGATCCTGAAGCACGATCCCTGGTGTCGTGGCGTCGTGCTGCTGGGTCTCGAAGCGCCGCAGGACGAACTGGAAGCGGCCTTTGCCGCCACCGCCAAGGCACCGATCGTCAAGGGCTTTGCCGTCGGCCGCACCATCTTCGTCCACGCCGCCGAACAATGGCTGGCGGGCAAGATGACGGATGACGAGGCTATCGCCGACATGGCCGCGCGCTTCGAACAGTTGACCAAAGCGTGGCTTGCCGCGCGTGGCCGTAAAGCAGCATAAAGGCGCGGCAAGAGGACTGCGGAGGAAAACACCATGAGCAAGACAATCCGCCTGACGATGGCGCAGGCGCTGACCCGCTTTCTGAGCAAGCAGATGACCGAGATCGACGGCAGACGAGTGCCCATCTTCGGCGGTGTGTGGGCGATCTTCGGTCACGGCAATGTCGCCGGCATCGGCGAGGCGCTGTACCAGCTGCGCGACGAATTGCCGACCTTCCGCGCCCACAATGAGCAGGCGATGGCGCATGCGGCGATCGCCTATGGCAAGGCCAATTTCCGCCGCCGCTTCATGGCCGCGACCTCTTCGATCGGCCCCGGTGCGCTCAACATGGTGACGGCGGCGGCGCTCGCCCATGTAAACAGGTTGCCCGTCCTGTTTTTGCCGGGCGATGTCTTCGCCAACCGCATTCCCGACCCGGTGCTGCAGCAGGCCGAGGACTTTTCCGACGGCACCGCGACGGTCAATGACTGCTTCCGTCCGGTGTCGCGCTATTTCGACCGCATCACCCGTCCCGAGCAGATCATCCCGGCATTGGCGCGGACCATGCAGGTGCTGACCGATCCGGCGGAATGCGGCCCGGTGACGCTGTCGCTCTGCCAGGACGTGCAGGCCGAGGCCTATGACTATCCCGAGAGCTTTTTCGCCGAGCGCGTCTGGCACCAGCGCCGTCCGCGTCCGGACCGGCATGAATTGGCGGCGGCGGTCACCGCGCTGAAGGGTGCGAAAAAACCGCTGATCATCGCCGGCGGCGGCGTGCTGTATTCGCAGGCTTCGGATGAACTGGCGAAATTCGCCGAGAGCGCCGGCATTCCGGTCTGCGAGACGCAAGGCGGCAAATCCTCGCTGCCCGACACACATCCGCTCAACATGGCGGCGGTCGGCGTCACCGGCACGTCCGCGGCCAACCGGCTGGCGGAAGAAGCCGATGTCGTGCTCGCCATCGGCACCCGCCTGCAGGATTTCACCACCGGCTCGTGGGCGCTGTTCAAGAACTCCGGCAAGACCATCATCGGGCTCAACGTGCAGCCTTTCGACGCCGGCAAGCACCGCGCGCTGCCGCTGGTCGCCGATGCGGCCGAAGGGCTCGCCGAACTCGGTGCTGCGCTGGGGAAGTGGAAAGCACCGGCGACATGGACCGACAATGCGACCCAAGGCAAGAAGGCCTGGCAGGCCGAAGCCTCCAAGGTGACGGCGTCGACCAACGCCGCCTTCCCTTCGGACGCGCAGGTGATCGGCGCCGTGCAGCGCGCGCTCGGGTCCGGCGTAACGCTGCTGAATGCGTCGGGCGGCCTGCCGGGCGAGTTGCACAAGCTCTGGCAGGCAGGCGCGCCCGGCTCGTACCATGGCGAATATGGCTTCTCGACCATGGGCTACGAGATTGCCGGCGGGCTCGGCGCCAAGATGGCCAAGCCCGACCAGGAGGTCGTCGTCATGGTCGGGGACGGCTCATACCTCATGATGAATTCCGAAATCGCCACGTCGGTGATGCTCGGCCTGAAGCTGACCATAGTGGTGCTCGACAACAGGGGTTATGGCTGCATCAACCGGCTGCAGATGGCCACCGGCGGCGCTAACTTCAACAACCTCCTGAAGGACGCGCGCCACGAGATCTTGCCCGACATCGACTTCGCCGCGCATGCGGCGAGCATGGGCGCTATTGCCGAGAAGGTGCCGTCGATCACCGGCCTGGAGACCGCGCTGCAAAAATCGAAAACCAACGACCGCACCACCGTGCTGGTCATCGACACCGACCCGCTGATTTCCACCGATGCCGGCGGCCATTGGTGGGATGTCGCGGTGCCGGAAGTCTCCGCACGGCCGCAGGTCAACGCAGCCCGCAAGGCCTATGACGAAAAGCGGCAGATGCAGACTATTGGCGATTGATGCTAAGTCAGCGCTGCCCCCTACCTCCCCCTTGTGGGGAGGTCGGACCGAAGGTCCGGGTGGGGGTCTGGCGCCGCACCCCACCCCGCTGCTTCGCAGCGACCCTCCCCACAACGGGAGGGTGAACAAGAAACCGGAGCTAAAACTTGAAAGCCAAACTGGGCATGTCCCCCATTGCGTGGTGGAACGATGATCTTGCCGAACTCAGCGACGACGTCTCGCTGGAAGAGTGCCTGCGCCAGTCGCGCTCTGCCGGCTTCACCGGCATGGAAATGGGCCGGCGTTTCCCAAACGAGCCCGAAATCATGCTGCCGATCCTGAAAAAGGCCGACGTGACGCTGTGCGGCGGCTGGTTCTCCGGCACGCTGGTCGATGAGGACATGGGCAAGAACAAGGATCGCATCCAGCCGATGATCGACCTGTTCAAGGCGGTGAATGCGCCTTGCATCGTCTATGGCGAGGTCGGCCGCTCGATCCAGGGTGATCGCTCCAGGCCTCTCGCCACGAAGCCGAAATTGTCCAACGACGAGATGAGGGCCTATGCCAGGCGCCTCACCGAATTCGGCGAATGGTGCGCCGAGCAAGGCATGCCGCTGTCCTATCACCATCACATGGCGGCGGTGGTCGAGACCGAGCCGGAGCTCGATGCCTTCATGCGCCATTCCGGCGAAGGCATTCCGTTGCTGCTCGATGCAGGGCATCTCGCCTTTGCCGGTGGCGACGTGCTGCGCGCCATCGACAACCACCACAAGCGCATCAGCCATGTCCATGTGAAGGATGTGCGCATGGGCGTGATCGACGGGCTCGACCGCACAAAGCAGTCCTTTCTCGACGCCGTGGCGCTCGGTGCCTTCACGGTGCCTGGCGACGGTTCGCTCGATTTCGGCGCCATCGTGCAGCGCTTCGCCGACCATGGCTATGAAGGCTGGTTCGTCGTCGAGGCCGAGCAGGACCCGAAAAAGAACCCGCCGCTGAAGATGGCCCACGTGGGTTACAAGGAGCTGATGCGGGTGATGACGGCGGCCGGCTACACGGTCGAGACGCAAGGCTTTCCCAATGCGTAAGCCGGTCCGATGAAGGATTACGAGCACCCGTTCTTCCGGCCGCTGTGGCGGCGCGTTGCCGTCGTCGCCGTCTGCGTGATCTGGGCCGGAATAGAATTCGCCTCCGGCACCCCATTCTGGGGCATCATTGCGCTCGGCTTTGCCGCCTACGCGGTGTGGCAGTTCTTCTATCTTTACAAGCCGGTGGAGGAGAGCAAGGCTGCGCCTGATCGACCGAAGACCGGCGAAGCGAAGGCGGACGCCGAACCGAAGGAATGAAGCGGCCGTGGCTCGGAAGGGCTTGCGGGTCGGACACTCGACACCTGGCGTATCGCCTACGTCGGTGATTGGCCGGAACGTCCCTCGCTTCGTCATCCTAGGGTCTTCGCGACGGAGCTTCGCTCTAGGATGACGAAGTTGAGAGGCCGACCTCGAAGACTTGCGATAGGAGAGACAAAACATGTCGAAACTGCTCGTCAAAGCCGACAAGGGCCATGGCCGCGTCGCCCATGTCACGCCCAAAAGCGCCGGATGGACCTATGTCGGCTTCGACCTGCACCGCCTGAAGCCGGGCGAGACCGCATCCGGCAAGACGCAGGATCGCGAAGTCTGCCTGGTGTTCGTCACCGGCAAGGGCACGGCAAGGGCCGGCGGCCAGGAACTCGGCCTGCTCGGCGAGCGCATGTCGCCCTTCGAGGGCAAGCCGTGGTCGGTCTATATTCCGGAGGGTTCGGACTGGTCGGTCACCGCCGACACCGATCTCGAACTCGCGGTCTGCTCGGCGCCGGGCCTGGGCGGCGGCTTGCCCGTTCGCGTCATCGCACCCGACGACCTCGGCCAGGAGACTCGGGGCAAAGGCACCAACACGCGCTACGTCACCAACATATTGCCCGAGGGCAAGCCCGCCGACTCGCTGCTGGTGGTCGAGGTCATCACGCCCGGTGGCCACACATCGAGCTACCCGCCGCACAAGCACGATCAGGACAATCTGCCGGCCGAATCCTATCTTGAGGAAACCTATTACCACCGCCTCAACCCGCCGCAGGGCTTTGCCTTCCAGCGCGTCTACACCGACGCCGACAAGTCGGGCGCCCGCGAACTGGACGAGGCGATGGCGATCGAGGACGGCGATGTCGTGCTGGTGCCCAAGGGCTATCATCCGTGCGCGGCCTGTCACGGCTACGACCTCTATTACCTTAACGTCATGGCCGGGCCGAAGCGGACGTGGAAGTTCCACAACGCGCCCGAGCACGAATGGCTCATGAAGGCCTGATCGGCCTTCGCTTGCGCCGGAAGAAAAATCGTCGGCTAACGATCCATGGGGTCGATTTGCCTTCGAAAACTCGCATAAGCTTCGTCAATCCGTCATGGAAATCACCTATGGCAGCGGGCTGACGAGGATTTTTTTCGATGCGCTACGCCATCTATTTCACCCCGAGGCAGGACGAGCCGTTGGCGCGGATCGCCGCCAACTGGCTGGGTCGCGACCCCTTTGGCGCCGCCACCAGGCCGGTCGAGGCGGTGGGCGAGCTGTCGGCGGCCGAAGTCGCCTTTCACACCGCATCGGCGCGGCGCTACGGTTTTCATGCGACGCTGAAAGCGCCCTTCCGGTTGGCCGCCAACGAAACCGAAAGCTCGTTGCGCGCGGCGCTGGACGCCTTTGCCAAAGCAACGCCGACGGTCACCATCCCGCGCCTGGTCGTCAGCCAGATCGATGGTTTCTTCGCTTTGGTGCCGGAAGGTCCGCTGCCGCCGCTCAACCGTTTCGCCGATGATGTCGTGCTTAGCTTCGACCGTTTTCGCGCGCCGCTCACCGAAGCGGAAATCGAACGGCGCAGCCCGGATTCGCTGAAACCGGCCGAGTTCCGCAATCTCTGTCAGTGGGGCTACCCCTACGTGTTCGAGACCTTTCGCTTCCACATGACGCTGTCCGGCCGGGCCGGGCCGCAGGAAAGCCAACGTCTGCGCGCGGCAATCGACAGCCTGTTCGCCGATGTGCTGCAGCAGCCGGTGCTGGTGGATGCGCTGACGCTGTTCGTCGAAACCGAACCGGGCGCTCCGTTCATGGTGCTTTCGCATCATGCGCTCGGCCGCCGCGCTGCCCGAAAAACCGCCTAACCGCAATTCGTCCGAGTAACCAGGGACCGCCTGAAATGACCGCCGAAACTGTTCTCCACAACGCCCGCATCGTGCTTGCCGACGAGATCGTCGAAGGGTCGCTCGTGCTGCGCGACGGTTTTATCTCCGGCGTCGACGCCGGCACCGGCCACACCGGCGGGGGCATGGGCGGCGAGGACATGGGCGGCGACTACATCATTCCCGGCCTGGTCGAGCTGCACACTGACCATCTCGAAGGCCACTATGCGCCGCGCCCGAAAGTGCGCTGGAACCCGATCGCCGCCGTCCTTGCCCATGACGCGCAGGTGGCCACCGCCGGCATCACCACCGTGCTCGACGCTTTGCGTGTCGGCATGGACGAGGACGCGGATATTACCTGCGACGACATCCGCAAGCTCGCCGGCGCGATCGAGGACAGCGTCGCGAAAGACCGGTTGCGGGCCGACCATTTCTTGCACCTGCGCTGCGAGGTCTCGGCGCCGGATTGCTTGCGGGCTTTCGCCAATTTCGATGGCGACGAGCGGGTCAAACTGGCCTCGCTGATGGACCATGCGCCGGGACAGCGCCAGTTCGTCAATCTCGAGACCTACGCCTATTACTACCAGCGCAAGCTGAAGCTGACCGATCGCGACTTCCAATTGTTCTGCGAAAAGCGGATGTCGGAATCAGCGAAGAATTCGGGACCGAACCGGGTGGCGATATCAGCCGCCTGCAACGAGCGGGGCATTGTGCTGGCGAGCCATGACGACGCCACATCGGGCCATGTCGACGAAGCGATCGAGCAGGGCGTGCGCGTCGCGGAATTCCCGACCACGCTGGAAGCCGCCAAGGCCTCGAAGGATGCCGGGCTCGGCGTGCTGATGGGCGCGCCCAACGTCATGCGCGGCTCCTCGCATTCGGGCAACGTCTCGGCCCGCACGCTGGCCGGCGACGGCCTGCTCGACATATTGTCGTCCGACTACATTCCCTTCAGCCTGATCCAGTCGGCCTTCTTCCTCGGCGACGTCGTCGAGGGCATTTCCCTGCCGCAGGCGGTTGCGATGGTGTCGAAGAATCCGGCCGAGGCGATCGGCCTAAACGACCGCGGCGTCATCGAACAGGGCCGCCGCGCCGACCTCGTGCGTGTGCGCGTCGACGACCATGTGCCGGTCGTGCGCACTGTCTGGCGCCAAGGGCGCCGGGTCGCCTGATGGTCTCGGCGTCGATCGAGCGCGAACTCAGCAGCGAGGCCTTTCCGCTCCGCAACGGCGTGTTTGTCGCCGTCGTCGGCCCGAGTGGCGCCGGCAAGGATACGGTAATCGGTTATGCCCGCACCTTGTTTGCCGACGAGACGAGGCTGGAGTTCGTCCGCCGGGTCATCACCAGGCCGAGCGATGCGGCAAGCGAGGATCACGACACGCTGGCCGACGCGGCCTTTGTCGAAGCCGAGGCCGACGGCGCCTTCGCCATTTCCTGGGAGGCGCACGGCCTGCGCTACGGCATTCCGGCCGATGTCGACTCGTCCATCGCCAACGGCTATGTCGCGGTCGCCAATGTCTCGCGCGCAGTCATCCCGGTGCTGCGGGAGCGCTATGCCAATCTGGCTGTCGTCGAGATCACCGCCTCGCCGGAAATCCTCGCCGAGCGTCTCGCCCAGCGCGGCCGCGAATCGCGCGGCGAAGTGCTGGCTCGGCTCGCCCGCAGCGCCAATATCGCTTTGTCCGGCTCCGGCGTCACCTCGATCGACAATGGCGGCCAGCGCGAAGCCGCCGGAGAACGCTTCGCCGAGGTGCTGCGCAAGGCGATGGCCTTCTCGGATATATCCGGCGTGATGTAGCGCTACTCCGCCGCGACAGTCTTCCGGCTGGCATCGAGCATCAGCCGCCTTGCGCGGAACACGCCCCATTGCTGGTCGACCAGCACGCCGATCAGGATCACGCCGCCCATCACCGCGAAGTTGAGCGAGGACGGGATGCCGAGCAGATTGACCAGGTTCTGCAACTCCTGCAGCAGCACGGTGCCCAGGATGACGCCGACCAGCGAGCCTTCGCCGCCGCGCAGCGAGAAGCCGCCGAGAACGGCGGCGGCAATGGCGTAGAGCTCGTAGAACTGGCCGTGGCTGGCCGGCGAGATCGAGCGCGTGTACATGGCGAAATAGATCGCCGACAGCGCCGTCAGCACGCCGCAGATGACATAGGCGGCCATGACGACACGGCCGGTGCGAATTCCCGAATATTTCGCCGCCTCTTCGTTCTTGCCGATGGCATAGAGGTAGCGTCCGAACACCGAGCGGTGCAGCACCACCCACATGACGATCGAAATGACGATCAGTGCGATGAAGCTGTTGGGCACGCCATAGCTGCGGCCCGCGGTGAGGAATTCGAGCTCGGGAAAATTCTGGCCGAAGGCGAAGCCGGCGGTGCCGTCGGCGGTATAGAAACGGGCGACCCCGCGATAGATCAAAAGGCCGCACAGCGTGACCACGAAGGGCTGCAATTTCAGCCTTGTGATCAGCCAGCCATGCGCCAGTCCGATGATGCCGCCCAGCACCAGGATCAGCGGCAGCGCCAGCGGCCATGGCATGTCGCGCACGGCGATGAAATCGATGAATAGCGTGCCGAGCAGCGCCACCAGCGATCCCACCGACAATTCGATGCCGCCGGTAATGATGACGAAGGCCTGGCCGATGGCGAGGATCCCGAACAGGCCGATCAGGTTCGAGGTGTTGGCGAGGTTGATCGGCAAAAGAAAGCGCGGGTTGATGGCGGTCACCACGGCGCCGACCACCAGGATCAGGATCAGCAGGCCGAGATCTTTTTTGCTCATCGTCTTCTCCCCAATGCGCCGGACCGGCAATCGCCTGAAGCCCGCTAGTTTGCCGGCTTGCCGACCGCCAGCAACAGCACGTTTTCCTGGCTGAATTGTTCTTTGTCGAGAATGCCCGAGATCTGGCCCTCATGCATGACGGCGATGCGGTCGGACACGCCGATCACCTCTTCCATGTCGCTGGAGATCATCAGCACGGCCACGCCGGCATCGGCCAAGGCTCGCATCAGCCCGTAAATCTCGGCCTTGGCGCCGATATCGATGCCGCGCGTAGGCTCATCGAGGATCATCACCTTCGGGTTCATCGCCAGCCATTTGCCCAGCACCACCTTCTGCTGGTTGCCGCCCGACAGCGTGCCGGTTCGCGTCTGCACCGACGGCGCCTTGATGCCGAGATTGCTCTTCTGCTTCTCGGCGGTGGCGGTCTCGGCGCTTGCCGACACCAGTCGACGCTTCGCATGCGCCGGCAGGTTGGGCAGCGAGATGTTCTGCGCGATCGACAGGTCAAGCAAAATGCCGGTCAGCTTGCGGTCTTCCGGAACCAGAAAAATGCCATGCGCGACCGCATCGGCCGCCGAACCCAGCACAAGCGGCTTGCCGTCGAGTTCGAGCCCACCGCCAAGCGTGCTGTCGATGCCGAAGAACACCCGCGCCAGTTCGGTGCGGCCGGAACCGACAAGACCGGCAAGGCCGAGGATTTCACCGCGCCTGATGTCGAGGTCGACCGGCCGGGCAGGGTAGGCGGGGGTGCGGATGGCTTTGGCCGAGAGAGCCGTGGCGCCCGGCGCCCGAGCCGCCTCGGAGGCCTTCTCGCGCTCCTTCAGCATGCGGCCGATCATCAGCTTGACCATCTGGTCGTGGTTGATGGCGCTCTTCGGCAAGGTGCCGGCCAGCATGCCGTCGCGCAGCACCACGACGCGGTCGGCGACGCGCTCGACCTCATGCAGCCGGTGCGAAATGAAGATGACGCTGATGCCATCGGCCTTCAGCGCCTTGATGACGTCGAGCAGCTTGTCGGTTTCGGCAAGCGGCAGGCTCGATGTCGGCTCGTCGAGGATGACCAGCCGGGCCTTGATCGACAGCGCCTTGGCGATCTCGACCATCTGCTGCTGGGCAAGCGACAGCGAGGCAACCGGCGTATCGGCGGAAAAGTTGGCGCCGACACGCTTCAGCAGCGGCGCCACCATTTCGCGCAGCTTGGCGCGGTCGACCAATCTCAGCGGCCCGCCGCGCAACGGCTCGCGGCCGAAGAAGATATTGGCGGCAACATCGAGGTTTTCGAACAGATTGAGTTCCTGGTGGACGAAGGCGATGCCCGACCCCAGGCTGCCTTCGACGGTGAGCCCGTCATGCGCAACGCCGTCGACGGTGATGGCGCCGCTGTCCGGCCTGGTGACGCCGCCGAGGATCTTCATCAAGGTCGACTTGCCGGCGCCGTTTTCGCCGACCAGGCCGATCACCTCGCCCGGCCTGACTTCCATGGAAAAGCCGTCCAGCGCCACCACGCCCGGATAGGTCTTGCGCACGTTCTCGAGGCCGAGGAACGGGGTGGTTGCGACGATGGATGGGTCGGAATAATTCATCACGCCATATTTGATCAGGCTTGCCAGCAGCCGGTGGGCTACAGACTGACGGGCCTTGGCCGGCCCGTCAACACGATCGCCGGCTCAAGGCGAACCCTGAGCCGGCGCAACTGCTCGTGGTCTCAGTTTCCGGACATCGCCTTCAGATTGGCGGCATAGGCGTCGACATCGTCCTTACCGATGATCTTGGTCGGGATGATGATCAGGCCGCCTTCCGGAATGCCTGATTTGTCGCCCTTGAGATAGGCGGCCATCAGCTTCATGCCCTGATAGGCCCATTCGAAGGGCTGCTGCACGACGGTCGCCGCCACGGTGCCTTCCTTGACGCCGCCCAGCGTGATCGGATCGTCATCGAAGCCGACGACGGTGATCGAGCCGAGCTTGCCGGCGTCGCGCAGCGCTTCATAGATGCGCGGCGTGTTGTAGGAGTAGAAGCCGACCATGCAGGTGATGTCGGGGCTGGCGACCAGCGCGTCCTCGACATTCTTCTTGGCGCGCGCCTGGTCGATGTCGTCGCCGCGCACGTCCACCAGTTCGATCTTGCTGCCGGCGAGGCCGTCCTTCATGCCCTGGATGCGCTCCTTGGCATTGTCGGCGCCGAGCAGGCCGACGAAGCCGAGGCATTTGCCGCCGTCCGGCATCGCCTTCTTGGCGATCTCGGCCGCCTGCTTGCCGGCGTCGACATTGGACGAGCCGATATAGGCGACGCGCTTGGTCTGCGGGGCATCGGAGTCGGTGGTGAACAGCGCCGTTTCCGACGCGATCTTGTTCAGGCCGTCGGTCGAGGTCTTGGGGTCGACGGCCGAGACCATGATGCCCTTGACGCCGGCGGTCACCAGATCGTCCATCAGCCGCTGCTGGATGGCGACCGAGGACTGCTCGGGATATTTGAGTTCGAGATTGTAGTCGGGCAATTCGGCCTGCGCCTTCTTGACGCCGGCTTCGGCGGCCTTCCAGAAATCGGAAGCGCCGTTGACGACGAAGGCCAGCGTCGGTTTGTCGTCGGCGCGCGCAATGGCTGTCGCGGTCAGGCCGAGCAGCAGGGCTGCGGTGGCCACGGATGCATGTCGTATCAAGGATTTCATGTTCAACCTCCCGTTTTGGCTCAGTCGTCGGACTGAACCGATCTTGCATTCACTGACTTGCCGCTCGCGATTTGGACGCCCTCCTCCTCAGGGGTTCCCGGCGCTGAAGAATGGCGTCGTCGGTCGCGATCACGGACTTTAGAGACTCATCCCGTGCTCGTAAATAGTCTGATTTGTCTGACATATCACATGTCCGAGACCAGGCTTGCGGAGGCAAACCCCGCTCGCCATCGGGCCATTCACGTGCACTTCTCGCCGCACGGGGTCCCACCTGACCGGACACGGCGGATTGACGTTACAGCGTCGTTTTGTATTAGTAAACACTATTAGCAGAGGTCTCGCGCGGACACTCGGCGGTGGCCCCTAGTTCTAGTTTGCCCGAACAGGTGCAGCACGGCTTCGCGCAAGCAGATGCCTTGCAGTCCTCGAATTTCACGCGGCCCGAAGCGGCATGGCGGCGAACTTCAAAGCTGCTAATAAAGATAAACGCCTTCGACTATTTCCATTGGTCGACGGCGCGACACCATCTTGTCGGTGTGGCAGGCTTGCGACTAAACAGGCTGGGGATTGGGACGCAGTACCATGAGCGAGACGAGGGATCCGGACGACACGGCGAAGCGGCGCAAGGCGCCGGCGAGAGCCGCCAAGGGCGGCCGCGTCACCATGACCGACATCGCCAGGGCAGCCGGTTGCTCGCAGGCGACCGTCTCTTTCGTGCTCAACGATTCGCCCGGCATCCGGCTGTCGCAGCAGACGCGCGAGCGGGTGATCGACGCCGCGCGTGCGCTCGGCTACGCAGCACCCGCCTTCTCGGCGCTGCGCAAACCTGTTCCCGCCTTCGATGGACTTGACGGTGTCATCGGTTTCGCTGTCGACCAGCTGGCGACAAGCCCGGAAGCCGTTGTCGCCATCGAGGGCGCGCGCCAGGCGTCGTGGAACGCCGGCAATGTGTTGCTCGTGGCGCAGACGATGAGCGACGCCGTCATGGAGCCGCGCGCCATTGCGGCGCTCACCAGGCGCGGCATCTCGGCGCTGATCTACATGACCATCTTCACCCGCGAGATCACGGCGCCGGACTTCCTCTACGGCCTCGACATCCCGGTCATCCTGCTCAACTGCTACACGGCCGATTATGCCTTCGCGGCCGTGGTGCCGTCCGAGATCGCCGGCGGCCAGAACTCGACCCGGCATCTGATCGGCCACGGCCACCGCCGCATCGCCACCATCACCGGCGAGCCGTGGATGCAGGCCGCGCAGGACCGGCTGAAAGGCTACCGCAGGGCGCTCGCCACCGCCGACATCCCGTTCGATCCCGAACTGGTGGTCGAGGGCGACTGGTCGGCGAGCGCCGGCTATGCCGCGACCGTGAAGCTTTTGGCGCTGAAAGAGCGCCCGACCGCCATCTTCTGCCAGAACGACCGCACGGCCATCGGCTGCTACGAAGCGCTGAAGGAGGCGGGCCTGCACATCCCGCAGGACATCTCCGTCGTCGGCTATGACGACGAGGAGATCGCCCGCCATCTGTTCCCGCCGCTGACGACATCGATCCTGCCGCACATGGCGATGGGCCAATGGGCGATCGAACAGCTCGAAGTGCCGCCGCCTGCCGGCCGCGGCCGCTATCCCATCACCAAGCTGGAATGCCCGCTGGTGCAGCGGGATTCGGTGGCAGCGGTGGCTGGATAAAGTTGAACCAGCCCATCCCGATGCAAATCGGGATGGGTCTGTTTGGTGTTTGCGCCTCAGGGCAGGGTCTATCCGGGAACGTGCCGCGGTTAGAACCGCAAGACGACAAAGGAGCGCCTGCGATAGCAGCGCCGGCGCAACCGGCCATGCCGCCAGAACGTGCGGCAGTGCCGTCTCCAGACATGCCGCCTGTGGTGGCGACGATGGTGCCATCGCCGATGCGATATCTGCTCGACATCGCCCGGGCCTTCGTCGTCATCAAACGAATTGGCATCCTGCTTGTCGATTTCATCGAGAATGCCGTTACCGACATTGGGAACCCCGGCCACGGCCTCGAGAGGCCGAACCGCGGTAGCAAGCGCCGCGGCCCCCGCAACGCCGAACAATGCTGTCAAGAATGATCGCCGATCCATCAAAACCTCCATCAGCAAGACAAGGCTAACATGACGAGCCTAACACAAAGCAGCTAGAGCGGGCGATACAAAAGGCCAGAGGCGAATCTTCGAGCCGGCCCAAACGGGTGACCGGACGGACGGCAGAGGTCAGATTAAGGCCGCAACCGGGCGGCGCTTCCTTCGGCTCGGCGACCAAGCCATGCGGAATGCCGCCGATGAAAGCGCACAGCCTGAGCGGTTCCGCCTTTCCGCGAAACGCTGAACCGCTCGGCAAAGCTCTCTCCCTAAGAATGCCCGCCACCTTGCGGCATTGGGGCTGGCTGAGAGACTGACGCCCCACGGCAGATGCGATGTTGCGGTACTCAGCGCCGCGCCAATATCCGGCAGAGCTCCTTCAGGTCCCGGTCGTAGGTGCCCTTGCCGCTGAGCACGCTGGCGCAGCGTTTCTTCATCTTGGCGATCTGGCCGGCCGACATGGCGCTGATGGCAACCACCGCCGGTCGCGTCGGCACCGCCGGCGTGTTGGGATCCCTAGGGCTGGTGGACGTTGTCTGTGTGCCAATGCCGACGCCGACCCCGGCCGTCACTCCACTGCCCCCCCCCCCCCCCGCGCCGCCCCCGCCCCAGCTGCCGCCCGTTTCCCCCCCCCCCACCCCCCCCCCCCGGGCCCCCGCTACGCCCGCCCCCGGGGTTAAGCCGCGGG
>NZ_JAMYMJ010000055.1:0-32031 GCF_040318435.1 Mesorhizobium sp. M1143 | reverse complement strand
GGGGGCGCTCGACGCACGGCCGCACCCGTGGGGGGGGGGGGGGTAGTATGCGGCCTGTGTCCCCCCACCCCCCCCCTTGGTGGGGTGTGGGTCCCGTGTTCGGGGTGGGGGGGGGGGCTCCTCGTAGGGCGCTACCCCCACCCCGTCGATCGATCTACGCTTCGCTCCGATCGCTCGCCGACCCTCCCCACAAGGGGGAGGGTAAAAATCGCCCTGATGCAAAATGCCGGTCGCTGTGCTTGCGCATCCCTCGCGGAGCGGGTTTGTTCGCTGCCATCAGAATCAGCAGGTGCGCGGATGGATACGGTCACGATCAAGGCAAAGGGCATTTCGGTCACGCTCGATCTCACTGTCGGCCATATCGCCGACATGACGGTCGACAGCGATGGCCGCCAGCTGAAGCCGCTGCACCGCGCGCCCTGGATCGATGCTGGCGAGACGCTGCCGCCGGACCTGCCTGAAGGCACGGTGCGGCTGTCGGGCGATTTCCTATGCGCACCGTTTTCGGCCAGCGACATCGAGGCCGCACCGCTGCATGGCTGGCCGGCCAACAGCCCCTGGGATGTCACCGTCAGCGAAGCGACATCCGACGGCTGGCGGGCCGTCTTCCGGTTGCGCCGCACGGTGATGGGCGCGACGGTCGACAAGATCTTCACGCTCCGCAACAGTCATCCCTTTCTCTATCAGGAGCATGTCTTTTCCGGCGGTTCCGGAGCGGTCTCCGCCGCCCACCATCCGATGGCGGCGATGCGCGATGGCGGCCGGCTGGCCTTTTCGCCGAAGCGCTTTGCCGGGACACTGGACGCACCGCTGGAGCCCGATCCGGCCCGCGGCCGCTTCAAGCTTTCCTATCCCGCCCGCTCGACCGATCTGACGCGCTTTCCAGCCACTGGCGGCGGCACGCTCGATCTCACCGACTACCGCATGGAGGATGAGCGCGAGGATTTCATCACCCTGGTCGAAGCCGATCATGACGGTCCGGGCTGGACGGCGCTGGCGCGCCGGGCCGAACAGGATCTGGTGCTGGTGCTGAAGAACCCGGCGGAGCTTCCGGTCACCATGCTGTGGTTCAGCAATGGCGGCCGCGACTACGCGCCGTGGAGCAGCCGCCATCGCGGCGTGCTCGGCATCGAGGACGGCCGCGCCGCCATCGGCCATGCCGCATCGATCGACGACAATTGGCTGAAGCGCGAAGGGGTCGCGACCGCTTTTACCCTCGGCGGCGAAGTCTCCTTCCGCCATGTCATCGGCACGCTGCCGCTGGCGAGCGGCGAGCCGCCGCGCGCTATCGGGACAGCCTCAGGTCACATGCATCTCACCGGAGCCGATGGTTCGACCCGCGATGTCGCATTCGACAGCGATTTCCTGCGGATCGGCCAGCCCGGCTGATTTTCGAACGCTGGCCCTGCCCCTCACCTGCCTGCCGGCATCCTCGACACACGGCACATGGAGCTTGTCCGCCGCACCGCCGCGCCAACCAATCTGCTTGGCGCTGCGGCGGACGCATAGGGGGAGAAGTGTTACCCATCTATCGGCTGCACACCGGCAGGGCGACGAGGGGCAGCGCTGACGTGGCGGATGTCGTGAGATTGCCCAAATCGCGGTTTGAAATTTCCTCAAACTGCCGACAAGATGCAAAGCATAACTGGAAGCGCCCAATGTCCGAAATCGCCCATCTCGCCGCCACCATCTTCAAGCGCGCTGGCAAGGCGAAACGCTTCATCGTCGCCATTGCCGGCCCGCCCGGCGCCGGCAAGTCGACGCTCTCGGCCGGCCTGCATGATCTGTTGCCGGAGGGCGCGGCTGAAGTCGTGCCGATGGACGGCTTCCACTATGATGACATCGTGCTCGACCAGCGCGGCCTGCGGTCAAGAAAGGGCGCGCCGGAGACTTTCGACTTCGCCGGCTTCGAGACGCTGTTGAAGCGCATCCGTTCGGGCGAGCCAGACATCGCCATTCCGGTGTTCGACCGCAGCATGGAATTGTCGCGCGCCGCCGCCTCCATCGTTGCCGCCGAGACCAAGTTCATCCTGGTCGAAGGCAATTACCTCCTGCTGGACGAGGAGCCGTGGTCGCGGCTGGCGCCGCTGTTCGACTTCACCATCTTTGTCGATGTGCCGCGTGCCGAACTCGAGCGCCGCCTTCTGGTGCGCTGGCACGAGCATGGCCGCTCCGACGAAGACGCCCGCGCTTGGATCGCTTCCAACGACATGCCCAACATCGATCGCGTGCTCGGCCGTCGCAGGTCCGCCGACCTGGTTGTTGGCGATCCCGCATAGTTCGCTGGACTTCGGAACGGGAACCTTAAGACTTTCAGGTCGTTATCTCTCATCGGCAATCGTGCCGCCGTGAGGGAACCGTCAGATGGCAACCAAGGCAAAAACACCCGCCAAGAGCAAGACCGCTCAACCCAAAGCCAGGCAGGCAAAGGCCACGCAGGCGAAGGCAGGCGCCGGCCCGGCGATCGCCGAGCGGTCCAAGGACGCAAAGCCGGCTTTCGGCAAAGCGGCGCCAAAGAAGGTAGAACCGGTGGCGACGGCAAAGGTGACGGCGAAAACCGCCAAACCCAAGAAGCCGGCAAGCAGCGGCTCGGTGGCCGGCGGCGCGATGCGCACCGTCAAGGCGACCGCCAATGTCGCCGCTGGTGCGGTGGCGGCGACAGCCAGGGGCGCTGCGTCGCTCGCTGCGTCCGTCATCGGCAAGGGCGGCTCGAAAAGCAAGGCCAAGGCGAAATAGACCCGGCTGCTTCGGCTGGCCGAGGTCAATTCCTGGCGGGAATGGTCAGGCCGCGCTGCACCGCGGGCCGCGCCAGCCCGCGCTCCAGCCATGCCGCGACGGTGGGGAAGTCGTCGAAGCCGACGAGTTCGCGCGCCTCGTAGAAGCCGATCAGATTGCGCACCCAGCCCAGCATCGAAATGTCGGCGATGGTATAGTCGTCGTCCATGATCCAGGTTCGACCCTTCAGCCGCGTCTCCAGCACCCCGATCAGCCGCCGCGATTCATTGCGGTAGCGATCCAGCGGCCGCTTGTCGGCGATCTCGCGTCCGGCGAATTTGTTGAAAAACCCGACCTGTCCGAAAATCGGCCCGATCGCCGCCATCTGGAAGAACACCCATTGGATGGTCTCGTAGCGCCGCGCCGGATCGGCAGGGATCAGCTTGCCGGTCTTGTCGGTGAGGTAGAGCAGGATGGCGCCGGATTCGAACAGGCCGAATGGCCTGCCGCCCGGCCCGTCGGGGTCGATGATCGCAGGTATCTTGCCGTTCGGGTTCAGCGACAGGAATTCCGGCGTCCAGCTCTGGTCCTTGCCGATATCCACCAGATGCGCCTCGTAGGGGAGGCCGAGTTCTTCCAGCGCGATCGAGACTTTCACCCCATTCGGCGTCGTCGCGGAATAGAGCTGCAGGCGGTCGGGGTGGCTGGCCGGCCAGCGCTTGGTGATCGGAAAGGCGGACAGGTCGGTCATCGAAAGCTCCGGTCGGGAATTTGGCGCGGTATCGCGCCGTCTGGCGAGTTGCGAAGGATTATCCTCGGCTTCTTTGCCGATCAACCGGTCGAAGGTGCACACACCGTCTTCGCAGTCATTCAGGGCCAGTCGCTCAGGCCAGTCGCTTGCCGTCAGACCGCCTTGAACGCCACCACGGCATTGGTGCCGCCGAAGGCAAAACCGTTGCTGATCGCCGCGCGCACCTTGCGCTCGCGCGCCACATTCGGCGTGATGTCGAGATCGCAGTCGGGGTCGGCCTGCCGGAAATTGGCCGTCGGCGGCACGATGCCTTCGCGGATCGCCATCACGCAGGCGATCATTTCCAGGCCGCCCGAGGCGCCGAGGCAATGGGCATGCATCGACTTGGTCGACGACACCGACAGCTTATAGGCATGGTCGCCGAAGACGCGCTTGATTGCCGCCGTCTCGATCTGGTCGTTGGCCTTGGTGCCGGTGCCGTGGGCGTTGAGATAGTCGACGTCCTCGGGATTGAGCCCGGCGTCCGCCAGGCAGGCGCGCATCGCCGCCGTCGGTCCCTCGACAGTCGGCGCGACGATATCGGAAGCGTCGGCGGAAAGGCCGGCTCCAGCAAATTCGGCCAGAATGGTCGCGCCGCGCGCCATGGCGTGTTCATACGTTTCCAGCACCGCCATTCCAGCACCTTCGCCGAGCGACAGGCCTTGGCGATCGGCCGAGAACGGCCGGCAGGTATCGGGCGCCAGCACCCGCAGGGCCTCCCAGCCCTTCAGGATGCCCCAAAGCAGCGGCGCGTCGGTGCCGCCGGCGACCATGACATCGGCGCGGCCGAGCCGGATCTGGTCGACCGCCGAGGCAAAGGCGTGATTGGACGAGGAGCAGGCCGAAGTGACGCCGAACACCGGCCCGCGCAGGCCGAGATTCATGCTGACATGGCCGGATGCCGCACTCGGCATCACTTTCGGCACGGTGAAGATGCCGGCCCGGTTCTTGCCGTCGACCAGGATGGCGCGATAGTTCTCCTCGATCGCCTCCCAGCCGCAGACGCCGACGCCGACAACCGCGCCCATCCGGTAGGTGGTTGCTTCAGTCGATGTCAGGCCGGCATGCTGCATGGCTTCGCGCGCGGCAATCGTCGCCAAAAGGCTGAAGCGGTCCATCGACACGGTCTGCTTGTGGCTGATGCCATGGTCGGGCAGCGTCTTGATTTCGCAGCCGACCTTGACCTTCAAATCATGCAAACCGGGATTGCTGATTTGACCGATGGCCGATCGGCCGGCCCGCATTTCGTTCCAGATTGCAGGCGCATTGGCGCCGAGCCCGCATATGCCGCCGATGCCGGTAATGACGACGCGCTTTTGCATTCAGCTCAGGCTTTTTTCGCAATCAGCGCGCGAACAGCCTCAACCATATCGCCGACATTCTTGAGATTGCTCCAGGCATCGACCGTGTTCATCTCGATCTCGATGCCGTACTGCTCCTCGAGATCGAAGATGATCTCGGTCAGTTCCAGGGAATGGATGCCAAGCGCGGTCAATTCCGTATTGGTGGTGATCTCTTCGCCACCGGGCTCCGCATGTGCCCTGATCTTGGCGATGATTTCCGTTGCCAGCTCGTCAGCCATTCGATTCCTTCCCCAATTTTATAACGTCGCGGTGCCGATTGGTTGGCGCCCCTGTTGCCTGGACTGAAATCGCCGTCGCCTTCAAAAACCCGCCAGGCGCAGCATGACCGTTCCAAAGAGGCTCCCTCTATAGAAACGGAAACGCTGTCAAGCAACAAGCTATATCAACAAGCACCATATCGACAAAGCGCCGGGAGTGCTTAACGTTAGCGCCGTGGATACGTTGCAGCATGTCTTGATCCCAGCTCTTCCGGCCCAGCGCGCGGCCGGGGCGGCCCGGCTTGCGTGCGGCGTCAGGGATGGACGCACCCGGCTTTTGCGCCTCTATCAGGACGGCTCGGCCAAAATCCGCATGCCGGCCGTTGCGGCCGATCCGCTCGAAGCCGTGCTCATCAACACCGCCGGCGGTCTGACCGGCGGCGATCGGCTCGGCTGGGAAATCGATGTCGGGCCAGGTGCCTCCGCCTCGATAACCACCCAGGCCTGCGAAAAGATCTATCGTGCCGCTAGCGACCGCGCCGAAGTTCGGGTGAAGCTCAGCGTCGGCGCGGGCGGGCGTATCGCCTGGCTGCCCCAGGAAACCATCGTCTTCGACCGCTCGGCCTTTGCCCGCACGCTCGAGGTCGAGCTTGCCGCAGGCGCCGAGGCATTGCTGCTTGAAGCCACCATATTCGGCCGCCTCGCCATGGGCGAAGAGGCCGCGCACGGCCATTTCCACGACCGTTGGCGTGTCCGCCAGGATGGTGCGCTCGTTCATGCCGAGGATTTCCGCATCGGGCCGGCTATCGCGGCGGCACTTGGCCGCCCGGCGGTCGCCGGCGGCGCCATTGCCGCTGCGACGCTGCTGATGGTCTCGCCGCAGGCCGAAGCCTTGCTCGATCCGGCCCGCGACATCGTCGGCGCCGACGGCGATGCCAGCGCCTGGAGCGTCAAAAAATCTGGCAAGCTTCTTGCGAGGCTGTTTGCCGAGGACGGCTATCAGCTGCGCAAGCGGCTGGTTCCGCTAGTCGAACTGCTCAACGGGCGGGCGGGTCTGCCCAAATTATGGTCACTCTGAGCCAAATACAGGCCAAATCCAGGAAAGCGCATGAACCTGACGCCGCGTGAAAAGGACAAGCTGCTCATCGCCATGGCGGCGATCGTGGCGCGCAAGCGGCTGGAACGCGGCGTCAAGCTCAATCACCCCGAAGCGATCGCGCTGATCACCGATTTCGTCGTCGAGGGCGCCCGCGACGGCCGCCCGGTCGCCGAACTGATGGAGGCCGGCGCCCATGTCATCACCCGCGGGCAGGTGATGGAAGGCATCGCCGAGATGATCCACGACGTGCAGGTCGAGGCGACCTTTCCCGACGGCACCAAGCTGGTGACCGTTCACGAACCGATCAGGTGAGGAGAAAACGATGCTGGAGCTGCGACCGAATTGCGAATGCTGCGACAAGGACCTGCCGCCGGAAGCGGCGGACGCGCTGATCTGCACCTTTGAATGCACCTTCTGCGCTGACTGCGCTGAACATGTGCTGGGCGGCGTCTGCCCGAACTGCGGCGGCAATTTTTCCGCACGCCCGATCCGCCCAGTGGAGAAACTGGTGAAATATCCGGCCTCGACCCAACGCGTGCTCAAGGCCGAGGGCTGCGGCCCGCGCAAGGCTGCGTGATTGTTTTCGTGACTTCGAAGGGAAGACCGATGATCTCTGCTTCAACCAAACGCACCACGCTTGCAGCGATCCTGCTGCTGGCGGCGGCGATGCCCGCCTATGCCCATGTCGGCATCGGCACGACCTCGTCCTTCGCGGCGGGCTTCGCGCATCCGCTGTCCGGCCTCGACCATATGACCGTCATGGTAGCCGTCGGCCTGTGGGCGGCGCTCAAGGGCGGCAAGGCAATCTGGGCCTGGCCGCTGGCCTTTGTCGGCGTCATGCTGGTCGGCGGCGCGCTCGGCATGCTCCACGTGCCGGTGCCTTTCGTCGAACCGGGCATCCTTGCCTCCGTCGTCGCGCTTGGCTTGCTGGTGGCGTTGGCGGTCGATCTGCCGGTCTCGGCCGGAGTCGCCATCATCGGCCTGTTCGCGCTGTTCCATGGCCATGCCCACGGCACCGAAGTGCCGGAAAATGCCGGTGGACTTGACTATATGGCCGGCTTTGCCGTTGCCACCGCACTTCTCCATGCCATGGGCATCGCTGCCGGCCTTGGCCTCGGCATGCGCTTTCGCGGGCTTGCCCGCGCCGCTGGCGCCGCTTGTGCTGCAGTCGCCGTCGGCCTGGTCTTCGGCGTTTTGTGAGGCTAACGATGATTCCCGGCGAAATCATCACGGCAAGCGGCGACATCGAGCTCAACAAGGGGCTGCCGACGGTGACGCTGAAGGTGGCCAACAGCGGCGACCGGCCGATCCAGGTCGGCAGCCACTACCATCTCTTCGAGACCAATGAGGGGTTGAAATTCGATCGCGACAAAGCGCGCAGCATGCGTCTGGACATTGCCGCCGGCACCGCGATGCGCTTCGAACCGGGACAAGAGCGGGACGTCACGCTGGTGCCGTTCGGAGGAAAACGCGAGGTCTACGGTTTTCAGCAGAAGATCATGGGCAGGCTGTGAGATCGACGGGGTCGGGCGCCCTGAGGTCAGTTCGACGGCCTGGCCGCCGCGTAGATGACGATTCTTGCCGAGCCGTCGAATTCCACCGCAAGGACGTCTTCCGTAAGCACGCGCCGCGAATCGATGGCGTTGAACAGCAAGGCGTTGGCGTCGATCTCCTTGCGCAGTTCCGCAATGTCATCCTGATGCTGTTCGACCTTGCTCTCGACCGCCGGCGGCGGGCCGCCTTCGCTGCGCGCCGCGTCGGTGAGGAAGACGATATCCACAGTATCGAGCTTGGACGTCTTGCGCACGGCGCCGATGTTCTCACGCGTCCGCTCGATCGCGGTGATGATCTTGTTGGTCTGTGGTTCCGTCCGCGCCTCCTCCTGCCGGACATCGGAGCCGACGATCCTGTTGACGGTGTCGGCCCGGTTGACGGCGTCAGCGCTTTCAAGACCTTGCGCGGCTTGCGGGCCGAAAGCTGCGAGAAATGTGCAGGCAGCAAGGCTCTGGAGCCATCTGGTGTCGGCAAAGACAGGCATTGCTCGCTCCTGGTGGACTTTTCTGTGCAACGCCGTTCGGCGCCAAAGGAACGAAACGCCTCCTGTCGGGCGAAGGTTCCCTGTGGGCTGGCGGGCCGGGTGCCGGCCCGCCAAGCGCTTCTTTCAGCTTGCCTTCTTGGTGACAAGGGTCAGCGCGCCATCGGTGGTCATGCTGGCGGCGACCACCTGTGCCGAGGTGAGCCCCTTGGCTTCGAGCGCCGACTTGATCTGCGGCGTCGCGTCGATCGAAGAGCGCAGTTTCTGCAGCCCGGCATCGCCACGCTGGGCGATCACCTGATTGACCTGCGTCTGGGTGGCCTTGGGCAATTCGCTGATATCGACGATGTTGACCTTCTGGATCGCCGGCGCCGCCGGCTGAGCGCTGGGCGCCGCCGGCTTCGGTTGCGGCGTGGGCTGCTGCTGGGCGCCGGCTACGGTTGCGGAGGCCAGCGTGGCTGCGGCTGCAAGAACGATGATTTTGCGCATGTATTTTCCTTTCATCGATTTGGCCAAGGGTTTGGCAAACGGGCGGTTTGGGGTGGCACCGCCACCTCAACGGCCAAATGGGATCAGAAGGTGTCGCCGAGCGGGTCATTGCATGACCATTGGATGGCGACGATGTGGGGCTGCGGCCGGACTGCGTTTGGGGAGCATTGACTGATGGCTAGAATTACCCGCGCCGCCTACGCGCAGATGTATGGCCCGACGGTCGGCGACAGAGTGCGCCTGGCCGACACCGAGTTGTTTATCGAGGTCGAAAAGGACCTCACCGTCTATGGCGAGGAGGTGAAATTCGGCGGCGGCAAGGTCATCCGCGACGGCATGGGCCAGAGCCAGGTGTCGCGCGCCGGCGGCGCGGTCGACACGGTCATCACCAACGCGCTGGTGGTCGATGCCACTGCCGGCATCTTCAAGGCCGATATAGGTCTCAGGGACGGCCGCATCGCGGCGATCGGCAAGGCCGGCAATCCCGACACGCAGGACGGTGTCACCATCATCATCGGCCCCGGTACCGAGATCATCGCCGGCGAGGGCAAGATCCTGACCGCCGGCGGCTTCGACGCGCACATCCACTTCATCTGCCCGCAGCAGATCGACGAAGCGCTGATGTCGGGCATCACCACCATGCTCGGCGGCGGCACCGGCCCGGCGCATGGCACGCTGGCCACCACCTGCACGCCCGGACCCTGGCACATGGCGCGCATGATCCAGTCCTTCGACGCTTTCCCGATGAACATCGGCCTGTCCGGAAAGGGCAACGCCTCGCTGCCGGCAGCGCTGGAGGAAATGGTGCTGGGCGGGGCCTGCTCGCTGAAGCTGCACGAGGACTGGGGCACGACGCCGGCGGCCATCGACTGCTGCCTGTCGGTTGCCGACGATTACGACGTGCAGGTGATGATCCACACCGACACGCTGAACGAATCCGGCTTTGTGGAGAACACCGTCGCCGCCATCAAGGGCCGCACCATCCACGCCTTCCACACCGAAGGCGCCGGCGGCGGCCATGCGCCCGATATCATCAAGGTCTGCGGCCTGCCCAACGTCATTCCGTCTTCGACCAACCCGACCCGGCCCTACACCGTCAACACGCTGGCCGAGCATCTCGACATGCTGATGGTCTGCCACCATCTGTCGCCGTCGATCCCTGAAGACATCGCCTTTGCCGAAAGCCGTATCCGCAAGGAGACCATCGCGGCGGAAGACATTCTGCACGATATCGGCGCCTTCTCGATCATCTCGTCGGACTCGCAGGCCATGGGCCGTGTCGGCGAGGTGGCGATCCGCACCTGGCAGACCGCCGACAAGATGAAGCGCCAGCGCGGGTCATTGCCGCAGGAGACCGGCAACAACGACAATTTCCGCGTCCGCCGCTACATCGCCAAATACACCATCAACCCGGCCATCGCGCATGGCCTGTCCAGGGACATCGGTTCGATCGCGGTCGGCAAGCGCGCCGATCTGGTGCTGTGGAACCCAGCCTTCTTCGGCGTCAAGCCCGACATGGTGCTGATCGGCGGCATGATAGCCGCAGCCCCGATGGGCGACCCAAACGCCTCTATCCCGACACCGCAGCCGATGCACTACCGCCCGATGTTCGGCGCCTATGGCAAGGCCAGGACCAACTCGTCGGTGACCTTCGTTTCCAAGGCGGCTCTGGACTCAGGCCTGCATGGCCGGCTCGGCGTCGACAAGCAGTTCGTGGCGGTGGAAAACACCCGTGGCGGCATAGGCAAGCATTCGATGGTGCTCAACGACGCTACGCCGCATGTCGAAGTCGACCCGGAGACTTACGAGGTGCGCGCCGATGGCGAGCTACTGACTTGCGAGCCGGCAACCGTGCTGCCGATGGCGCAGCGGTATTTCCTGTTTTGAGGCGAGGGGCGATTTGATCGACCCGGCAAATTCCATTGCGAGCCGGTCGGTGCCGCCGCAATATGCGGCTCAAAGAAACCGCGTAGCAGGTCATGGCCACGGAAATAGCCTCCGCCCACGACATCTTCCCGCATATCCGCATCGTCATGGGCATGGTGATCGGACTTGGCGTCGCTCGCCTGCTGTCGGGGGTGGCGCGAATCGTCCAGCATCCCGGCCAGTACAGGCTCTATCCCGTGCACCTCGGCTGGGTCGCCTCCATGCTGTTGCTGCTGGTGCATTTCTGGTGGTGGGAGTTCGGCCTCTACACCATAGAGGTCTGGACTTTCGGCAAGTACCTGTTCCTGATCTTCTACGCCATCACGCTGTTCCTGCTGTGCGCGCTGCTGTTTCCGGATTCGATGCTCGACTACACCAGCTACGAAGATTTCTTCTATTCGCGCCGTGGCTGGTTCTTCGGCCTGCTGGCGTCCACCTATCTGCTCGATGTCGTCGACACGCTGCTGAAAGGTCCCGAGCATTTCGCCCGCTACGGCAATGAATATCTGTTCCGAACGCCGGTTTTCGTGGCGCTGTGCATAGCCGCCATACTGGTGCGTGACCGCCGTTTCCACATCGCCTTCGTCGCCGGCACGCTGATCTATCAGATATCGTTCATCCTGCGGCTCTTCGACACCATCGTCTGAGCGAGCGCAATCGTCTAGAGCAATTCCAGCAAAAATGTGATCGGTTTTCCGTCCCGAATTGCGCAAGAACAAAGAGATAGAGCGGTTCGCCGTTTCCCTGAAACGGTGAAACGCTTTAGGGTCGCGGGAAAGAGGGTTCAACCATGTACAAGGCCATAGGATCGCGTGGATCCCGCGTCAGCCGCGTTCTGTGGATGCTCGAGGAACTCGGGCAGCCCTATGAATTCGTCGAGGTCAAATTGCGTTCGCCCGAAGCCTATGCGCTCAACCCGTCGGGCAAGGTGCCGATCCTGATCGATGGCGAACTGACGGTGACCGATTCGGCGGCAATCTGCGTCTATCTCGCCGACAAGCACGCCGACAAAGGCATGGGCGCCAATCCAGGTGTGGCCGGACGCGCCGAGATGGATTCCTGGATGCATTTTGCCCAGAGCGAATTCGAAGCGCCGCTGTGGAACAAATTGCGCCACCGCTTCCTGTTGCCGAAGGACGTGCGGGTCGATGTCGGCCCCGCCGCCGCCTACGATTTCGCCTCGGAGGCCAAGGCGCTCGACGGCCGGCTGGGAGATCGGGAGTTTGCGCTGGGCGACCGGTTTTCCGCCGTCGACGTGCTGTTGGGCGACATGGGCGGCTGGGCCCGCGCCGGAAAATTCCCGATCGAATCCGAGCGCGTCAACGCGTATTTCGACCGCGTCCTGGCGCGGCCTGCCCGTGCGAGAGCCCAGGCTAACGGTGGAGCCATGCGATGAAACTCAACCTGAACACCGACTTCACCAAATTCCCGCGCGCCGTCTCGGTGGTGCCTGCCGGCACTGCCGTAACCACGGCCCGATCTGGCCGTGCCGTCCTGCCCCATGACGAGCGTCATTTGCGCCGCCGCGCCATCGAGCTTGCCGACGGCAGCAAGGTGCTGGTCGACCTGCCCGAACCCGTGACCTTGAACGATGGCGACCGGCTGGTGTTGGAGGATGGCGGCCAGGTCGAGATCACCGCGGCACCCGAAGAGGTCTATGATATCCGCGCCCGCGACGCGGTGCATCTGACGGAGCTTGCCTGGCATATCGGCAACCGCCATCTGGCGGCAGCGATCGAGCCCGGCCGCATCCTGATCCTGCGCGACCATGTCATCAAGGCTATGCTGGAAGGGCTGGGCGCCACGGTGCGCGAAGTCTCCGAACCGTTCAAGCCGGTGCGCGGCGCCTATTCCGCCCAAGGTGCGCATGGTCACGATCATGGCCATGCGCATGCGCACGCCGAAGCGCATTCCCATGATGGACGTTCCCACGCACACAGCGAGTCGCATTCGCACAGCCATTCCCATGACGGGCATCATCACGATCATGACTGACCAGCCATCCGGCATCGCTTTGCTGCGGCTCATGGCGTGGCTGTCGCCGGTCTTTCCGGTCGGCGGCTTTGCCTACAGCCATGGTCTCGAACGCGCCGGGCAAGACGGGCTGGTTGCCGATACCGCCAGCCTCGCCTTCTGGCTGGAGACGCTGGTCGAGATGGGCTCGGGCTGGAACGACGCCGTGCTCTTCACGGAAGCCTGGCGTCGCGCCCGCGACGGCGGCGATCTCCATGAAATTGCCGATCTCGCCGAAGCGCTGGCCGGCTCGCGGGAGCGTCACACCGAAACCATGCTGCAAGGCGCCGCCTTCCTGAAAGCGGCAGCGGCGTGGGCGAATCCGGTGTTGGGCCGCCTGCCGGCCGAATGCGCCTACTGTGTCGCCGTCGGCGCCGCTGCCGGCGGCAACGGTTTCGCGCTTCAGGACGCGATGTCGGCCTTCCTGCAGGCCTTCTTCTCCAACCTCGTCCAGGCGGCGATCCGACTCGGCATCGTCGGCCAGACGGACGCTATGGCCTTGCTCGCCGGCTTCGAGCCGTTGGCGCAGTCGACGGCCGCGCGCGCCGCCGGCTCGACATTGGACGATCTCGGCGGCTGCGCCTTCATCTCCGACATCATGGCGATGAAGCACGAGACGCAGTATTCCAGGCTGTTCCGCTCATGATCGTCCTCGCCTTCGCCCTCTCGGCCGTCCTGCTGCTGATCACCGCGCTGCATGTCTATTGGGGCCTTGGCGGCATCTGGCCGGGCAGGGACGGCGTCTCCTGCGCCCACGCCGTCGTCGGCTTTCGCGGCGTCGACGAGATGCCGACGCCGTTTGCCTGTTTCGCCGTTGCCGCGTGCCTGTGCCTCGCAACCCTGTGGCCGCTGGCGCTGACCGGGGTCTTCGCCTCCCCCTTTCCAAGGGAAGGCCTTGCCGCCACGGCGCTGCTCATCGGGCTGGTCTTCCTCGGCCGCGGCATTGCCGGCTTCACGCCGTGGTGGCGCCGTCTGGCGCCGGAACAGCCTTTTGCGCGGCTCGATGTCAGCTTCTATTCGCCGCTCTGCCTGTTGATCGGGCTCAGCTTCGCCATCCTCGCCATCACGGAGTTTTCGGCATGACGGAGTTTTCGGTATGACTCAGGCAAACGGTCCCCTGCGTATCGGCATCGGCGGTCCCGTCGGCTCCGGCAAGACGACGCTCACCGAAAAGCTCTGCAAGGCGCTGCGCGACGATTTCTCCATCGCCGTCGTCACCAACGACATCTACACCAAGGAAGACGCCATGATGCTGGCCCGCCTGCAGGCGCTGCCTGAGGACCGCATCGTCGGCGTGGAGACCGGCGGCTGCCCGCACACCGCCATCCGTGAGGACGCCTCGATCAATTTGCAGGCGATCGCCGGGCTGAACAGGAAATTCCCCGATCTCGACATCGTCTTCATCGAATCCGGCGGCGACAATCTTGCCGCCACCTTCTCGCCGGACCTTGCCGACCTGACCCTCTATGTCATCTCGGTTTGCCAGGGCGAGGAAATCCCCAGGAAGGGCGGGCCGGCGATCACCCGTTCCGATTTCCTGGTCATCAACAAGAGCGATCTGGCGCCCTATGTGAACGTCAACCTCGATGTCATGGAGAGCGACGCCGCCCGAATGCGGGGCAAGCGCCCGTTCGGCTTCACCGACCTGTCGCGCGGCAAGGGACTGCAGGAAGTCATCGACTTCATCGTCGAACATGGCGGGCTGCAGTCGGCTCGCTCGGCGGCGTAATGCATGTCGCCCAAAAGTGCGTAGCGGTTTTGGGACAACCTGACCCACCAGTTTGCGGTTGCTGGCCACGGCTGAGCGCGGCATTCTCTTAAAAACGGAGGTTTTTCGGATGAGCATCGCCCGCCTGCAAAAGGAAACGCTGACCAACCTGCCCTACTATGAGGAGCGCGTCGATCTGGCCGCCGCCTTCCGCTGGACGGCGCGGCTCAACATGCATGAAGCCGTGGCCAATCACTTTTCGCTGTCGGTCAACGAGGACGGCAGCAAATTCCTGATGAACCCCAACCAGGTGCATTTCTCGCGCATCAAGGCGAGCGACCTTTTGCTGATCGACGCCAATGATCCCGAGACATTGTCCGGCCCGAATGCGCCCGACCCGACCGCCTGGGGTCTGCACGGCGCCATTCACCGCAACGTGCCGCATGCGCGCTGCGCCATGCATGTGCATTCCATCCACGCCACCGTGCTGGCATCGCTGGCCGACTCGACCCTGCCGCCGATCGATCAGAACTCGGCCATGTTCTTCAACCGCCACGTCGTCGATGCCCATTATGGCGGGCTGGCCTTCGAGGAAGAAGGCGAGCGCTGCTCGCAACTGCTCACCGACCCGAAGGTCAAAGTGATGGTGATGGGCAATCACGGCGTCATGGTCATCGGCGACACCCTCGCCCACGCCGTCAACCGCATGTTCTATTTCGAGCGCGCCGCCGAAACCTACATCAAGGCTCTGTGGACCGGCCGTCCGCTGCGCACGCTGTCCGATGCCATTGCCGAAAAGGCCGCCAGCGAGATGGACGACTATCCCGGCCAGGCAGAGCGTCACCTTGCCGAGCTGAAGGCGATCCTCGACGAGGAAGAGCCGGTGTACCGGAGCTGAATGAGTTCACCCTTCTCCCCGTTCACGGGGAGAAGGTCCCGGCAGGGGGATGAGGGGCAGCGCCGACGTTCATAGGCTCACTCAGAGTCCCAACTGAGCCCGCAACTCTTCCGCACTGTTGATCACGACAGCGCCCTTCGGTCCTGCCATCGGCGCTTCCGGCCAGAAGATCGTCCGCATCCCCGCGGCCAGGCCTGATGTGGCGCCGGTAACGCTGTCGTCGACGGCCACCGCGTCTGAAGGATCGACGCCGGCCAGCCATGCGGCGCGCAGGAACGGTTCGGGATGCGGCTTGCCTTCGCGCACGTCGTTTCGGCTGATCGTGCGCATGCCGGGATAGATCAGGCCGACGGCGCTCAGATTTGCATCGACGATCACCCGGTCGGAATTGGACACCACCGCCTGCTGCACGCCGAGCGCGCGCAATTCGTTGAACACTTCGATCGCGCCGGGGCGCGGCTTCAGCGTCTCGGCCATCGGCATGTAGTGATCGTATTTGCGCACGATCCAGTCGTCGAAGGGCAGGTCGAGGCCGAACTCGCTGCGCAGCATCTCGTAGACCGGTGCGGCGGCGACGCCCAGCACCCGCTCATGCAGGTCGGCCGGCGGCGTGATACCGACGCTGCGCAGCGCCGCCACCAAGGCCGCCTCATGCAGCGGCTCGCTGTCGACCAGCGTGCCGTCCATATCCCAGAAAACCGCTTTCGGCGTCATGCGAGGCTCCTTTGCCGATCCCCTTAAAGCGTTTGTATCAGGAGATAAACCGCCGAGCCCGTCCGCTGGCGATTTTCGCTTGGTTGGTTGCCGCGCGGCGGCCGGATCGAAGCAGCAAGCAATTGCCCTGCCGATAGACAATTGCGCGCCGATACATTCCCTGCAAGACTATGACGCTTCGCCCAAGGGCGGGCAAAGGGGCAGGGCTGGAGGCACATTTTGAATTCGCGGCAAGACGGCGGCAGCAGCAGGCTGGACGAGGCAGCGCGCGCCGGCTGGCTTTATTATGTTGCCGGCAACACCCAGGACCAGATCGCCGCCACGCTCGGCATTTCCCGGCAGACGGCGCAGCGGCTGGTGTCGCTGGCGGTGTCGGAGGGGCTGATCAAGGTTCGCGTCGATCACCCGATCGCCAATTGCCTTGATCTCGCAGCTAGACTGAAGTCACGCTTCGCGCTCGACCTCGTCGAAGTGGTGCCGAGCGATCCAACCTCATCCTCGACCACGATCGGCATTGCCGAGGCGGCTGCGGCCGAGATCGAGCGGCGGCTGCGGTCACCGACGCCCATCGTCTTGGCCATCGGCACCGGCCGCACGCTGAAGGCGGCGATCGAGCAATTGCCGCCGATGGAATGCTCGCAGCACAAGGTTGTGTCCTTGACCGGCAACATCTCGCCCGACGGTTCGGCCGCCTTCTACAACGTCATCTTCACCATGGCCGACCGGGTCAAGGCGCGCTCGTTCCCGATGCCGCTGCCGGTCATCGCCTCGTCGCCGGAAGAGCGCGAGATGCTGCTTGCCCAGCCGATGATCCAACCGACGCTGGCGCTGGCCGCGGAAGCCGACGTGACCTTTGTCGGCATCGGCGATCTCGGCCCGAAGGCGCCGCTCTACGAGGACGGTTTTATCTCGGAAAGCGAGTTGAAGGCGTTGCAAAAGGCTGGCGGCGTCGCCGAGATCGTCGGCTGGGTGTTCGATCGGGAAGGCCGCATGATCGAGGGCATCACCAACGACCGGGTATCGTCGGCAGCCTTGCCGTCACGCGAAAAGTCGCTGGTCATTGCGCTCGCCATGGGCGAGCGTAAGTTGCCGGGCATCCTGGCCGCTGTGAACCGCCGGCTGGTCAATGGCCTCATCACCGACGAGCGGACCGCCACGGCTTTGCTCGACGGTTCCTGATAGATTAAGCGGCCCATCGATAAAATCCAACACGTTTATTTGCAGCGCCCGGACGGGTCGTTGCCGTCGAGAAAACCCATGTCGCGCTGCAAATGCGGCGACAGCTCCCGGACGTCGACGTAGCCGCGCCGGCGGTGCACAAGCAGGGAAAATTCATGCACCAGCAGGGAAAACCAGCTCTGCGCCGGGGTCGAATGGAGCTTTTGCTGTACCGTGGTCATGATCTTCAGCCTCCGCTATGCTTGAACTTGATTGATCGTTGACACCAGATATCGGCCTGATTGCCTCTTGCCGCCAATCAAACGTCGATCACGACCCATAAGGAGGGCTTATGCCCGATCTCAAGGCACCACAGCTCGCCCAGTTGCCGCCGCTGCAGGCCATCAGGGTGTTCGAAGCCGTCGCGCGGCATCTCTCCTTCACCAAGGCCGCGCAGGAACTCGGCATGACGCAGGCCGCCGCCAGCTACCAAATCAAGCTTCTGGAAGAGCGCATCGGTTCGCCGCTGTTCCTGCGCCAGCCGCGCCAGATTGTGCTGACGGAACCCGGCCAGCGCCTGGCGCCCGCCGTCAGCGAGGCGTTCAGCCTGCTCTCAAGCGCCTATTCCGCCGCGCGTGGGGGCGCCGATGGTGTGCTGTGCGTCTCGACGCTGCTGACCTTTGCCTCGAACTGGCTGGCGCAGCACCTCGGCTCCTTCCAGGTCGCGCATCCGTCGCTGGCGGTGCGCGTCGATACCTCGAACAGGGTGATCGATTTTGCCCGCGAGGACATGGACATCGCTATCCGCTCCGGCAGCGGCAAGTGGCCTGGAGTGGAGACCCATCTTTTGTTCAAGGCCGATTTCACCCCGGTGCTGAGCCCGGCACTCGCTGCCACCATAGGTGGCGTCCACGAACCCGCCGACCTGTTCAAGCTGCCCATTCTCGATCCCGGCGACATCTGGTGGCGGGAATGGTTCGCCCTTGCCGGCGTCCCGGCGGACGAACTTGCCAGGCGCACCGGCACCAGCATGGGCGCGCAGGCCTATGAGGCGAACGCGGCCATCGCCGGCCATGGTGTGGCAATCCTGACCACCGCATTGTTCAAGACCGAGCTCGCCGCCGGCCGCCTGATCCAGCCCTTCGACCTGGTCGGCGACGACGGCCACGCCTATTGGCTGGTCTACCCGACGGCGCGTCGCAACGTGCCGAAGATAAAAGCCTTCCGGGACTGGATCCTGGCCGAGATCGCCTGCGCCTGAGGGCGAGCGATTCGCGGATTGATTTCCGAGATGCAAAGCGAGCCATGGATCCGCGACGAATGCTCGCTTTCGCGGACAAACAGCTGCGATCGGGCCACCCGGTTAACCAAGCTTGACAAAAACGCTGTCGATATCACTCGCCCGGCATAGGCTTGTGCTTGTGACGACCCAATTGAGCAGGATCAATCGTCTGCAGATTGAAACAGGGTCGATCAGCCGGCTGATGAAAGTCTATCGCGTCGAAGAAATCGAAAACAACACCGTGCGCACGACGCAGGTGATCGAAGCATTTACGCCGTTTCAAGCTGCCGTGAAGGCAATCGGCCGGGAAGTTAGGCTGCGCAAGGACGAGCCCAGCTGGATCCAGGTGACGGAAGTGCTGACCAGAGCCAAGCAAACACGCGACGGCAGGGTTTTCGAATATTCCGTCGGAAGCTACCCGTCCCACGGCTGACTGGCTGGGCCCCCCTTGGCGCCATGATTGGGTTGCGATGGGTCGGCATCAACCCGCTCTCACATCCCCGTGCAAACAGCTTCCCAAATCCATTCAATATCCTCTACGCGCGCAACGTCGCGCACCTGCCCCGTGTGCTGCGCTGCAGCATCGAATCCGGCTTGACATAATTAACGCCAAGTGAGTAATTGCCCACTACCAAGGCAAATGCTCATCTTGGTTCATGGGAGGAATTTGATGAAACTGCGCACGCTCACTTTGGGCCTGTTGTCGGCCAGCGCCTTCGCTTTCGCCGCGCATGCCGAATCCATCACCATCGCCACCGTCAACAATGGCGACATGGTCCGCATGCAGAAGCTGACCGACGACTTCACCAAGGCTAACCCCGACGTCACGCTCAACTGGGTCACGCTCGAAGAGAACGTGCTGCGCGAGCGCGTCACCACCGACATTGCCACCAAGGGCGGCCAGTATGACGTTATGACCATCGGCACCTACGAGGTTCCGATCTGGGCCAAGCAGAACTGGCTGTTGCCGCTCGACAAGCTCGGCGACGACTATGACGCCAAGGACATCATCCCGGCCATCGCCGGCGGCCTGTCGGTCGACGGCAAGCTCTATGCCGCGCCCTTCTACGGCGAAAGCTCCTTCGTCATGTACCGCAAGGACTTGATCGAGAAGGCCGGGCTGAAGATGCCCGACGCCCCGACCTGGGACTTCATCAAGCAGGCCGCCGACAAGATGACCGACCGCGCCAATGGCGTGAACGGCGTTTGCCTGCGCGGCAAGGCCGGCTGGGGCGAGAACATGGCCTTCCTCACCGCCATGTCGAACTCCTTCGGCGCCCGCTGGTTCGACGAGAACTGGAAGCCGCAATTCGACCAGCCGGAATGGAAGAACACGCTGCAGTTCTATGTCGACCTGATGAAGGCCGACGGTCCCGAGGGCGCCTCGTCCAACGGCTTCAACGAAAACCTGGCGCTGTTCCAGCAGGGCAAGTGCGGCATGTGGATCGACGCCACCGTCGCCGCCTCCTTCGTCTCCGACCCGAAGAACTCGACCGTCGCGGACAAGGTCGGCTACGCACTGGCCCCCGACAATGGTCTGGGCAAGCGCGGCAACTGGCTGTGGGCCTGGTCGCTGGCCATCCCGGCCGGCACGCAGAAGGGAGACGCCGCACAGAAGTTCGTCTCCTGGGCGACCAGCAAGCACTACGCAGAACTGGTTGCTTCGAAGGAAGGCTGGGCCAACGTTCCTCCGGGCACGCGCTCCTCGCTCTACGCCAATGCCGAGTATCAGAAGGCGGCTCCGTTCGCCAAGATGACGCTGGACTCGATCAATGCCGCCGACCCGACGCATCCGACCGTCAAGCCGGTGCCCTATGTCGGTGTGCAGTTCGTCGCCATTCCTGAGTTCCAGGGCCTCGGCACAACCGTTGGCCAGCTGTTCTCGGCGGCGCTCGCCGGCCAGACCAGCGTAGACGACGCGCTCAAGCAGGCGCAGGACGCCGCCACCGCGACCATGACCGAAGGCGGTTATATCAAGTAAGGCTCCTCCCGGTGCCGAATGCCGGCCGCCTCCTTGGCCGGCAACGGCCGCCCGAATCCCAGTTCGGGCGGCCCCTTTCACACACCTGAAAATTTGGCTGACCTTGAAGGGTGACCGTCATGGCTACTCAGCAGACCCGTTCGCTTGCCCGCTTTATGTTGGCGCCATCCGTGGTGCTGCTGTTCGTCTGGATGATCGTGCCGCTGGCACTCACGATCTGGTTCTCCTTCCAGCAGTACAATCCGCTCAATCCGATCCGCGACGGGTTTGTCTGGTTCTCGAATTACTCGCTGTTCTATTCCAACCCGGCATTCCTGCAGTCGATCCTCAACACGCTGGTCCTGGTGGGCAGCGTGCTGCTGATCACCGTCATCGGCGGCATCATGCTGGCGCTGTTGATCGATCAGCCGATGTGGGGACAGGGGATCGTCCGCATCCTCGTCATCTCTCCGTTCTTCGTCATGCCGCCGGTGGCTGCACTTGTCTGGAAGAACATGATCATGCACCCGCAATACGGCGTCTTTGCCGACATTGCGCGCTTCTTCGGGGCTCAACCGATCGACTGGTTCGGGCAGCATCCGATGCTTGCCATCATCATCATCGTCGCCTGGCAATGGCTGCCCTTCGCAACGCTGATCCTGCTGACCGCATTGCAGTCGCTCGACGGCGAGCAGAAGGAAGCCGCCGAGATGGACGGCGCCGGCTTCGTCAGCCGCTTCATCTATCTGACGCTGCCGCACATGTCGCGCGCCATCACCGTCGTCATCCTGATCCAGACCATCTTCCTGCTGTCGGTCTATGCCGAAATCCTGGTCACCACCAATGGCGGACCCGGCTATGCCTCCACCAACCTGCCCTTCCTCGTCTACCAGAAGGCATTGCTGGAGTTCAAAATCGGCCAGGCATCGGCCGGCGGTGTCATCGCCGTCATTCTCGCCAACATCGTCGCCTTCTTCGCCATGCGCGCGGTCGGCAAGAACCTGGACAAGTAAGGGAGGATACGATGGCACGTGCAGTCACCACCCAACACAAGGTCATGGCGACAGGCGCCGCCTGGATCGTCGCGCTGCTGATCTTCTTCCCGATCCTCTACACGATCATCACCTCGTTCAAGTCGGAGCAGGAGGCCATCCAGGGCTTCGCGCTGATCCCGTCGGGGACGTTCGAGAGCTATACCGAGGTCCAGGCGCAGAGCGGCTACTTCAAGTTCTTCTTCAACTCGGTGCTGCTCTCGGTCGGCTCGACCATCCTGGCCCTGATAGTCGCGGTTCCGGCCGCCTGGTCGATGGCCTTCTCGCCGGGCAAGTGGACCAAGGACATCCTGATGTGGATGCTCTCGACCAAGATGATGCCGGCGGTTGCCGTGCTGTTCCCGATCTACCTCATCTTCCGCGATGCCGGACTGCTCGACAGCCGCATCGGCCTGATGATCATGCTGATGCTGATCAACCTGCCCATCGTGATCTGGATGCTCTACACCTACTTCCGCGAAATCCCCGGCGAGATCCTGGAAGCGGCACGCATGGACGGCGCCACCTTGTGGGGCGAGATCGTCTATGTGCTGACCCCCATGGCCGTGCCGGGCATCGCATCGACCATGCTGCTCAACATCATCCTGGCGTGGAACGAAGCCTTCTGGACCATCCGCCTGACCACCACCGAGGCAGCGCCGCTGACGGCCTTCATCAGTTCGTTCTCGAGCCCGCAAGGCCTGTTCTGGGCCAAGCTTTCGGCGGCCTCGACGCTGGCCATCGCCCCCATCCTGATCATGGGCTGGTTCAGCCAGAAGCAGCTGGTGCGCGGCCTGACATTCGGCGCGGTAAAATAACGGACGTTGCCTGAAGCAATCCGGCCAAATAACCCCTCGGGGAGGAAACCATGGGAAACATCACGCTCAAGAACGTCTCCAAGCATTTCGGATCGACGGTCATCATTCCAGGCCTCGACCTGGTCATCGAGAATGGCGAGTTCGTCGTCTTCGTCGGGCCGTCGGGTTGCGGCAAGTCCACGTTGCTGCGCCTCATCGCCGGGCTCGAGGACACCAGCGGGGGCACCATCAACATCGATGGCCGTGACGTCACCGGCGAGGCGCCGGCCAAGCGCAAGCTGGCCATGGTATTCCAGTCCTATGCGCTCTATCCGCATATGACGGTGGCCAAGAACATCGGCTTCCCGCTGAAGATGGCGGGCGAAGATGTGGCGACGATCGACAAGAAGGTGAAGGACGCAGCCCGGGTCCTCAATCTCACCAACTATCTCGAACGCCGGCCCGGCCAGCTCTCCGGCGGCCAGCGGCAACGCGTCGCCATCGGCCGCGCCATCGTGCGCCAGCCCTCGGCCTTCCTGTTCGACGAGCCGCTGTCCAACCTCGATGCCGCACTGCGCGGCACCATGCGGCTCGAAATCAGCGAGCTCCACCATCAGCTCAAGACGACGATGGTCTACGTCACCCACGACCAGATCGAAGCCATGACCATGGCCGACAAGATCGTCGTGCTCAACGCCGGCAACATCGAACAGGTCGGCTCGCCGATGGAACTCTACAAGTCGCCGAAGAACCTATTCGTGGCGGGCTTCATCGGTTCGCCGAAAATGAACCTGATCGAAGGTGCGCCGGCGGCCAAATACAACGCCAAGACCATCGGCATTCGTCCTGAGCATATGGGGATATCGACCACAGCGGGTGACTGGAAAGCCCTCGTCGGCGTCGCCGAGCATCTGGGCTCCGACACCTTCCTGCATGTCCAGGCCGACGGCGTCGGTCCGCTGACGGTACGCGCCGATGGCGAACTGGCCGTACGCCACGGCGACACCATCTATTTGACGCCGGACAAGGTCCGCATGCATCGCTTCGGCCCCGATGGAAAGGCGCTGACGCAGTGAGACTGAAAGGCAAATCGGCGCTGATCACCGGATCCGCGCGCGGCATCGGCAGGGCTTTTGCCGAAGCCTACACCCGCGAGGGCGCCACGGTGGCCATTGCCGATATCAATCTGGCGGCTGCCGAAAAGACGGTCGCCGAGATTGGCGCCAACGCCTATCCGGTCAGGCTCGACGTCAGCGACCTCGCTTCGATCCAGGCGGCGGTCAATGCGGTCGAAACAAAGACCGGCGGCCTCGACATACTGATCAACAACGCTGCTTTGTTCGACCTGGCGCCGATCGTCGAGATCACCAAAGCAAGCTACGACAAATTGTTCTCCGTCAACGTCGCCGGCACCTTGTTCATGCTGCAGGCAGCGGCGCGTTCGATGATCGCAAGGGGCAAGGGCGGCAAGATCATCAACATCGCCAGCCAGGCAGGACGCCGCGGCGAGCCGCTGGTCGCCGTCTATTGCGCCACCAAGGCCGCGGTGATTTCGCTGACCCAGTCCGCCGGGCTCGATCTGATCAAGCACCGCATCAACGTCAATGGCATCGCGCCCGGCGTCGTCGACAGCGATATGTGGGATGAGGTCGATGCGCTGTTCGCCAAATATGAGAACCGGCCGAAAGGCGAGAAGAGGCGGCTGGTCGGTGAGGGCGTGCCCTATGGCCGCATGGGCAAGCCGGAGGACCTGACCGGCATGGCGGTATTCCTGGCCAGCGACGACGCCGAATACATCGTCGCCCAGACCTACAATGTCGATGGCGGCCAATGGATGAGTTGATGGGCCGGGATCACGAAGGCCGCAGCCCGGCCAAAAGGGTAAAAAAATGACCGTGAAACTCTCCTCCTCGATCCTCTCGGAACTCCCCGCCAAGGTCGCCGGTCCCAGATATGATCGCTCCAGGCTCAAACCCGGTATCGTCCATTTCGGCGTCGGCAATTTCCATCGCTCGCATCAGGCGGTCTACCTCGACGATCTCTTCAATTCAGGCATCGGCCATGACTGGGCGCTGGTCGGCGCCGGGGTCTTCGAGGGCGAAAAAATCGGCCGTTCCAAGCTGCAGGAGCAGGACTGGCTGACCACCGTGGTCGAGCAGGATTCCGACCATATGAGCGCCCGCGTCACCGGCGTCATGATCGACTTCCTGACGCCCGGCGATGACGATGCCATCATCGACCAGCTCGCCGATCCGGCGATCAAGATCGTCTCGCTGACCATCACGGAAGGCGGTTATTTCATCGATCCGGCCTCCGGCAAGTTCAACCCGACCCACCCCGACATCGTCGCCGACGCACAGGCAGGCACGACGCCGAAGACGGTGTTCGGCCTCATCCTGGCCGGGCTGAAGCGCCGCCGTGCCGACGGCATCGTGCCGTTCACCGTCATGTCTTGCGACAACATCCCTCACAACGGCCATGTCACCTCGGATGGCGTCATCGGCCTCGCCCGCCTGATCGATGAGGATCTGGCGAACTGGGTCAGCGACAATGTCGCCTTTCCCAACGGCATGGTCGACCGCATCACCCCCGCCACCTCCGACCGCGAGCGCGGTATTCTCGCCTCGGAGTTCGGCCTCGAGGACAACTGGCCGGTGTTCTGCGAGCCGTTCAAGCAATGGGTGCTGGAAGACCGTTTCACCGACGGCCGCCCGCCGCTGGAAAAGGTCGGTGTGCAATTCGTGAGGGATGTCGCGCCCTATGAGCTGATGAAGATCCGCATCCTCAATGGCGGTCATGCCACGATCGCTTATCCCGCAGGGTTGATGGACATCCATTTCGTCCATGAGGCGATGCAGGAGCCGCTGGTGCGCGGCTTCCTCGCCAAGCTCGAGCATGACGAGATCATCCCGACGGTGCCGCCGGTGCCGGACACCGTGCTGGAGGACTATTACCAGCTCATCGAGCACCGCTTTTCCAACCCGAAGATCGGCGACACCATCCGTCGGCTTTGCCTCGACGGTTCCAACCGGCAGCCGAAATTCATCATCCCGACCATTGCCGACCGGCTGAAGGCCGGCAAAGGCGTCGCGGGTCTGGCGCTCGAGTCCGCGCTGTGGTGCCGCTACTGTTTCGGCACCACAGACAGCGGCGCGGTCATCGAGGCCAACGACCCGAGTTGGGACCGGCTGCAGGCAAGCGCGAAGGCGGCGAAGGATAAGCCCGGTGCCTGGCTTGCGATGGAGGATATCTATGGCGGTGTCGGCCGCTCGGCGCCGTTCGCCGAGGCCTTTGCCCATGCGCTCAAGGTCTTGTGGGCGAATGGCACGCGCGCGACGCTGACGCGCTATATCTCCGGCAAGCTCTGACGCCAGCCGCAATGACGCCCGAACTGGTCATCTTCGACTGTGACGGCGTGCTGGTCGACAGCGAGGCGCTGTCGGTTTCGGCTCTGCTCGGCATGATCTCTGCCGCCGGGGGCTCGGTCAGCGAGGATGCCGCCTACGAGCATTTCCTCGGCAAGAGCATGAAGAGCGTGCGCGAGATACTTCTTCGCGATTTCACCATCGACATCACCGACGTGCATCTTACCGACATGCGCGTCGAACTGATGCGCAAATTCCGCGAGGAGCTGAAGCCGATTCCCGGCATCAGCGACATCCTGCCGAGGCTGGGCGTACCCTGCTGCGTCGCTTCCTCCGGCACGCTCGACCGGATACGCTACGCGCTCGACGTCACCGGTCTGCTCGGCCTGCTCGAGCCGCATCTGTTCAGTGCCGCCATGGTCGCGCGCGGCAAGCCGGCGCCGGATCTTTTTCTCCATGCCGCCGCCGCCATGGGCGCGCATCCCGGTAATTGCATCGTAATCGAGGACAGCCCTGCCGGCATCGCGGCGGCGCGTGCGGCCGGCATGCGCGTCTTTGCTTTCACCGGCGGTTCGCACGCCGGCAACCCGGCCTTGAAAGCGCGGCTTGCGTCGAGTGAACCGGACTTTATATTCGCGGACATGCTGCAATTGCCCGATCTGATTGCAGGCTAGAGCATGATGCCGAAAAGTGTGAAGCGGTTTTCGGACGACATCATGCTCTACTTCTTTGATTTAGAGACGGATTCAGATTTCAGGTCGAACAGACCTGAAATCATACGGCTCTAGGGAGCGAGAGTAAAAGCATCTTGACGAAGAGCTTCGTTTGCGCGGTCGATGTCGGCACCGGGAGCGCCCGCGCGGGCATTCTCGATACGTCAGGCACCTTGCTCGGCCGCGCCGAGCATCCGATCGTCATGAACCAGCCGAAGGCCGATCACGCCGAGCACAATTCGCAGGATATCTGGTCGGCGGTCTGCATCGCGGTGCGTGCCGCGCGCGAAAAGGCCGGTGTGTCAGCCGACGATATTGTCGGCATGTCGTTCGACGCCACCTGCTCGCTGGTGGTGCTGGACAGGAATGCCGGCCAGCTCAGCGTCTCGGTGACGGGCGAACGGCGCTGGGACACCATCGTCTGGCTCGACCATCGCGCCATCGCCGAGGCAGATGAATGCACCGATAGCGGCCACGCCGTACTCGACTATATCGGTGGCGTCATGTCGCCGGAAATGGCGACGCCGAAGCTGATGTGGCTGAAGCGCAATCTGCCGGGAACATGGCATGAGGCCGGCTACCTATTCGACCTTACGGATTTCCTTACCTGGAAGGCGACCGGTTCGCTGGCGCGCTCGCAATGCACGCTGACCGCCAAATGGACCTATCTGGCGCATGAGGACACCGGCTGGCGCCGTGACTTCTTCGACAGGGTCGGGCTTGGCGATCTGTTCGAACACGGCAGCCTGCCGGAGACGGCAAGTGCTGTCGGCGCAGACATCGGCACGCTCACCCCTGAAGCGGCGGCGGAGTTGGGCTTGAGCGAAAACTGTCGCGTCGGCGCCGGCGTCATCGATGCCTATGCGGGCGCGCTTGGCGTGCTCGGCGGCTTTGCTGGCGACGAGCAGAATATCGGCCGCCATCTGGCATTGATCGCCGGCACCTCGTCCTGCGTCATGGCCATGTCGCCCGATCCGCAGCCTTTCGCCGGCGTCTGGGGTCCATACTATGGCGCCGCACTGCCAAAGCTCTGGCTGTCGGAAGGCGGCCAGTCGGCTACCGGGGCTTTGCTCGACCACATCATCCGCTGGCACGGCGCCGGCGGCGAGCCGGATGCGGCCATGCATGCCAAGATCGCCAGGCGCGTCGCTGAACTGCGTAGCACCGAAGGCGACAAGCTGGCGGCGAGGTTGCATGTGCTGCCGGATTTCCACGGCAACCGCTCGCCGCTTGCCGACCCGCATGCCGTCGGCGTGGTCAGCGGGCTGACGCTGGATTCCTCCTTCGACAGTCTGTGCAAGCTGTATTGGCGCACCGCCGTCGGCATCGCACTCGGCGTGCGCCATGTGCTGGAGGCGCTGAACGAGAACGGCTATCTCATCGACACGCTGCATGTCACCGGCGGCCACACCAAGAACCCGTTGCTGATGGAGCTTTATGCCGACGCGACCGGCTGCGCGGTGATCGAGCCGCTGGCCGACGAAGCCGTTCTGCTCGGCACCGGCATGGTCGCCGCCACCGCGGCCGGTCTGTTCCCGGACCTGAATGCCGCTTGCGTCGCCATGCAGCAAGGCGGCAGGGCGCGCACCTCGAACCCGGCCGCGTCAGGCCGCTTCGACCGCGACTACAGGATCTTCCTCGAAATGCACCGCCAGCGGCAGGCGCTCGACGCCATCGGCTAGAGCAATTCCAGGAAAAGTGTGAAACGGTTTTCCGTCCGGAATTGCGTACAGATTTAGGCTTCTCGCCGGCGCAAGGATGCGCCGGTCGCCGCGTCGAACAGATGCACGCTCTCCTCCTCGAACGTATAGCGCACAGGCGCGCGCAACGCCGGGCATTCGCGGGCCGATACCAACGCGCCGACCTCCTTGCCGCCGCAGGCGAACGTCACCAGCGCGTCATTGCCATGGAACTCGATAAGGTCGGCGGTGCCTTGCAGAAGATTGATGCTCTGAGCGCCGGCGGTCTTCAGGTCCGGCGGTCGGATTCCAAGCACGGCGCGCTGGACGCCGCGCAGATCGAAGCCCGAGCCTTCTATGAAGAAGGTCGAGCCGCCGCCTGTCAGCGTCCAGCGTTCGTCCTTCCGCCCGACGGCCACGTCGATGAAATTCATGTTCGGCGTACCGATGAAGCCTGCGACGAACAGATTGCCCGGCTGGCGATAGATCTCGGCCGGCGAGCCGATCTGTTCGATGACGCCATCCCTGAGCAGCACTATCCGGTCGGCCAGCGTCATCGCTTCGAGCTGGTCGTGGGTGACATAGACGGTAGTGGTCTTCAGCAACTGGTGCAGGCGGGCGATTTCGACCCGCATATGGTTGCGAAGTTTGGCGTCGAGATTCGACAGCGGCTCGTCGAACAGGAACACTTTCGGCGTCTTGATCATGGCGCGCGCAATCGCTACGCGCTGCTGCTGCCCGCCGGAAAGCTCGGTCGGTTTGCGGGCGAGGTAAGGTTCGAGGCCGAGCGTCTTTGCCACCGCCTCGACCCGCTTCCGGATCTCGGCCGGGGCTACTTTCTGTCGCTTGAGCCCAAAGGCGATGTTGTCGAAGATCGTCATATGCGGGTAGAGCGCATAGTTCTGGAACACCATGGCGATGCCGCGCTCGCCGGGCTCGAGATCGTTGACCACTCTGCCGCCGATCGACACTTCGCCGCCGCTGATATCCTCCAGCCCGGCCAGCATCCTGAGCAAGGTCGACTTGCCGCAGCCGGATGGGCCTAGGAACACGACGAACTCATGCTCCTCGATCGAGAGATTGAGATCGCGGATGACGGTGGTAGCCCCATACGCCTTGTCGACATGGGAGCAAACGATCGCGGACATGGTCAGCCCTTCTCGCCGGTAAGCAGGATTTGCAGCTTGACGTCTTGCGGCTTGCCTTGCGCCGCCCGCTCGAAGGCCTTGATGCTGTCGGAGAAATCATAAGTGCCGGTGATCAGCGGCTTGAGGTCGACCTTCCCCGAGGCGATCAGCTGCAGCGCCCGGTCGAAGATGTTGGCGTAACGGAACACCGTCTCAATGCGCACTTCCTTGGAGATCGCCGCCGGAACGTTGAGGCTGACCGGTTCGACCGGCAGTCCGACCAGCACCACCGCGCCGCCCGGCCGCACGACATCGAACAGGTCGGCGAATGCCTTCGGGCTGCCGCTCGCCTCGAACACGATATCCGCGCCCCAATTGTCGGTCGCGGCGGAGACTGCGTCGACCAGCGATTGCTCGCTGATATTGACCGGCACGATGCCGGGATATTGTGCGGCAATCTCGAGCTTGGGTCCGGAAAAATCGGAGATCAGCACCTTCGAGCAGCCGCCGGCCAGCGCCGCCAGCGCGATCATGATGCCGATCGGGCCGCAGCCGACGACGACGGCGACGTCGCCAGGCACGATGCGGGCGCGGCTCGCCGCCTGCATGCCGATGGCAAAGGGTTCGACCATCGCGCCTTCGGCGAAGCTGACATTGTCCGGCAGTCTGTAGGTGAAGGCGGCCGGGTGCACGGCATAGGGCGCCAGCACGCCATGCACCGGCGGTGTCGCCCAGAAGCTGACATCGGGATCGACATTATAGATGCCGAGCCTCGTCGCGCGCGACGACAGGTTCGGCACGCCCGGCTCCATGCAGACGCGGTCGCCGACCTTCAGCGTGCCGACATTGGCGCCGACCTCGACGATCGTTCCCGCGGCTTCGTGGCCAAGCACCATCGGGGCCCGCACGACATAGCTGCCGATCGCGCCATGGGTGTAATAGTGCACGTCGCTGCCGCAGACGCCGACCGTGTGGATGGCGATCTTGACATCGCCCGGTCCGACGTCGAGCGGCAGCGCGATCTCGCGCAGCGACAGTTCGCCTTTTTTCTCAAGCACCAGTGCCCGCATAGGTAAGTCCTCGCATCAAGTCTTTTTTTGCCGGAAAACGGAATTCAGGAAGCCGCTGAGCACGCCGAGGAACAGCAGCGGCGGTAGCGACAACAGCACGACCGAGGCGTTGAGGATTCCCCACGGCACGTTCATGCCTTGCTGTGAAAGTTCGGAAGCGACGATCGGCAATGTCTTGGCGTTGGAACTGGACAGCATCAGCGCGATCAGGAATTCGTTCCACACCAGCACGAAGCTGAAGGCGACGGCGCCGATCAGCGAGCGCGCCGCTACCGGCAGCGCAATGCGCCAGAACACCGAGTAAGCGCCGTAGCCGTCGACGAAAGCGGCTTCCTCGATTTCCTTCGGCACGGCCTGGAAGGCGGGAATGGCGAGCCACATGATCACCGAGATGGTGAGCAGCGAATAGGTGACGATCAGCGCCGGCAAGGTGTCGTAGAGCCCGATCTGCAGCCAGATCACCATCAGCGGAATGGCGACTGCCACCGGGGGCAGGAAGCGCAGCGACAACACGAAGAACTGGATGTCGCCAGCGAAGCGATTGGGATAGCGCGCCACCGCATAGGCTGCCGGAAGGCCGAGCATGACGCCGATCAGCACGGCGACGCCGCAGGAAATGACCGAGTTATAGAGACCGGTCATGACGCTGTCGCGGCCGATGATGTAGCTGATATTGTCGAAGGTCGGGGTAAACACCAGGCGCGGCACGCGGGTGATGATGTCGACATTGTTCTTCAGCGAATTGACCGCCGTCCAGGCGAGCGGAAACACCGCCATGAAGCCGGCGAAGGCCAGGATGATCTTGCCGATGAGGCGGCCCGGTCTCATGCGATACGGCCTCATGCCTGCACCCGCTTCCACAGCATGGTGAAGGTGATGACAGTCGCGATCATCATCAGCACCGCCATGGCCGAGGCATAGGACACCTTGCCGGATTCGATGAAGCCTTGCGAGAAGGCGTACATGTCGAGCGTCTCGGTCGCCACGCCCGGCCCGCCGCGCGTCATCACATAAATCAGGTCGAAGGAGCGCAGCGATTCGATCATCTTGACGAACATCAGGCTGATCAGCGGCGCCTTCAGCATAGGCAAGGTCACATAGGCATGGATCTGCCAGCGTTTGGCGTGGTCGAGCCGCGCCGCTTCGATCGGCTGCGGCGGCAAGGTCTCCAGAAGCTTCAGCACGATGACCGCGAAGAACAGTCCCCACTGCCAGACATCGACCGAGGCGACGGCAAACAGGGCCGTCGACGGCTTCGACAGCGGGTCGAAGATCAACCCGCCGGTGATCAGCCTGTAGGGATAGGTGGCGATGCCGTAGAGCGGATGATAGGCAAACTTCCACACGAAGGCCGCCGAGACACGCGGCAACAGCACCGGGATGATGAACAGCAGGCAGTAGATGTTGCGCAGCCGCGGCGACGCTACTTCGAACATCAGCACGCCGAGCCCGATCGCCACCATCATCGTCGCCACCACGGTGACGATTTCCCACTTCACCGAAACCCAGACCGCGTTGAGGAAACGCCGGTCGGCGAACAGGTCGATGAAGTTCGACAGCCAGACCCAGGAATAGTTCGACGAGCTCAGCTCGCGGTTCTGCAGCGCAATGACGATGGCGTACAGCGTCGGCACCATCGACAGCACCAGAAGAATGGCGAGCGTCGGAACCAGAAACGTCACGGGCAGGGAAGAGCGTCGGCGCATTGCCTATCCTCGGGCTGTGCCTTTTTGGGGAGAACCCGCGGCGCCCCCCCGCCCCCCCCCCGGCGGCGGCCCGGGGGGCGCCCCTTGCCCTCGCGGGGGGGGGGCTTTTGGGGGCCACCCCCGCCGCCCCCCGGCGCCCCCCGCCGGGCCCCCGCGGGGCCCCGGCCCCCCCCGGGCGGGAGGATTACTTCTTCT
>NZ_JAMYMJ010000054.1:0-36377 GCF_040318435.1 Mesorhizobium sp. M1143 | reverse complement strand
GGGGATGCCCGACGAGGCATTGCGACTAGCGCTGCGACATCCCATCCTGGGGGCGGTCAAGCCCGGTCGGGGCGCCACGGTAATAATAACGCACACCCCTGGCGTTCCCGGCCCCGCCCGGATCCTGCTGCACGAGCAATTGCGCGAAGTTGAACTGCGCCAGCCGGTTGCCGGCCTCGGCGGCGGCCTGCATCAGCGCATAAGCTCCCTTCTCGTCCTTCTTGACGTAGCGGCCGTCGAGCAGCATCAGCGCATACTGGAACTGCGATTCAGGAATCCCCTGCTCGGCGGCCTGCGCATACCATTTGGCGGCTTCCGCTGGGTTGAGCGGCACGCCCAACCCGCGCGACAGGATCTCGGCCACCAGCGTTTGCGCCGCCGGGTCGCCATTCTGAGCCCGCACCAACGCCAGATTGTAGGCCGTCTTGTAAAGGCCGCGCTGGAAAGCGCCATAGGCGGGGTCCGCCGGCTTGGCGCCGAAACGTTCGGGGTTGATCGCGTCGGCCGACGGCAGCGGCGCGGTTGTCGCCGGCTGCGGCAGCGGGGTGTCGATCGGCTTGTCGATATGGACGCCGGAATCCGTGGCACCGGCTTTTGGAGCACCCGCATCGGGAGCGATCGCATCCGGCACGCTGAGGGCGGGCGCGCTGGTGTCCGGCCTCGGCTGCGGCAGCGGAACGGTCTCCGCCGCGATCGCTGCCCCGCTCATCAAGGCCGCAACGAGAACCGCGAGAGGAAGTCCATGTCGGCGCACGTCAGCCCTCGAAGCGCGGCGCGGTTTGGTCGAGCAGCGCATTGGCGGCGGCAATCGCCGCCTTCGGATCGGCGCCTTCGGCAAAGACGGCGCTGGACAGCGCCACGAACTCGGCGCCAGTGGCGGCCACCGCTTCTACCGAGGCGATGGCGGAACCGGCCATGACAATGCAAGGGATCTCAATCACGTCCGCCCACCATTGCCCGAGCGACAGGTTGCGCGGATGCGGTTCCGGCTTGTTGTCGTAGCCGAAGCGGCCGAAGAAGATGTAGTCGGGTCTGGTTTCGCCGAGTTCCAGCGCGTCGTCGCGCGTCTTGGCGCCACCGGCGCCGACCATCATCTTGCCCTGGAAGTGTTCGATGGTCTCGGCGAGCGCGTCCTTGGAAACCTCGACATGAATGCCGTCGGCCTGGACACGGCCGGCAATGCGGGTATCGCCGGCGATGATGACGGCGATGCCGGCCGCTTGCGCGGCCGGTACGATCTGTTCTGCAAAGGCCTGGAAGGCAGCCTCGTCCATGCCGCTCTCAGGCAGGATCAGCGAAGCGATATCACCGCCGTCGAAGGCAGCCGCAATGCGCTGCGCCGGAGCGTCCTTGGGTGCGATCAGCACGATGCGGCAGCGGTTGGGGGGTGTTGCGTCGTTCATGGCTTTCGATCCCGGGTTTCGCCTATGCCGGGCGAAGATGGTTGCATTGCGGCATAGAACAAAGCGCCCGCCTTGAACAGGCGGGCGGGGAACGATGCGCTGGCTTTGGTTTACGATCGCCGGCGAGCCGACGCTCTGCGGCTCATTTGACGGCTTGCGGGCTTTCGGCCGGCGATTTGGCCCTCCACAAAGTCCAGCCGAGATTCATGCCGGCGGCGGCGATCAGGATCGCGGCTGCGCCGACGAGCTGGGCCGGATGCAGCCGGTGGCCGAAGGCCATCACATCGACCAGGATCGCAACGACAGGATAGATGAAGGACAGTGACCCCTGGAGATGCGTCGGCAGTTTTTGGATGGCGGCGTACATCAATACGTACACCAGGCCGGTGTGAACGACGCCAAGCGTGGCCAGCATGGCCCAGCTCCAGGCATCGGCGGGCAAATGCGAGAGGTTGGCGAAGGGCGCCAGCATGACGACGCCGACGCAGACCTGGATCAGCGCGATCAGATGCGGCGGGGTGCCCTTGAGCTTCTTGGCGACGATTGCCGCGACAGCCCAGAAGAAGGCCGCTCCGAGCGCCATGACGATGCCGATGACATAATCTGTGCCGGTTATGCCGGAACCGACACCCGCATCGGGCCCTGTCTGCACGATCAGCAGCATGCCGGCGAAGGCGATGCCGAGCCAGGTCAGCTTGGCCAGGGTCAGCCGCTCGCCGAAGAACAGCGCGCCGAAGCCGACCAGCATGAAGGGCTGCGTGTTGTAGACCGCCGTGGCAATCGAGATCGAGGCGCGGGAGAAGGCGCTGAACAGCAACAGCCAGTTGATGACAATGGCCGCGCCGCCAAGAGCGGCGATGGCAACAATGCGCAGCGTCAGACTGCCGCGCAGCAGTCCGAGTGCCGCGCAGGTGATCAGCAGCGCCACCGCTCCGAAAGCGCAGCGCCAGAACACCACGTCCATGACGGGCTGGCCCGACATGACGACAAACCAGCCGATCGTGCCGACGATCGTCATCGCCGCCGTCATCTCGATCGTGCCGCGTACCGTGTTGTCCATGACAATACCTCTATCTGTTGAGGCCATAATCTCATGCCGTCTTGAGGGTTTATATGCCTTATGAAAGGTGATAAGGGGACAACACCTTATTTAATAAGGCGCGCGCTGCCCTTTTGCGAGGAGATGAAAATGCTGGACGAGTTGGACAGAAAGCTTCTCGACATCCTGATCCTGGATTCGCGGACTTCGTTGAAGGATCTGGCGCAGCAGGTCGGGCTGTCGTCGCCGAGCGTCTCGGAACGGCTGCGGCGGCTCGAGGAACGCGGCGTCATCCGCGCCTTCACCATCGAGATCGACCCGGAAGCGCTGGGGTTTCCGTTGCAGGCGATCGTGCGGGTGCGGCCACTGCCGGGCAAGCTGCATATCGTCCAGAAGCTGATCGAGGAAATCCCGGAATTCGGCGAATGCGACAAGGTCACCGGCGACGACTGTTTCGTGGCCCGGCTCTACGTGCGCTCCATCGGCGAGCTCGACAAGCTTCTCGACCGCATCGCCGACAAGGCGGAGACTAGCACCGCCATCATCAAGGCGCAGCCGATCCGGCGCCGTCCGCCGCCACTGAATTAAGCTCCAGCTTGTAGCCGATGTGGCTGGCCTTGAAGCCGAGCCGGTCATAGAAGCGATGCGCGTCCTGGCGGCTCTTGTTGGTGGTCAGCTGGACAATCTTGCAGCCGCGTTCATGGCACTGTTCGATCGCCCATTCCAGCAGACGCTGTCCCAGCCGTTCGCCGCGGCGGTCTGCGACGACGCGCACAGCCTCGATCTGGCCGCGCAAGGCGCCCTGCAGCGACAGCCCGGCGAGATAGCTGATCTGCAACGTGCCGATGACGCGGCCGCTATCCGTCATCACGGCAAGAAACTGGTTGGGGTCGGCGTCGATGGCGGCAAAGGCGTCGCGATAGGCCTTGGCGAGTGGTTCGGTGGCATCCTCGCGGCTGCGGCCAAGCGGATCGTCGGCGAGCATGACTACGATGGCAGACAGGTCGGCCGCTTCGGCGCGGCGGATGTGGGGTTCGCTCATTGTCAAAAACCTGGGGGTCAAAAACCTGGGGCCAAAACCTGATGCAGCGGGGACGGCGCCCTTATGCATCGGCGGCGATCTTGCCGCAAATCCGGAACCGTCGCTTTACGCACAGTTGATCGACCCGGCCCGGCATTTTCCCGGTCGCGGCGCAAGGGTTTCTGGGCTATTGCAGGGCAACCGTCTTCCCTCCAGCCATTTTCAGCTCATGTCAGGTCTGCTCGCCGATCCGTGGTTTTATGCCGCCGCCATTCCGGCGGTGATACTTGTCGGGCTGTCGAAAGGCGGCTTCGGCGGCGCTGTAGGCTTCGTTGGCGTGCCTTTGATGGCGCTGGCCATGCCGCCGGTGCAGGCGGCGGCCATCCTGCTGCCGATCCTGTGCCTGATGGACATCGTTTCGGTGTGGACGTGGTGGGGCGTCTACGACAGAAAGATGCTGGTCGACATGATGCCGGGCGCGGTGATCGGCATTGGGCTCGGCTGGCTGACGGCAGCGCTCGTAACCGAAGAGATGGTGCGGCTGATCGTCGGCGCTGTCGCGCTGATCTTCGTGCTGCGCTGGCTCTATCTCCAGTTCCGCCACGGTTCCGACCATGCGGCGGCGCCCAACCGCATCGCCGCCGCCTTCTGGGGCACCGTCGCCGGCTTCACCAGCTTCGTCGCCCATGTCGGCGGGCCCCCCTTCCAGGTCTATGCGCTGCCGATCCGGCTCGATCCGAAGGTGCTGTCGGGGACATCGGCGATCTTCTTTGCCGCCACCAACGCGCTGAAGCTGATCCCCTACTTCGCGCTTGGCCAGTTCGACACCGCCAACCTGACGGCGTCGGCCGTGCTGATGCCGCTGGCGCCGCTGGCCACCATCGCCGGCGCCTGGCTGGTGCGGCGCATGCGGCCGGAGATTTTTTATCCCTTCACCTACGCGACCGTGGCCGTGGTCGCGGTCAAGCTGCTTTGGGACGGGATCGCCGGCCTGCTCTAAATCCCGCTCAGGCGGCTGCCGGTTTGGTTCGCGGGGCGCTCGCAAAGGTCAGCGATGCACCACCAACGACCACGACCGCCATGGCGCCGAGAGTGGCGATGTCGTGCGCGGTCGGCTTCAGCACCATGTCGGCGACGACGACGATCATGATGACGAAATCGAACTTGACGATCCGTATCATGCGGCGCCCAAACGCTATGGCAGCCGGGGTCATGCCGTCCGCGGCAAGCATTGTGGCAAGCTTTTCGAACGAAGGCTTCAGCACGAGGATACCGGTCAGAAACGCGGCGGCGTAGCCGCAAAGGCCGATGACGACCCAAAGGTCGGAGAAGCCGGTCCATAGCGAAGTCAGCACCAGACCAGAAGCCAGGGTCGCGATAGACGCCGGCACGAACAGACGCAAGCCGAGTTTGTCCGTCGTTCTCAGCATGACCATCAGCGTCTCGTCGTCGCCGTCGCGATCGGCGAGTATCGAAACCAGCAGCATGGCGAAACCGCCGCCGAGCCAGAGGATCGCTGCCATGACATGCAGGAATTTGAAGAGAGAATACCAGTCCATTGCCGCTCCTTGTGCATCGTTCCGGGGGTAAACGCTGCTATCGCGCGTCTGCTTCCGAAGGAGGGCGGATTATCTCCGTACATGTATCCAGAAGATGCCGCGTGGGTGCCGGCTTGTTGCGGTGGCGCCGTCGCCGGATTTTACCGCCAGCCCGCACAATACCCGGCATTTGCCGGATAGACGCCGTGTCGGCATTGGCTGGTTTCGCGGCATGATCCTGAAACCTGCGGGGACTAAGCCGCTCGCGACCGACGCTCCATTTTGGCCGCGCGCGGTCGGACCAAGTGCAACAACCAACGAGGGTATCCCATGCAAGGCGTAGCACGAAATTTCTTCACCCTGGCCGTCATCTATTCCCTGTGCGGCATGGCGCTCGGCCTGCATATGGCGATCTCCAATGACCATGGGCAGATGCCGACCCACGCGCACACCATGGTGGCGGGCTGGCTGATGTCGGCGGTGTTTGCCTTCTTCTACCACCTGTTTCCAGCGGTCGGGCAAAAGACGATTGCCGTCGTGCATTTCTGGCTGACGGCAATCTGCGGCATCGCACTGATGATTGGGCTTTACTTTGAACTTGCCGGCCATCCGGAGATCGAGCCGGTGCTGGCTTCCTCCTCGATGGGGTTTTATGCGGCAATGCTGCTGTTCGCCTTCATTTCCTTGCCGGCTGTGTGGAAGAAGGCATGAACAAGCCGACGATCAGGCTTAGGGCACCGTTGTGCTGATACGGCACAGAAGGGCAGCGGTCGATCAAGAAATATCCGCGCCGTTAAGGGTTCATTAAGCTTTACAGGTGTTTACTATGTCCATCCAGTGATCTGGATTCTTACCGAGTGGTTGGAGCCACTTCGTTTGACGCCTCCCTGTTAAACTCCTGAGAGCCGCCTTATCCGCGGCTCTTTTTTTGTCTGCTTTTGGTCCGCTTGGCGCCCCTGCGCAGGCGTTAACCGTTTGTTAAACATGTGCTTGCCTTCGCCGGCGGCGAAGCGCATTTTCAAGCTTCAGTCATCTAGGGTGCCGGCGTGACGGCGATGAAGCCGAATCAGCCGACGGGGCAGTGCAGGGGCGTATCGATGAACGAGCCTTCGAAGGGCAGCGCGAAAACCATCAAGCTGGCGGAACGCCGGGTTTTCTCCCAATCCTTCAAACCGCTCTACCAGGAAGGCATGGGCCTGGTTGAGCAAGCAGCGGAATATCTCGACGGCAAGGGCCGGGCCGAGGCCAAGAAGCTGTCCAGACTGGCGGCGACGCTCTATGCGGCCGAATCGATGCGGCTGACCACAAGGCTGATGCAGGTCGCCTCCTGGCTGCTTTTGCAGCGGGCGGCAAATTCCGGCGAGATGACCCGCGACCAGGTCGCCTCGGAAAAATCCAAGGTGCGTCTCGACACCGCCTCGGCGCATGACGAAGCGGTCGGCTGGGGCGAACTGCCGAAGGATTTCCTCGACCTCGTCACCCGCTCGCTGCGCCTGCAGGCGCTGGTGCGCCGCATGGACGAAGAGATCTATGGCGGCGCGTTTGCCGAGACGCCGGTAACAGGCCGCCGCGCCAATCCGGTTTCCGACCAGATCACGCTGCTGAATACGGCTTTCGCTCGAGGTTAAACGCTTCCCGTTTCCGGTTTGTTCACATTTCCCTGACATCGCTGTGCGCCGGAGGTAGACTTCGCGCATGAGGGAAGCGATTCGCATTATCGGTATCGATCCGGGGCTGAGGCGCACCGGATGGGGCATCGTCGAGAGCCTCGGCAACTCGCTGCGCTTTATCAGCTCCGGCACTGTACGCTCCGACGACAAGGCGGCACTGGCGAGGCGGCTGTGCCAGCTGCATGACGGCCTCGCCGATATCGTGCACAGCGCCATGCCGCACGAGGCGGCCGTCGAACAGACCTTCGTCAACAAGGATGCCGTGGCGACGCTGAAGCTCGGCCAGGCGCGCGGCATAGCCATGCTGGTGCCGGCGCGCGCCGGCCTTGTCGTCGCCGAATATGCCCCCAATGCCGTCAAAAAGGCGGTGATCGGCGTTGGCCATGGCGACAAGAAGCAGATCCACATGATGGTAAAGGTGCTGTTGCCGAAAGCCGTTTTCGACACCGAACATGCCGCCGACGCGTTGGCTATCGCCATCTGCCACGCGCATCACCGGCAAAGCGTCGCCTACAGGATGGCGCTGGCATGAGGGATCACGCATGATCGGCAAATTGAAAGGCACGCTGGACGAGATCGAGGAGGATTTCTGCCTCGTCGATGTGCACGGCGTCGGCTATGTCGCCTATTGCTCGGCGCGCACGCTGGCCGCGCTGCCTTCGCCCGGCGAGGCGGTGGTGCTGTTCATCGAGACCTATGTGCGCGAGGACATGATCCGGCTCTACGGTTTCCAGTCGGTGCTTGAACGCGAATGGTTCCGGCTCTTGATGAGCAATGTGCAAGGCGTCGGCGCCAAGGTGGCGCTGGCCATCCTGTCGACGCTGGCGCCGGCAGACCTCGCCAATGCGATCGCGCTGCGCGACATCGCCATGGTCAGCCGCGCGCCCGGCGTCGGCAAGAAGGTGGCCGAGCGAATCGTCACCGAGTTGAAGAACAAGGCGCCGGCCTATGCCGGAACCGCCTCCGGCGCCATCGGCCTTAAGCAGGAGCTCGGCGAAGGCGTGGCGCCGGCGCCGATTACGGACGCCGTCTCGGCGCTGGTCAATCTCGGCTATTCGCGCGACACAGCAGCCAATGCTGTCGCGGCGGCGCTGAAGACGGCCGGCGAGGACGCCGATGCCTCGAAGCTCATTCGTTTCGGGCTGAAGGAACTGGCGCGGTGAGTGATTGCTTGTCCGGTCCTTTGCCCTGTGCGAGGAAGGCCGCATGAGCCTTTCACCCCGCCTCATTGCCCCGGAAAAGCGCGGCGAGGATGCTGAGCAGACCTTGCGGCCGCAGACGCTCGCCGATTTCGTCGGCCAGGCCGCGGTGCGGGCCAATCTCAAAGTCTTCATCGAGGCCGCCAAGGGCCGCAGCGAGGCGCTTGACCATGTGCTGTTCGTCGGGCCGCCGGGGCTTGGCAAGACAACGCTGGCGCAGATCATGGCGCGCGAGCTCGGCGTCAATTTCCGCTCGACCTCCGGTCCGGTGATCGCCAAGGCCGGCGATCTCGCCGCACTTCTCACCAATCTCGAAGACCGCGATGTGCTGTTCATCGATGAGATCCACCGGCTCAATCCGGCAGTCGAGGAGATCCTTTACCCGGCGATGGAGGATTTCCAGCTCGACCTGATCATCGGCGAAGGTCCGGCGGCACGCTCGGTCAAGATCGATCTTGCCCGCTTCACGCTCGTTGCCGCCACCACCAGGCTCGGCCTTTTGACCAACCCGCTGCGTGATCGCTTCGGCATTCCGGTGCGGCTCAATTTCTATTCTGTCGAGGAACTGGAGCAGATCGTGCGGCGCGGCGCCCGCATCCTGCAAATGCCGCTTGGCGACGATGGCGCGCTGGAGATCGCACGTCGCGCCCGCGGCACGCCGCGCATCGCCGGCCGGCTGCTGCGCCGGGTGCGCGACTTCGCCTCCGTTGCCGGCGACGGTCACGTCGACAAGCAGGTTGCCGACGAAGCCCTGACGCGGCTGGAGGTCGACGCGCTCGGCCTCGACGCGCTCGACCGCCGCTATCTCTCGATGATCGCGCGCAATTTCGGTGGTGGGCCGGTCGGCATCGAAACCATCGCCGCCGGCCTATCCGAGCCGCGCGACGCCATCGAGGACATTATCGAGCCCTATCTGATCCAGCAGGGTTTCATCCAACGCACGCCACGCGGCCGCGTGCTGACCGCCAATGCCTGGCGCCATCTCGGCCTCGACGCACCGAAGGATCTGGCGCAGCAGCAGATCAACCTGTTCCAGGAAGAGTAACGGAGATTTGTCCTCCGGAACGGGCTGTCTGCGCAGAATTTCCTCAAGCCTGCCAGCGTGAAGGCGCATTCCTGGATGCTATCGGGCGTCGTAGTGTCGGCGCGAACTGCTCCGATCAAGCGTCGGAGCCAGAAAAGTGATCACCAGACGCGGGTTCCTGAAATTCGTCGGGGGTTCGTTCCTCTCGCTGGCGTCGCTCAGTGCCTATGCGGTCGGCATCGAGCCGATGCTGTTGACCCATGTGAAGCGCTACCGGCTGACGCCGCCGCATTGGCCGGCGGGCTTGAAGCTGCGCGTTGTAGCACTTGCCGATATTCACGCCTGCCGCCCCTGGATGACGCCTGAGCGGATCGCTTCGCTCGTCGAGGGTGCGAACGTGCTGCAGCCCGATCTGATCGTACTGCTCGGCGACTATATCTCAGGCATGTCCCTGGTGACGAACCGGGTGGAGGCCCATGAATGGGCGCCGGCCTTGTCAGGACTGAAGGCGCCGCTTGGTGTCCTGTCGATCCTCGGCAATCACGACTGGTGGCACGATCCTTTCGCGCAGCAGGCCGGAGCGGGGCCGACTGTGGCGCGCAAGGCATTGGAGGAAGCCGGCATCTCGGTTCTGGAGAACGACGCTGTGCGTCTGGAAAAGAATGGATACGGCTTCTGGATCGCCGGACTCGCCGACCAGCTGGCCCTGTTACCGAACAAGGCCGCAGGCCGCGACAAATTTGAAGGCCTCGACGATCTCGACGGCACGCTGGCCAAGATCACCGACCAGGCACCGATCATCCTGCTTGCGCATGAGCCTGACATTTTCCCGAAAGTGCCGTGGCGGGTTTCGCTGACGCTGTCGGGCCACACACATGGCGGGCAGGTCAGGCTGTTCGGATATTCACCGGTGGTGCCGTCCCGCTTCGGCAACCGCTTTGCCTATGGCCATGTCGTCGAGAATGACCGCAATTTGATCGTGTCAGGCGGGCTCGGCTTCAGCATCGCGCCGGTGCGCTTTGGCATGCGGCCGGAGATCCTACAGATCGACCTCGGTTAGAGCATGCCGGTATTCAGGTGATGCCGGCCTGCAAATGAGGTGTTCCTGCGCTTCCGGTAGTCACGGACCAAAGTCCGCTCCGTTCCGGTTCTCGGACCCCTCATTTCCGACTCGGCCTGATCTGGATCTCGACATGCCCTAGGGCTAATGGAGCGAGCGGATTGCATCCATCACGGCGGGTTCGGCCTTTTCGCCGTTGAAGGCATCGACGATGCCGAAGGCGCCGCCAAAACTCCACACCGACCATGAGAAGCCATGCGCCTCGGCGCGCGCGATCATGTCCTTGACATAGGCGGCGCGGTATTTGGGCGGCATCACATAGGGGTTGCCATACTCCTGTCGGATCATGCCGAACTCGCCCAGCGTGATGTTTTCCGGCTTGATGGCGTTGGCCTTCGCCCAGGCCTCGACCTTTTCGAACGGCGCATCCATGACGCCGAGCAGCTTTTCGTCCGTGTTTATGCTGGCGGCTTGTTCATCGAGATAGGCGAGCAGGCCGTTCCGTCTGGTCCATGGCGCCTCGGCTTTTATCTTGGCGCGGATCGCATCCAGCGTCGCATCGAGCTCGGCGCGCGGCACCGCGGTCAGCGGATAGGGCAGCCCGGTAACATAAAGAATGAAATCGCCGGCCCAGGTCGCGCCCTGATGCGTCAGCAGGAACGGGTCGTAGGAGTGGAAGGTCCAGATGAGGTTGTCGTCGGGGATCGACTTTGGGTCGATCTTGACCAGCGAAGCCGCATTGGAATAACAGGCGCCGGTCAGGATCAGCGTCAGCCTGGTGGCCGAGGCGCGCGCGGCCGCGAACAGCTTTTGCTGACGCTCCGGCCACAGGCTGGTGCCATCGCTGTCGCAGTCGACGATAGGCTCGTTCATCGGCTCGAAAGCGACCTGCGCCGGGTCCTCAGTGGCAAGCGTGCGCGCCATTTTGCGGACGACCTCGACATAGGCGTCGAAGGTTGCGGGATCGTCCATCACCTGGCCCATGCCGATCTCGCGGCCGCCGCCGGCCGGGATCAGGTGCATGTCGACGATCACTTTCAGACCGGCCCGGTTGATCATGCGCGCCGAGTCCCGCACGCTGGCATAAAGGTCGTCACGCAGCGCCAGTGTCTGATCCGACATAAACGGCGAGGGATCGACCGGCATGCGCAGAAAGTCGAAACCGGCGGCCTTCAGCGCCTTGAGGTCACCCTCGTCGAGGAACTTGCGCCATTCCGGATAGGGCAGGATGGCTTGTCGGTCGTTCCATTTGTCTTCCCCGACCCAGGTCGTCCACTGGTCGAGGTTGAGGCCGCGCTTCATCGAAAAGCTCGCGGCCTGACCGGGAAGCGCAGACGCCGCCAGCACCAGCAGCGCTGCCATCAAGGTCTTGATCCTCGCCGTCAACAGTGCCATCCGGTTTGCTGCGCTGGTGATTTTGGCAAGACAGGTGCCCCGCCGGGGGCAAAAAGGAAAGCGCGATGGACGATCATGGTGAATCGGCGGCGCTTGCCGGCGGGCTTTCCGGAGCCTTGACGGAATTCGGCCATCGGCTGATGGCGCGAGTCTATTATGCCGACACCGATTTTTCCGGCGTCGTCTACCACGCGCGCTATCTCGAATTCTTCGAGCGCGGCCGCTCGGACTATCTCAGGCTGGCGGGCGTCCACCACACAGAACTTCACGAAGGCAAGCACGGCGAACGGATCGTCTGGGTGGTGCGGCGGATGGAGATAGATTTCCGCTCGCCTGCCCGCATGGACGATATCCTGACCATCGACACATCAACGCAGGATATTTCCGGCGCCCGCATCGTCATGGCGCAGCAATTGAAACGCGGGACAGAGGTTCTGGTCGAAGCAAAGGTCGAGGCGGCGATCATCGGCGAGAACGGCCGGCCGAAGCGCTTTCCGAAAGAATGGATCGCGGCCTTTCTACCAGGAGCAAGCTGATATCCAGGCCTGCCGGCCGGCAACGAGCGGCCAATCGGCAGCGCATTCGATTGTGGATGGATGGCCCGCGTCGTGCCTTGGCGCGGCAATGCGCCGCGCCATATTTCCTAACCCATCCTTAACCATAACGGTTCATGAAGAGATCGGTGAAGATTGGAAGAATCCGCGCGCCTTCCTTTCACCAATATTTGCCCTGAAAAGGCCGCCAACGGTGCATTTTGGGGTTAATCCGGAAGCCAAGCGCGAACGGACCACAAGGGATGCCCATGGGCCAGCCGCCAGCGATGCCCGGAAAATCTTAAGGACTGAAGCATGGAAACTACCGCACTCGCCGATCCGGCAGCGCAATTGTCGATTTGGGCGCTGTTCACACAGGCCAGCTGGGTGGTCAAGCTGGTCATGATCGGTCTGCTCTGCGCCTCGGTCTGGACCTGGGCGATCATCGTCGACAAGCTGGTCAGCTATGCCCGCATGCGTCTGTCGCTCAATCGCTTCGAACAGGTGTTCTGGTCGGGGCAGTCGCTGGAAGAGCTCTATCGCACGCTTGCCGACCGCAAGACCACGGGCATGGGTGCGATCTTCGTCGCCGCCATGCGCGAATGGAAGAAGAGCTTCGAGAAGGGGGCCAAATCGCCGCTCGGCCTGCAGACCCGCATCGACAAGGCGATGGACCTGGCGTTGACGCGCGAGATGGAGAAGCTGGAGGGCCGTCTCGGCTTTCTCGCCACCACTGGTTCGGCCGCACCCTTCATCGGCCTATTCGGAACCGTCATCGGCATCATGACCTCGTTCCAGGCGATTGCCGGTTCGAAGAACACCAGTCTCGCGGTTGTCGCACCCGGCATTGCCGAAGCGCTGCTGGCAACGGCCATCGGTCTGCTCGCCGCCATTCCAGCGGTTATCGCCTACAACAAGCTGTCATCCGACGCGAACAAGATCGCGGTGCGGATGGAAGGGTTCTCGGACGAGTTCTCCGCCATACTCTCGCGCCAAATCGATGAAAAAGTAGCGCCTAAGGGCTGAGGTAAGAAGATGGGTATGTCGGTTGGCATGGCAGGACGCGGCGGACGCGGACACAGGCGGCGCGGCCGCCACCATGCATTGATGTCGGAAATCAACGTCACGCCGATGGTCGATGTGATGCTGGTGCTCTTGATCATCTTCATGGTCGCCGCACCCATGCTGACGGTCGGCGTGCCGGTCGACCTGCCGGAGACGAAGGCCAAGGCTATGAACGCCGACACCCAGCCGATCACCGTTTCGATCGACGCGGCCGGCAAGATTTTCCTGCAGGAGACCGAAATCCCAAGGGAAGAGCTGGTCGCCAAACTGCAGGCGATTTCCAAGACCGGCTACGAAGAGCGCATCTTCATCCGCGGCGACAAGGCGACCAATTATGGTGCCGCGATGGAGGTCATGGCCCTCATCCAGGCCGCCGGCTACAAGAATATCGGCCTGATTTCACTGCAGCAACAGGATCAGTAGACGCACGATGAAGACCGGCCTCACCACATCGGTGATACTGCATACGGTGGCACTGGCTTTCGGCCTGTTCACCCTGTCGGCGCCGGCCGCGCTGCCGTCCACGGATGTCGAGTCGATAGCGGTCGACATCGTTCCCATGGAAGCCATTGCGCAGACGCTGCAGGGCGACAAGAAGGCGGTGATGCATGAAAAGCCGGCGCCGATGCCGACCAAGCGTCCCGACATCGTGCCAGATGCACAGAAAATCGGCGAGAACAGCGTTGATACCGACAAGCCGGTGACGGACGATCCCAAGCCGAAGCCGGTGGAGAAAACAGCGACGGCTGCTCCGGCGCCGACGCCGACCGAAAAGCCGAAGACCGAGGACACGCCGAAGCCAAAGGAAGCGCCGAAGCCGACACCTGCGACGGAGGTGGCGCCGGAGCCGCAGCCGAAGGAAGAGGTCAAGCCCGAGCCGGTGAAGCAGGTTGAACCGAAGCCGACCCCGGTGAAGGAGCCTGCACCAACACCGCAGCCGGACACGACCGCCGCCATAGAGCCGAAGCCACGCGTGAAGCCCGACGCGGTCGCCGAAGCCATATCGGATCAGCAGCCTCTGGAAGAAGCGCAGCTTCCGACTTCCGCTCCTGCTCCCGAAGCACGGCCGAAGCCGCAGCCGGCGCAGGCCGAAAGCGCCAAGGCACCGGACCGCAAGGACGCTGACAAGCCAGTCAAGGAAGCCTCGTCGAAGCCGAAGTCGGATGACAAGCAGTTCAATGAGGCTGACATCAAGGCTTTGCTCGACAAGCAGAAGCCATCCGGCGGCGGCGCTAAGCGCTCGACCCAGCAAGCATCGCTAGGCGGCGACAAGGATCAAGGCCAGAAGCTGTCGAAGTCCGAGCAAGGGGCATTGGAAGAACAACTCGGTGGCTGCTGGACCCTCCCGGTTGGGCTTGAGGGTTCTGAGGATTTCACCGTGGTGATCCGTTTCAGCCTGGATGCCTCCGGCAAGCTGGAGGGCCGTCCGACCGTCGAGAAGTCCAGCGGCAACCCCCAGTTCGACAGCAGCGCGGTTCGCGCTGTGCAGAAATGCGATGTCGCCGGCCTGCAGGTGCCCGCCGGAAAGCATGACATTTGGTCCGACGTTCGCGTCAACTTCGATCCCAGAGCGATGCTTGGCCTGTAGCCTGAGCACCCAGAAATCAGCAAGAGAAGCGAGAAGACATGAAATCCATCCTCAAGCCGCTCCTGATGGTCGCCGCGATGGCGATGGGCATGAACGCCGTCGTCACCTTGCCTGCTCGAGCAACCCTCGAGCTCAACGTCAACAAAGGCAATGTCGAACCGATGCCGATCGCCATCCCAGATTTCCAGGGAGGGCTCGGCGCGCAGATTTCCGAGATCGTCACCGCCGACCTGAAGCGCTCCGGTCTCTTCGCACCGATAGACAAGAACGCCTTCATCGAGAAGATCGCCAATCCGGATGCGCAGCCCCGTTTCGACGACTGGAAGGTGATCAATGCGCAGGCGCTGGTCACCGGCAGCGTGAGCAAGGAGGCGGACGGCCGAATCCGCGCCCAGTACCGACTATGGGATATTTTTGGCAACCAGCAGATAGCCGGGGAGCAGTTTTTCGCCAACGACGCAAATCAACGCCGTGTCGCCCACATCATCGCCGATGCGATCTATGAGAAGCTCACCGGCGAGAAGGGCTATTTCGACACACGCGTCGTCTTCATCGACGAATCCGGCGCCAAGAATGCGCGCAAGAAGCGGCTCGCCATCATGGACCAGGACGGCGCCAATGTGCGCTATCTCTCCGATGGCCGCTCGATCGTGCTAACGCCGCGTTTCTCGCCCAACCGGCAGGAAATCACTTACATGTCGTACGAAAGCGGTCAGCCGCGGGTCTATCTGCTGCAGATCGAGACCGGGCAGCGCGAACTGGTCGGCAATTTTCCCGGCATGACCTTTGCGCCGCGCTTTTCGCCCGACGGCCAGAAGGTGATCATGAGCCTGCTGCGCGACGACGGCAATTCCAACATCTTTGCCATGGATCTGCGCAGCCGCTCGACCACCAGGCTCACCAATTCGACGGCGATCGATACCTCGCCGTCTTATTCGCCCGACGGCAGCAAGGTGGTGTTCACTTCCGACCGTGGCGGCCGCGCGCAGATCTATGTGATGGGCGCCGACGGCTCGGGCCAGACCCGCATCTCGTTCGGCGCCGGCGTCTATTCGCCGCCGGGGTGGGCGCCGCGCGGCGACCTCGTCGCCTTCACCAAGCAGACCGGCGGCGAATTCCAGATCGGCGTCATGAAGACCGACGGTTCGGGCGAGCGCATCCTCTCCTCGGGCTTCCAGCAGGAGGGACCGACCTGGGCGCCCAACGGCCGCGTGCTGATGTTCTTCCGCGACTCCGCCGGCGGCCCAAAACTGGTTTCCGTCGATCTCACCGGCCGCAACGAACAGTCGATCCCGACCGCGAATTTTGCTTCCGACCCGGCGTGGTCGCCGCTGCTGGAGTAACTAAGTTTCGGCCTGGCCCGCTCGCTTCGTTGCAACTCGGCAACACTACCTTAAAAGCCCCGTTTTGGGGCTTTTTTCACGCCAAAGTCGCGTTTTGGCCGCATTTCCGCCTACGGTCCGCGACCATTGTGGCATCAGGTCATTTTGGCTGGGGACGGCGGCTGAAACCAAATTTTAACCGTGTTTCTTGAATGCCGGTTAACCCAAACGTGGTTACTGGGTGATCAACGAAGTCACTCGAATACGAAGGAGAGGCGGCATGGGCCGTATCGCAGCACTTACCAGAAACCCGGCGATGATCGCCCTGATCGCGATGCTCGCCATCACCGGTTGCGCCTCGAAGAAAACCCCTAACAACGCTGCCGATCTCGGTCTCAATGGCGCGGGTGCGGCAACGCCGGGCTCGGCGCAGGACTTCACCGTCAACATTGGCGACCGCATCTTCTTCGACACGGACTCGACCGCGATCCGCGCCGATGCGCAGACGACGCTGTCGCGCCAGGCGCAGTGGCTCAACCAGTACAAGCAGTACGCCATCGTCGTCGAAGGCCATGCCGACGAACGCGGCACGCGTGAATACAATCTGGCTCTCGGCGCCCGCCGCGCCGCCGCCACCCGCGACTTCCTGGTCGCCAGGGGCGTTTCGGCGAGCCGCCTGAAGACCATTTCCTACGGCAAGGAACGTCCGGTCGCGGTCTGCGACGACATCTCCTGCTGGTCGCAGAATCGCCGCGCCGTCACCACGCTCTCCGGCGCCGGCTCCTGATGAGTAAGACGGCGGCCTTAGTCGCATAATTGCAACACTTCCATGCGAAAGGCGGCCTTGTGGCCGCCTTTTTCAGTTTCGGTCCCGGAAACAAACCCGGAAACAAAATTTGGCCGAAGTCTCGCCTCCTGCTAAGAGCCGAGGGCGTCGTGCCGGTCCCACTGTGATCGGAAGGCGCGAACAGGCTCACGATATTCACGGCGAGAGGCACATGCATTTCAGATCGGTCTTGAGCGGCACGCTTGCGCTGCTGCTCGTATCAGGCTTCGCGGCTTCTGCGAGCGGCACCGGACAACCCGCGGATAGCGGCTTTTCCTTCCATCTGCCGACGCTCGGCATTTTCGGCAAGAAGGAGAAGCCGGAGCAGCAACAGATCGCGCAGCAGCAGGACGGCACCCCCGCCGCGGGGCTGGAAGATCAGCTCCGGCAGATGAACGGCAAGCTCGAGGAACTCAACTTCCAGATCCTGCAGATGCAGGAGCAGATGCGCAAGCAGCAGGAAGACAACGAGTTCCGCTTCCAGCAGTTGGAAGGCGGCTCCAGCGGGCAGCCGCCGGCCCAGAAGAAATCGGAGGCCGCGCCGCAGGACGGTGGCGCGGGCACCGGCGTCGCCGAGGCCCCGGCAGACCAGGCGCCGGCCGATGCCGGCGCGCAGTCGGATGGCGGCCAGAGCGTCGGCGAGGTCATCGTCGAATCGCAGACCGGCGATCCCGGCAAGGTGATCAACGGCACGCCGCCCAAGACCTTCGGCACCATCACCGTCGACAAGAACGGCAATGTAATCGACGCCGGCGGCAACACGCAGGCAGCGGCGCCGGCGGAAGGTGCGGCTCCCGCCGCCGAGGCGCCGGCTGCCGGGGCTAAGACCGGCAAGTCGGACGGCACGGTGGTGGCGGCGCTGCCTGCCACCAACAACCCGGAAGAGATCTACCGCAACTCCTACCAGTTCATCCTGTCGGGCGACTACAGCACCGCCGAGCAGGGTTTTCGCGACCACATCGCCCGGTTCCCGAAGGACGCCAAGGCGGCGGACGCGCATTACTGGCTTGGCGAATCGCTGCTTGGCCAGCAGAAGTATCATGACGCTGCCGAGGTTTTCCTCTCCGCCAGCAAGGACTATCCGAAGGCCAAGAAGGCGCCTGACATGCTCCTGAAGCTTGGCGTGTCGCTGGTCGGCCTCAAGCAGAAGGATGTCGCCTGCGCCACCTTCGGCGAGATCGGCAAGCGCTATCCCGATATTTCGGCCGCGCTCAAGGAACGCGTCAAGCAGGAGAGGGCGCTGGCGGCGTGCTAGTCTTTGCCGTGTTGTCCCAGAACCGGGACCACTTTTGCGCGACATGCATTGATGCTCGATACCGAGCCTGACCTTTCGAATTTTTCGCAGATCGACTTTACCAACGGCGCGCTTGCGGCCGTGTCCGGCGGCAGCGACTCGACCGCCCTCCTTCTTCTCCTCAAGGCTCACCTCGACCGCAGCGCCCCGACAGCCCGGCTGCTGGCGGTGACGATCGACCACGGCCTGCGTCCGGAAGCAGCAGCCGAAGCGCGCAGCGTGGCAAAGCTTTGTGCCGAGCGCGGCATCGCGCACCGGACGCTCAACTGGTACGGCGCCAAGCCGTCGGCCGGCCTGCCCGCGGCGGCACGCGAGGCGCGCTACCGGTTGCTGGCCGAGGCAGCGCAGGCGCAAGGCATTGGTGTGATCGTAACCGGCCACACCGCCGACGACCAGGCCGAGACCGTCCTGATGCGAGCCGCGCGGAATGACGGGCGAGAGCTTGCAGGCCGAGGTCTCGCCGGCATGGCGCCTGCCACCCTCTATGACTGGCGGATCTGGATCGCGCGGCCGCTGCTCGGCGCTCGGCGCGCGGCGTTGCGCGCCTTCCTGCAGCGCGAACATGTCGGCTGGGTCGAGGATCCGACCAACATCGACACGAATTTCGAACGCCCGCGCATCCGCGCCGTGCTCGGCGAAGACCGGAGCGGGCAGCGTTTTGCCGAAGCGATCGGCCTGGCCAGGCGGGCCGCCGGCGAGCGCGAACAACTCGGTCGCCGCGCCGCCGCCCTGATCGGTGAATTTGCCAGCCGGCCGGCGAGGGGTCTCATCCGTCTCGATCCCGGTCTTGCCGAAGCTGACGACACGCGAGCCTCGGTCTATGCGCTGCGTGTCCTGCTGGCGGCGACGGGCGGCACCGCCTTGTTGCCGGACCAGGCGCGCGGCGAAGCGCTGTTCGAGCAAATGCGGGCCGGTCGGCTTTGCGCCACATTGTCGCGGGCGGTCGTCGATATCAGGCGAAACGGCATCTTCCTGCGCCGTGAATCGCGCGACCTGCCGCGTTCCGCGCCGATAGCTGGCACTCGGCTGAGGGACGGTCGCCGGCGGATCACGCCAGACATCGAAGCCGGGGCGATCACATTGGGCGACAGTCCGGGTGCATGGTTGATCGCCCCGCTTGGCGCCGCTGCCGCCGCCAGAACGCCGATTGCCGGGGATGGAGCGCCGCCAAGCCTTGTGCGCGCCGCCCTGGCTGCGGAACCGGCGCTATGGCGCGGCGGCGAATGCCTTGGTTTTGCAGGGGATGTAGCGGCGGCGGCGGCAATCGCCGTCAGTCCCGCCGTTGCGCCCTTTGCCCGTTTTCTGCCGTGCTTCGATCTGGTGTTGGCGCAGGCCGTGGCCGAGTTGATCGGCGCACCGCCTGTCCCGGCTTGCCCTTTGGCCGCCACAGTGCCGGTTGATCATGGCGCGAAAGCTTAACCCAGACGTGCTGTTATGCTTGGCAAGGGGGGGCGCTCTCCCTATGTTAGGCGCAAGTTTCCTCTCATGACGCGTGTCCCAGCGGGCACCAACGGGACAATTGATGAATCCGAATTATCGCAATCTCGCGCTCTGGGCGATCATAGCGGTCCTGCTCATTGCTCTCTTCAATCTGTTCCAGACGCCGCAGACTCGCGGGGCCTCGACCGACGTTCCCTATTCGCAGTTCCTGCAAGAGGTCGCGGCCGGCCGGGTCAAGACGGTGGTCATCGCCGGCGCCCGCATCACGGGCACCTACGCCGACAACGCCAATGGCTTCCAGACCTATTCGCCTGGCGATCCGCAGCTGGTCTCGCGGCTGCAGGACAAGAACGTCACCATCAATGCGCGGCCTGAGTCGGACGGTTCCAACTCGCTGTTCAGCTATCTGATCTCCTACCTGCCGATGATCCTGATCCTTGGCGTGTGGATATTCTTCATGCGCCAGATGCAGTCCGGCTCCGGCCGCGCCATGGGTTTCGGCAAGTCGAAGGCCAAGCTTCTCACTGAGGCGCATGGCCGCGTCACCTTCCAGGATGTCGCCGGCGTCGACGAGGCCAAGGAAGATCTGGAAGAGATCGTCGAGTTCCTGCGCGATCCGCAGAAGTTCCAGCGCCTCGGCGGCAAGATCCCGCGCGGCGTGCTTCTGGTCGGCCCTCCTGGCACCGGCAAGACGCTGCTTGCGCGCTCGGTCGCCGGCGAGGCCAATGTGCCGTTCTTTACCATTTCGGGTTCCGACTTCGTCGAGATGTTCGTCGGCGTCGGCGCAAGCCGTGTCCGCGACATGTTCGACCAGGCCAAGAAGAATGCTCCCTGCATCATCTTCATCGACGAAATCGACGCTGTGGGCCGCCATCGCGGCGCCGGCCTCGGCGGTGGCAATGACGAGCGCGAGCAGACGCTGAACCAGCTGCTGGTCGAGATGGACGGCTTCGAGTCCAACGAGAGCATCATCCTGATCGCCGCCACCAACCGGCCCGACGTGCTCGATCCGGCGTTGCTACGTCCGGGTCGCTTCGACCGCCAGGTGGTGGTGCCGAACCCCGACATCGTCGGCCGCGAGAAGATCCTCAAGGTGCATGTGCGCAACGTGCCGCTGGCACCGAATGTCGACCTCAAGGTGATCGCACGCGGCACGCCGGGCTTCTCGGGCGCCGACCTGATGAACCTTGTCAATGAATCCGCTCTGATGGCGGCGCGCCGCAACAAGCGCCTTGTCACCATGGCCGAGTTCGAGGACGCCAAGGACAAGATCATGATGGGCGCCGAGCGCCGCTCGTCGGCCATGACCCAGGCCGAAAAGGAACTCACGGCCTATCACGAGGCCGGCCACGCCATCCTGGCGCTCAACGTGCCGTCGGCCGATCCGCTGCACAAGGCGACCATCATCCCGCGCGGTCGCGCGCTCGGCATGGTCATGCAACTGCCGGAAGGCGACCGCTATTCGATGAGCTACAAATACATGATCTCGCGGCTTGCCATCATGATGGGCGGCCGCGTCGCAGAGGAGTTCAAGTTCGGCAAGGAGAACATCACCTCCGGCGCGTCCTCGGACATCGAGCAGGCGACAAAGCTGGCGCGCGCCATGGTCACGCGCTGGGGCTTCTCCGACAAGCTCGGCCACGTCGCCTATGGCGACAACCAGGAAGAGGTTTTCCTCGGCCATTCGGTGGCGCGCACGCAGAACGTCTCGGAAGAGACTGCGCAGATCATTGACGCCGAAGTACGCCGCCTGATCGACGAGGCCTATGTCACGGCCAAATCCATTCTGACCAAGAAGAAGAAGGAATGGATCGCTCTGGCGCAGGGCCTGCTCGAATACGAGACGCTTTCGGGCGAAGAGATCAAGCAGCTGATCGCCGGGCAGAAGCCCGCGCGAGATTTGGGGGATGATACCCCCACAAGCCGCGGCTCGGCTGTGCCGAAGTCCGGCCGCCGCAAGAAGGGTCCCGAGCCCGAAGGCGGCATGGAGCCTCAGCCGTCGAGCTGAGCTGACATCATGTGATCCAAGAAAACGCCGCGGCTTCGATCCGCGGCGTTTTGCTGTTCAGGGTTGATCAAAGAGCATGCGGGGCGGATGCATTTGCTTTGCCGGGGCGCACACCGTCAGTCCGGCCAGCATGTTGCTTGCCCCATCTGGCCAGCGGGATCAGGGCATTGTCCAGCTCGATGCCGAATTCGGTAATCGAGTATTCGACCCTCGGCGGCACCTCGGGAAAGATTTCGCGATGGACGATGCCGTCGGCCTCCATTTCGCGCAGCTGTTGGATCAGCATCTTTTCGCTGATGTCAGGCACCAGCCGCTTCAGCTCACCGAATCGTGCCGGCGCCTTGTGAATCTGCCAGAGCAGTAGCGCCTTCCATTTGCCGCTGATGACCTCCAGCGCCGGCCCCAATCCGCAACTATCTGGCTGTTTCTTTCCCATGTTTCATCCAATTCTGAGCAATCGGTGGGTAGCTTACATTTTTGTCGGTACTTGAGAAAAACCAAGCCGGTCCATAGCTTCAAACCAGCTCGCCGGCATCGGCGAACACCACAACATCATATCGGTACCTCGCTTCGACCTGCAAAGGCCGTCGGCGGCCGGATTTTGTCAAAAACGGATGGATCATGACACGATACGCAAACAAGAAGGCCGTTGTCATCGGCGGGACGCACGGCATGGGGCTCGCCGTTGCCGAAGCCGAAAGCGGCGCCGAGGTCCTGGTCACCGGCCGCGACCAGCGCAACATCGAGGCCGCGCGAGCCAAGCTGCTTTCGCGAGCTCATGTCGTGCGGTCCAATATCTCAGACATGGCCGATATCGTCACGCTCGGTGCCGAAGTGGGGCAGAAGCTTGGCCAGATTGACTTCCTTCACGTCAATGCCGGGGTGGCCAATCTCGAACCCGTGGAGCGGGTCACCGAGGACAGTCACGATCGCACCTTCGACATCAACACCAAAGGCGCTTTCTTCACCGCGCAGCGCCTGCTGCCCCTCATCAGCGATGGTGGCGCCATAGTCTTCACCTCGTCGATCGCCGACGAATCCGGCACCGGCGGCATGAGCGTCTATTCCGGATCGAAGGCGGCACTGCGCGCCTTCGCCAAGGTCCTGGCCGCCGAGCTTCTGCCGCGCCGCATCCGCGTGAATGTGGTCAGCCCTGGTTTCATCGATACGCCGACGATGGGTGTGGCCGACGCCTCGGCCGAGGAGCGGGCCGCCTTCATGGCGATCGGCGACGCGGTCACGCCGATGAAGCGCCACGGCACGATGGAGGAGGTGGCGCGCGCAGTGCTGTTCCTGGCGTTCGACGCGACCTTCACCACGGGCGCGCGGCTGACCGTGGACGGTGGCCTTGGCCAGGACCTGAGCCCGACACCGGCGTAACCGCGCAACCAAACCAAGGAGAAGCAGAATGAGCGACATAACAGTGATCGGTCTCGGCGCCATGGGCACGGCGCTTGCCGAAGCCTTTCTGAACCAGGGACATGCGGTGACGGTGTGGAACCGTTCTCCGGCAAAGGCTGAGGCTTTGGCAGCCAAGGGCGCCATTGTGGCCAAGAGTGTCGAGGAAGCCGTCAGATCGAGTCCACTGATCGTGGCGTGCCTGCTTGTCTATGACACCGCTCGTGAGGTGCTCGGCCCAAGCCGAGACGCGCTGTCGGGCCGCACATTGGTCAATCTCACCAACGGCACGCCCGAGCAGGCGCGGGCGATGTCGGGCTGGGCGGTGAGCCAGGGCGCGAGCTATATCGACGGCGGCATCATGGCGGTGCCGCCGATGATCGGCGGGCCGCACGCCTTGATTCTCTACAGCGGTTCGCGCCAGGCGTTCGATGCCTGTTCGGGGCAGCTCGGAGCGCTCGGCACCAGCAAATTCCTCGGTGAGGATGCTGGCCTCGCGCCGCTCTATGATATCTCGCTTCTGACCGGCATGTACGGCATGTTCGCGGGCGTTCTGCAGGCGTTGGCATTGACGGGCGCAGCAGGAATCCCGGCCGGCGAGTTCATGCCGCTGCTGGCCTCCTGGCTTCAGTCGATGCAAGGCCTGCTGCCGAAGTGGGCGGAACAGATCGACAGTGGCGATCACACCAGCAATGTCGTTTCCAACCTGGGCATGCAGGTTGATGCCTACGTCAATCTCATCGATGCCAGCAGGTCGGCTGACGTCAGCACCGAACTCGTCTTGCCGATGCAAAGCCTGATGAAGCGCGGGGTGGCTGCCGGCCAGGCCAATGCCGATCTTACAAGCCTGGTCGCACTGCTCCAGCTCTCGAAACAAGGCGCTTGACGGGGCAAGACCCAAGAGAAGGCCCGCCAACCTTGCGGTTGAGGGCCTTCGATCTTCAAACGCTGCTGGTCGATCAGCTCTTCAGCTTGGCGTTGCAGAGGCTGTAATAGCCGCCGCCCTTCTGGATCCAGCGAAGGCCGTTCAACGTACCCGCGTCCTTGTTGCCGTGGTAGCCCTGCAGGCAGGTCTTCATCCGCGCCTTCGAGGGCTTCTCGGTCTTGAATTCGGCGGCGAGGGTGGTCGGGAATGTCACGCCCGTCGGCGCTACAGCGGGGGCGACCGCCGCGCTGGTTTCCTTCTGCGGCTGCGGCTCGGTTTTGACCGCATCCGCATTGGCACTCTCCGCAGCTGACGTCGCACACTTCTCGGTGCGGAAAGCGGTCCAATCCATGCCGTTCAGAGTGCCGCCTTCCTTGGCTGTGCGATAGGCCTCGCCGCATTCCTTCATTGTCAGTGCGCTTGCAGGGGTGACGCTCCACGCAATCCATGCCGTCACAGCCAATGCCGCCAATTTCAATCTGGACATAAGACCCTCCTGGTTGACAAAAGTTCGATGTCCTTTTGTATACCATTTGTTCTGCATATGTTCAATTGGAATCTTTGCGAACCACCGATATGTCTGGGGTGGGCAGTGTGGGCGAATAGATGATGCCGACAGCTTCCGCGATATGTAGACGTCGATCAACACCGGGTGTGTTCGAGCGCAATAAAAAGGCCCGCGCATGCTGCGATGCGCGGGCCTCTGTCTGGAGAATATTGCTACGCGATCAGCTCTTCAGCTTGGCATTGCAGAGGCTGTAGAAGCCGCCGCCCTTCTGGATCCAGCGCAGGCCATTCAGCGTGTTGGCATCCTTATTGGCGTAGTAGAGCTCGAGGCAGGTGTGCATGCGGCCCTTGGCCGGCGTCTCGCCGGCGTATTTCTTCGAGATCGCGGCCGGGAACTTCACGCCCTTGGGAGCGGTGACCGAGGGCTTCTCGGGCTCGCTGGTATAGGTCGCCTCGCTCGGAGCGGGCACGGTGTCGTCGTCATCTGCGCCTGCGCCGCATTCGGCCTTGCGGAAGTCGTTCCACTTCTTGCCGCCCAGAGTATTGGCAGACTTGGCAGCCTGGTACTTGGAGCTGCAATCGGCCATGCTCAGGCCCTTGCCGCTGCTGTCGGCAGCTGCCTTGGTGGTTGCCTTGGCGGGTGCTGCCGCGGCCGAGGCCCCGGCGGCGCATTCGGCCTTGCGGAAGTCGTTCCACTTCACGCCGTTCAGCGTGCCGGCGGCCTTTGCCGCCTGGTACTTGGTGCTGCATTCCTTGGCCGTCAGGCCCTTGGCGCCATCGTCGGTTGTGGCTGCGGCCTTGGTCGTGGCCGGTTCTGCCGCGGCGGATGCGCCGGCGGCGCATTCGGTCTTGCGGAAGTCGTTCCACTTTGCGCCATTGAGCGTACCGGCGGCCTTGGCAGCCTGGTACTTAGCGCTGCATTCCTTGGCCGTCAGACCCTTGGCGCCATCATCAGCAGCGGCGGCCTTGGTCGTGTCCGTCTTGGCCGCAGCGGCCTTCTTGGCCGCCGGCTTTGCGGTCTCGGTGGTGGCCGCCGCGTCGGTGCCGCACTCGGCCTTCCGATACTGATTCCAGGTCTGCCCGTTCAGCGTGCCGGCGTCCTTGGCGGCATTATACTTGGTACTACACTGGGCCATGGTCAGCGCGCTGGCGGGCGCCGCCATGAACAAGGTTGCGACGGCAAGACCCGTCAAAGTTGCAAGTCGGTGGATGAGCATGGCGTTCTCCCGTTGCTGCGCCCATAGGTTGTATCTGTGTCAATCAATAGCTCTCAACGCTAGGCTGCGCCAGATGCTAAACGGCGTTCTCCCGATAAGGTGATGGACCCTTGCGATCTGCCCCTCCAACAGTCCGGCTTACCGGCCCAATCTGCGCAGTGTGGCCCAGTGTGAATGTTATATTGCGGCAACACCGTGTCATGATACGCTGCCAACGCTCCGAACAGCCTGCTACAATGATTTTCTAAGAATTGGTAATATACAATCACACAATGTGATAGTCGGGCTCGGACCAATTGTGGCATTACGAGCCGGCTGAAAACCGACGGGGATTCTGGCAAGCATGGCAGGACGTTATTTTGGCACCGACGGCATTCGCGGGCGCGCCAACAAGTTTCCGATGACGGCTGAGATCGCGATGCGGGTCGGCATGGCCGCCGGCCTGTCGTTCCAGCGCGGCAGCCATCGCCACCGCGTCGTGCTCGGCAAGGACACCAGGCTGTCCGGCTACATGATCGAAAACGCCATGGTGTCCGGCCTGTGCGCGGCCGGCATGGATGTGTTCCTGCTCGGCCCGATCCCGACACCGGCGGTCGCCATGCTGGTACGCTCGCTGCGCGCCGATATCGGCGTCATGATCTCGGCCTCGCACAACCCTTATTACGACAACGGCATCAAGCTGTTCGGTCCCGATGGCTACAAGCTCTCCGACGAGATCGAGGAGCGCATCGAGAGCATGCTCGACAAGGATATCGAACTGGCGCTCGCCGATTCCGACGGGCTCGGCCGCGCCAAGCGCGTCGACGGCGTGCATGACCGCTACATCGAATTCGCCAAGCGCACGCTGCCGCGCTCGATGTCGCTGTCGGGTCTCAGGATCGTCGTCGATTGCGCCAATGGCGCAGCCTACAAGGTGGCGCCTGCCGCACTTTGGGAACTGGGCGCCGAGGTCATTGCCATCAATGTCGATCCGAACGGTTTCAACATCAACAAGGAATGCGGCTCGACCCATCCGGCCGGCCTGCAGAAGAAGGTGCATGAAGTGCGCGCCGATATCGGCATCGCACTCGACGGCGATGCCGACCGTGTCGTCATCGTCGACGAGAACGGCACCATCGTCGACGGTGACCAGATCATGGCGCTGATCGCCGAGTCCTGGCACCAGAGCGGGCGACTGGCCGGCGGCGGCGTCGTCTCGACGGTGATGTCCAATCTCGGCCTCGAACGCTTCCTTGGCGACATGAAGCTGCAGCTGCATCGCACCAAGGTCGGCGACCGCTATGTCGTTGAGCATATGCGCGCCCATGGGTTGAATGTCGGCGGCGAGCAGTCGGGCCACATTGTGCTGTCCGATTTCTCGACCACTGGCGACGGGCTGGTCTCGGCGCTGCAGGTGCTGGCCTGCATCAAGCGGCAGAACCGGCCGGTCAGCGAATTGTCGAAGAAATTCGAGCCGGTGCCGCAGCTGTTGAAGAATGTCCGCATCGCCGGCGGCAAGCCGCTTGAAGAAGCCTTGGTCAAGGCGGCGATCGAAGATGCGCGCAACCGTCTTGGCAAGGCCGGCCGCCTGGTCATACGGCCCTCCGGCACCGAGCCGCTGATCCGCGTCATGGCCGAGGGCGACGACCCACAGCTGGTCGAGGCCGTGGTCAACGACATCGTCGACATCATTTCGGAAACGCGCAGCGCCGCCTGATTGCGCTGCCTCCAACGGCAGGGGCGAACTGCCGGCTCAAGACTTCAAGCCCGCCTGCAGGCGGGCTTTTTGTTTCGGCCAGGGTTGGTCCCAGCGTCATGCCGGCGGAGGCCGTTCGCTAAAATGTCGAGAATTCGTGGTTAATCGACAGGGTTAAACGCGTTTTAACTTTTGCAATCCATTATCCACAACTGAGGTCAAACACATTCGAGCGGATTCAAAGTTCCGACGGGTTCTCAGGGGTGACAAACATGTTCAATGCAGCAAAAATGGCTTTCCTTGCCGCGCTGTTCGCAGGCGTGGCCGGGCCAGTATTCGCCGCCGATCTGGCGGAGCCGCCAGTGGTCGAAGAGGCGCCGGCGCCGATCGCCTACGAGCAGCCGGCCGATTTCGGCGGCTGGTACATCCGTGGCGACATCGACTATCACTGGTCGAAGTTCCGCGGTGGTGACTACACCACCTACAGCCCGGCACCGCCCCAACTCCCCGGTTCGTTCGCCTCCGGCAAGTTGAAGAGTTCCTTTTCGGCCGGCGCCGGTGTCGGTTACCAGGTCAACCGGTACTTCCGCACCGATCTGACCTTCGACTGGATGGGCAAGTCCAATTTCCGCGGCTCGACCAATGGTTTCTGCGGCGGCGGCATAGCTTGTACCTCCGTCGACACATCGTCCTATTCGGCGATGCTGCTCCTGGCCAATGCCTATGTCGATATCGGCACCTGGCACGGCGTGACGCCCTATGTCGGCGCCGGCATCGGTGGTGCCTGGGTCAAGTGGGATACGCTGCACAATACTGATCTCGATGGCTCCTTCGAGCACAGCGGCGGCAAGGGCTGGCGCTTTGCCTATGCCCTCATGGCCGGCGCCTCCTACTGCCTGACCGACCGGGTCAAGCTCGATCTCGGCTATCGCTACAGCCACATCAATGGTGGCAAGATGTTCAACTACGCCTCCGACAGCGATGTCGGCCCGGGCTTCGATCGCGGCATCAACGTGCACGAAGTGCGCGGCGGCCTGCGCTACCAGTTCGGCCGGTCGGACTGCGCCCCGCCGCCGGAGCCCTACGTTCCCGAACCGGAGCCGGTCTACACCAAGTAGTCGCTTCGAAATCCTGGAATTTGCGAACCGCCCGGCCATGCCGGGCGGTTTTTGTTTGCCGATTGCGGTGCACTTCCAGGCTGCGGCGTGCGGAGAGAAAGCCTATCGAAATCAAATCGGTAACGTCGCGTTATCCTTAACCCGCACTTAACCACTATGGTTAACAATGCCCACTGAAACGGCGCTTGCGATCAAAATGAAGAGCGCCAATTTCAGGAGCCGGGGACCCATGAATTTCAAATTGCTGACAGCGCCGGCACTTGCCGCACTCGCGCTTGCGCTGCTGACGCCGGCGCAAGCCGCGGACTACGATCCGCCGATCTATGTCGATCAGGCGCCGGACTATCAACCGGTCGAGGTCGGCTCGGGCTGGTATCTGCGCGGCGATGTCGGCTACGCGTTCAGCCATCCCTTCGAGCATGAGGAAGCGACAACCGGCCCGCTTAACAGCTTTACCGATGAGAGCAGCCTTTTCACAGGCAGTTTCGGTATGGGGTATCATATCAACGACTATCTTCGGGTCGAGCTGAACGGCGGGATTCTTCCGACCGACAAATTCGGGGAACACGCCAAGTTGGCAGCCACTTGCGACGGCCATACGCTTGTGGACGACGGTTTTGGCACCATCAATTCCGTCGCGGCGACGCAGGCATGCGATCTTTCCGACAATGCTTCCAACAAAGGCTACAGCATCATGGCCAATGGCTATGTGGATCTCGGCACCTATGTTGGAATCACTCCATATCTTGGCGGAGGGGTCGGTGTCGCATACAATAAATATTACAGGAGCATTGGGGCGAAGGATTGCGTGGAAGTGGCCCCCAATTCGTCCGGCACGGGCGGGTTCTCTTGTGATGATCCGGCCGGCTACGAGGGTGCAACGGATAAGGAGGGCAAATTCAACCTTGCTTATTCGATCGGTGGCGGTCTTTCCTATCAGGTGGCCAAGAACGTGTCGGTTGACCTTGGCTACGAATATTTCTCGGTGCCGGGCGCCAAATACGTCGCTTATGACAGCGGCGCCTTCAACATCCACAAGGGCATCAATTATCAGACGGTCAAGCTCGGGCTGCGCTACGACCTCTGGTAGGCTGGCTGCAGATACGAAACCCGACGGCGGATCTCTTCGATCCGCCGTTTGCGGTTGGGGTCACGAAATCCTGATCCCGGACTGCTCCTATCGTGTCAGCGACAAAAACTTTCCTCTTGACGCCTGAGGGTTGAACGCATATCGCCGTCCGTGGGCCACCCCTCCCCAACGAGGGGCCACTATCTGGAAGGATAGACCACGATGACGACGCATACGAAGCCCGGACTCCGTCCGGCAAACCCCAATTTCTCCTCAGGTCCCTGCGCAAAACGCCCCGGCTGGTCGGTCGAGGCACTGAAGAATGCTGCGCTCGGCCGTTCCCACCGCGCCAAGATCGGCAAGACCAAGCTCGAAAAGGCGATCGAGCTGACGCGCGAAATTCTCCAGGTTCCGGCCGATTGCCGCATCGGCATCGTGCCGGCGTCGGACACGGGTGCTGTCGAGATGGCGCTGTGGTCGCTGCTCGGCGAACGCGGTGTCGACATGGTGGCATGGGAAAGCTTTGGCTCCGGCTGGGTGACCGATGTGGTCAAGCAGCTGAAGCTCGCCGATATCAGAAGGATCGAGGCAGGCTATGGCGAGCTGCCGGATCTCACCAAGATCGATTTCAACCGCGATGTGGTCTTCACCTGGAACGGCACGACCTCAGGCGTGCGCGTGCCGAATGGCGATTTCATTCCAGCCGACCGCAAAGGCCTGACCATCTGCGACGCGACCTCGGCCGCGTTCGCGCAGAGGCTCGATTTCCAGAAGCTCGATGTCGTCACCTTCTCCTGGCAGAAAGTGCTGGGCGGCGAGGGCGCACACGGCATGCTGATCCTGTCGCCTCGCGCCGTCGAGCGACTGGAAACCTACAAGCCGGCGTGGCCGCTGCCGAAAATCTTCCGCCTGACCTCGGGCGGCAAGCTGATCGAAGGCATCTTCAAGGGCGAGACCATCAACACGCCGTCGATGCTGTGCGTCGAGGACTATCTCGATGCGCTTCATTGGGCGAAGTCGATCGGCGGTCTCGATGCGTTGATTGCCAGAGCCGATGCCAATGCCGCCGTGCTCGATGGCTTTGTCGACAAGTCGTCATGGCTCGGCCATCTCGCGGTCGATGCGGCGACACGTTCCAACACGTCCGTATGTCTGTCCTTCACCGACGCCGATGTCGCGGCGCTCGACGCCGACGGGCAGGCGGCTTTCGCCAAGGCGATCGTCTCTGTGCTCGACAAGGAAGGCGTCGCGTACGACATCGGATCCTATCGCGATGCACCTTCCGGCCTGCGCATCTGGTGCGGTGCCACCGTCGAGACATCCGATCTCGAGGCGCTGCTGCCTTGGCTCGACTGGGCCTTCGCCACGCAGAAGGCTTCGCTGAAGGCCGCAGCCTGAGATTTCGTGGTGGCCTGCGGGCCGCCCTTTCCCGACAATCCAGTTCAAGGAGGCCGCCATGGCGCCCCGCGTTCTCGTCTCTGACAAACTCTCCACCACCGCCGTCCAGATATTCAGGGACCGCGGCATCGAGGTCGACTATTTGCCCGATCTCGGCAAGGACAAGGAAAAGCTGCTCGAAGTCATCGACCAGTATGATGGTCTTGCCATCCGCTCGGCGACCAAGGTCACGGAAAAACTGATCAACGCAGCGACAAGACTCAAGGTCGTCGGCCGCGCCGGCATCGGTGTCGACAATGTCGACATCCCCGCGGCGAGCCGCAAGGGCATCATCGTGATGAACACGCCCTTCGGCAATTCGATCACCACGGCCGAACATGCGGTGGCGATGATCTTTGCACTCGCCCGGCAGATCCCGGAGGCCAATGCCTCGACCCATGCCGGCAAATGGGAAAAGAACCGCTTCATGGGCGTCGAGATCACCGGCAAGACGCTGGGCGTCATCGGCTGCGGCAATATCGGCTCGATCGTTGCCACGCGCGGCGTCGGCCTGAAGATGCATGTCGTTGCCTTCGATCCGTTCCTGTCGGACAAGCGCGCCGAGGAACTCGGCGTCGACAAGGTCGAGCTGGACGAGCTTTTCGCCCGCGCCGATTTCATCACGCTGCACACGCCGCTGACCGACAAGACGCGCAACATCATCGACGCGGCGGCGATCGCCAAAATGAAGAACGGCGTGCGCATCATCAATTGCGCGCGTGGCGGGCTCATCGTCGAAGCCGACCTGGTCGCGGCGCTGAAGAGCGGCAAGGTGGCGGGCGCCGGCGTCGATGTGTTCGAGGTCGAACCGGCGGAGAACAACGCGCTGTTCGGCATGGAGAATGTGGTGGCAACGCCGCATCTGGGCGCCTCGACAGCGGAAGCGCAGGAAAATGTCGCGCTCCAGGTGGCCGAGCAGATGGCCGACTATCTGATCAAGGGCGCGGTTTCGAATGCCATCAACATGCCCTCGATCACGGCCGAGGAAGCACCGCGGCTGAAGCCGTTCGTCAAGCTCGCCGAAGTGCTCGGCGCCTTTGTCGGCCAAGTCACCGAGGACCCGATCAACGAGGTCGAGATCCTGTTCGACGGCTCGACCGCGACGATGAACACGCGTGCCCTGATCAGTGCCGCGCTTGCCGGACTGATCCGGCCGCAGGTCGCCGACGTCAATATGGTGTCGGCGCCGATCATGGTGAAGGAGCGCGGCATCATCGTCGCCGAGGTCAAGCGCGACAAGTCGGGCGTGTTCGACGGCTACATCAAGCTGACGGTGAAGACCGAGCACATGACGCGCTCGATCGCCGGCACCTGCTTCTCCGACGGCAAGCCGCGCTTCATCCAGATCAAGGGCATCAATCTCGACGCCGAGGTCGGCCAGCACATGCTCTACACAACCAATGCCGATGCGCCCGGCATTATCGGCCTGCTCGGCACGGTGTGCGGCGAGAACGGCGTCAACATCGCCAACTTCCAGCTCGGCCGCAACCGGCCGGGCGGCGACGCGATTGCGCTGCTCTATCTCGACGCGCCGTTCCCGGAAAAAGTGCTGGAACAGGTCAAGGCGCACAAGTCCATCGACTCGGCCAAGCGGCTGCAGTTCGACGTCAACGCGATGTAGTTGACGGCGTGGCGGACGCGGCGGTCCTCCCCCATCATTGGGGCGGCCGCCGCACAGGCCGGTTCAGGTCAATTCGTCTGAGCCGTCGGAGACGCCCACGCGATGCCGATAGACCAATTCCCAGCCCTTCCAGCCTGTAAACAGCAGGACCAGAACCACGATCAGCGACAAGATAAAGCCGGTCGGAATCACGGCCGCCGCTCCAGCGACATAACGCGAGTACCAGTTGTAAAGCTCGATCAGCACGACGAGAACGTTGCCGCCGGCATGGAGCCATGCCGGCGTGAGATTGCGGATCTGAACATCGCCGAGGACATCCGTCAGGCCGGTAAGAGCGGCCAAGGCGCCCATGATCAGGCCGGCGCCGAGAAGCCAAAGCGATCCGGTGACCCACCCGGGATCGGCTGTCTGCCAGAAAATCAGATCGCAAACGAAGGTGCCGACAAAGAAGGCGATCGGAAACGGAATCAGCATTGGATGAATGGGGTGACCGGCAATGCTTGCCGTGCTGCGAGGGTTATGGCTCATCTTGTTGCCTCCCACGCAAGCAAACTCCGCCAGAGGTAAAATGTTCCAGGTCGGCGCGCGGCAGCAGTTATCGCGACGGCGGCGCAGCGCGGCAGCAGCCAAATGTTATCCGCGGCGGTTCGGTGCCGCCATCTTGCGCCCGCTGTATTCGGCGAGCGAAATGCCGCCCAGCACCAGGACGAGCGCCAGCGCCTGGTAGAGCTGGAATGTCTCGCCGACGATCAGCACTGACAGCAGCGTGCCGAAGATCGGCACCAGATTGATGAACAGCCCGGCACGGTTGGCGCCGATCAGTTCGTTGCCCCTGATGTAAGTGATCTGCGAAATGACCGAAGCGCCGATCGCGGTATAGACGATGACCACCCAGCCGCTGATATCGGGGACGATAACCTTGCCGGCGGCGACCTCCCACAGGAAGAACGGCAGCGAGGTGACGAGGGCAGCGATCGCCAGGGACAACATCAGGCTCTGCCAGCGCATCACCGGCTTCAGCCGCAGCCCGACCGAATAACCGCTGTAGAGGACGACCGCGACCAGCATGATGGCGTCGCCGAAATTGAGTTCCAATGTGAGCAGCCGGCGCGGATCGCCGTGGCAGGCAGTCAAGATGACACCGAAGATGGTCAGCACCACGCCCGCAATCTGCGCCCAGCTCACGCGCAGGCGGAAGAAGAAGAAATTGGCAATGATGATCAAGACCGGCATCGCCGCCTGTTCGATCGAGACATTGATCGCCGTCGTGTAGTTGAGCGCGGTGTAGAAAATGGTGTTGAACAGAGTGAAGCCGCTGGCGCCAAGTGCAGCCAGGACGAACCAGTGTTTGCGCACCACCGGCCAGTCCTCCCTGATCGTGCGCCAGCCGATCGGCAGCAGGATCGCGACGGCCAGCACCCAGCGCAGGAAGACCAGCGTCATCGGCGAGACGTGACCGACCGCCAGCTTGCCGGCGACGGAATTGCCGCCCCACAGCAAGGTGGTCAGCAGCAGGAACAGGTAGGCGCGTCGATGCATGCGGGATTCCGGCCGCCTGGGAAGTTGTGTTTGCCGGCCTATTGCCCCCGCCGACGCAAGTAAATGATGTCAAAGCCGAAAATTGTTGTGCCTCAGGGCATTTTCGACGGCAAAGAAAGGTCGCGCTTGCGAGGTCTTGACGCTATAGAGGCCTGTCGTTTCGAACCATATCCAGGCCGCCAGGGCGGCATCTCAAGGGAAAAGAAACATGGCCAATGTGGTGGTCGTCGGCTCGCAATGGGGCGACGAAGGCAAGGGCAAGATCGTCGACTGGTTGTCGGAGCGCGCCGACGTGGTCGTGCGCTTCCAGGGCGGCCACAATGCCGGCCATACGCTGGTCGTCGACGGCAAGGTCTACAAACTGTCGCTGCTGCCGTCGGGCGTGGTGCGGCAAGGCAAGCTGTCGATCATCGGCAATGGCGTCGTCTTCGACCCGCACGCCTTTGTCGCGGAAGTGGCAAAACTCAAGGCGCAAGGCGTCGAGGTCACGCCGGACCGCCTGAAAATAGCCGAAAACACCGCGCTTATCCTGTCGCTGCACCGGGAGCTGGACGGATTCCGCGAGGACGCCGCCTCCAATTCCGGGACGAAAATTGGCACGACGCGTCGTGGCATCGGCCCCGCCTATGAGGACAAGGTGGGCCGGCGCGCGGTTCGGGTGATGGATCTGGCGGATTTGGAAACGCTGCCCCTCAAGGTCGACAGGCTGCTGACGCATCACAATGCGCTGCGTCGCGGGCTTGGCCATGGCGAAGTCACGCATGAGGCGATCATGACCGAGCTGACCTCAGTCGCCGATGAGATCCTGCCCTATATGGACCGCGTCTGGAAAATCCTCGACGACAAGCGCCGCGCCGGCGAACGCATCCTGTTCGAGGGCGCGCAAGGCACGCTGCTCGACATCGACCACGGCACATATCCGTTCGTCACCTCGTCCAACACCGTTGCCGGCCAGGCAGCCGCCGGCTCGGGGGTGGGCCCCGGCGCCATCGGCTATGTCCTGGGCATCACCAAGGCCTATACGACGCGTGTCGGCGAAGGCCCGTTCCCGACCGAGCAGAAGAACGAGATCGGCGAATTTCTCGGTACGCGTGGCCACGAATTCGGCGTCGTCACCGGGCGCAAACGCCGTTGCGGCTGGTTCGACGCCGTGCTGGTGCGCCAGGCCGTCGCCGTCAACGGCATCAAGGGCATCGCGTTGACCAAGCTCGACGTGCTCGACGGGCTGGATGAGATCAAGGTCTGCACCGGCTACCGTCTCGACGGCGAAACGATCGACTATCTGCCGGCCAGCCAGGGCGCGCAGGCGCGTGTCGAGCCGGTCTACGAGACGCTCGAAGGCTGGAAAGGCACCACCGCCGGCGCGCGCAGCTGGAACGACCTTCCGGCGCAGGCCGTCAAATACGTCCGTTACATCGAGGAGCTGATCGGCGCACCCGTCGCGCTCCTTTCCACCAGCCCGGAACGGGACGACACGATACTTGTGACCGATCCGTTTCAAGACTAGTTTTCTGAAGCCTTTCCGGGCATCGCGGCCGATTTGCGGGGGCCGGCGCGGAAACAAATACAGGTCGACTGAAGCATGGCAGATTTCGTTGCTATTCTGAAAAAGGCGCTCGACAAGCACGGCGACGAAACGCCCGAAAAGCGTACGCGGATCTATGAAAGCGTTCGTACCATGCTGGCGAAGAAGCTTGCGGAGTATTCGCCGCCGCTGGCCGCCGAAGCCATAAGCACGCAGAAGCGATCCCTGGAAGATGCCATCTCGAGCGTCGAGCGCGACTATGCCAGGGCACTGCCGGCATCCGATCCGCTGGCGGAGCTGGAGCACATCTTCTCCTCCATAGACCGCAACAAGAACCAGTCCAGTCATGTAAAGCCTTCCGCCACGCCTGCGCCGGCCTGGCAGCCGGCGAAACCCGTGCAGCCGGCGCCGACCACCAGGACAGAGCCGAGCTGGCAGAGGCCCGCTCCGACACCGCCTCCGCCTGTGGCGCGTGCAGAAACCATCGACAAGCAAGCCGCGGAGCTGGACGCCGACGACGATAGCGCCGATGTCTTTGCTAATGACGAGCAGCCGGCGGCGGACACGTTCCAACGCCTGCGCCCCGCCGAGCGCAGGCGCAGCTATGGCGGGTTGATCGCGGCTGTCGTCGCGCTTTTGGTGGTGGCCGGCGGTGGCTATGGCATCTGGCTTAACAAGGATGCCTTTGGCTCGATGCTGGGCCTCGGCGGCGACACCAAGACGGTCTCGACCGAACCGCTGGTAAAGCCGGCGCCGGCCAAGCCCGCGGCCGATGCACCCGCACCGGCTCCTGCCGGCGAGGGAACGAAGTTCACCCAGCGCCTGTCGCCCGAAGGCGGTGAGACCGATCCCGGTCCCGCGGCCGGTCAAAGCGGCATCGGCGAGGGCGAGTCCGTCGCCGCGCTGACCACACCGCCACCC
>NZ_JAMYMJ010000053.1:0-36573 GCF_040318435.1 Mesorhizobium sp. M1143 | reverse complement strand
CTTCTACGAGGAACGCACCTCGACCGCGCAAGGTTCGGCCGAACCCGGCAGCATCGTCTGGTCGCTGGTGCAGGAATCGCCCGGCGGCGACCTGCCGCCCGAGCCGGCGATCCGCGCCGAGGCGACCATTCCCGGCAAGGACATCCAGCTGCGCATGACCATCCGCCGCAATACCGACCAGACGCTGCCGGCCAGCCACATCATCGAGATGATCTTCCTGACGCCCGAGGGCTTTGACGGCGGTGGCGTCGACAACATCCTGCGCGTCGCCATGAAGAGTTCGGAACAGGATGCCGGCAGCCCGCTGATCGGCATTCCGGCCAAGATCGCCGACGGCTTCTTCCTGGTGGCGCTCAACGACACCAAGGCCGACGAGGACGCCAATATGACCTTGCTTCGAGGCCAGGACTGGATCGACGTGCCGGTGGTCTACAAGACCGGACGCCGGGCGCTGCTGACCATGGAAAAGGGCATTCCGGGCGAGAAGGTGTTCGACGAGGCGCTGAAGGCCTGGCAGGCCAAGACGGCAGGTTGACGGGCGGCAGTAGCGGCTGCCTTCGCTCAGAAGCCCTGGAACAGCATGTCGAGGGCGGCGACGATGTCGTCGTGATGTCTAGAAAGGTTTCCCTCTGGCATCCGCAATTCGGACGCGCTGAAGGCCGACACAAACTGTTTGACCATCACAAGATCTTTGCCGTTTATAGCGAAGGTCGGGTTCAGGCGGCGGCCAGGAAGCGGGGCAATCTCGGGCGGCATCAAAGGAACGACCACCGTCGTGCTCAGCCCTTCAAGCATATCTGACTGCACGTCGAGAAGATAACCGTCGCTCTCGGTACTCCGATAGAAATCGTAACGCGCCATCAGAACGGCCGGTGTTTAGCCAATGGCAGTCCGTTCTTTCGGACATATTCGTTGGAGCTTTCGATGGCTTCCCTGTTTTCTTCTTGCCATCGACGCGTTTTCTCCGCCGCAATCGCTTTCGCGATCCCTGCTTCGGCAGCGCGGGAGATGTTGATGCCCAACGCTTTGGCGTCCTTGATCAACTGAGAGTCAATGGACGTGTTGACAGAGGCCCGCTGAGTTTTTGGCGTCGATTGAAGCACGGAGATGCCTCCTTTCATGCGCACAATATACGCGCATAAAGACCGCAAGCAATGCTACCCCTCCATCTCCTCACGCAGCATTTCCAGCTCCAGCCACTCTTCCTCGAGTGCGGCCAGCGTGGCGCGTTCCTTGTCGAGGGCGGCGATGGTCTTTTGGAACGAGGCCGGGTCGCGTTCGTAATAGGCGGGATCGGCAATGTTGTTTTCCAACCGCGAGATCGAGGCCATTACCGCCTCGATCTTCTTGGGCAAGGATTCCAGGGCGAATTTCTGCTTGAACGACAGTTTCTTCGACGGCCCTTTCGGCGCTGCCGGCTCGCTCTTGCCCGGCGCCGGCGCATCGCTGGCTTCGGCCTTGGCGCGCGCCTTGCGGTCGTCGAGCCGGGTGCCGCCGCGCTGCGCCAGCATGTCGGAATAGCCACCGGCATATTCGATCCAGCGGCCGCCTCCGTCCGGGGCGATGATGCTGGTGACGGTGCGGTCGAGGAAGTCGCGGTCGTGGCTGACCAGGATGACCGTGCCGGCAAAGCCGGCGACAAGTTCCTGCAACAGTTCCAGCGTCTCCATGTCGAGATCGTTGGTCGGCTCGTCGAGCACCAGAAGGTTGGCCGGCCGCGCCAGAACACGCGCCAGGAGCAGCCGCGCCCGTTCGCCGCCGGACAGCTCGCGCACCGGGGTGCGCGCCTGTTCCGGCTTGAACAGGAAATCCTTCATGTAGGACACGACATGGCGCTGCTCGCCATTGATGACGAGGTTTTCGCCGCGCCCGTCCGTGAGATACTGCGCCAGGGTCTCGGCCGGATCGACCGCCTCGCGCTTCTGGTCGAGCGTGGCGATTTCCAGATTGGTGCCGAGCCGCACCGAGCCGGCGTCGGGCTTCATCTCGCCGGTAAGCATCTTCAACAGCGTCGTCTTGCCGGCCCCGTTCGGCCCGACAAGGCCGACGCGATCGCCGCGCTGGATGCGGGTCGAGAAGCTTTTGACCACGGTGAGGTCGCCAAAGCTCTTTTCGATGTTCTTGGCCTCGATCACCAGCTTGCCGGATTCGGCGGCGTCGCTGGCCACCATGGTGGCCGAGCCCTCGGCGCCGCGATGGCCGCGAAAACGCTGGCGCATGGTCTGCAGTTCGCCCAGGCGGCGCATGTTGCGTTTACGGCGAGCCGTCACGCCATAGCGCAGCCAATGCTCCTCGCGCACGATCTGGCGGCCGAGCTTGTGCTGTTCGCGCTCTTCCTCTTCCAGCACAAGGTCGCGCCATTCCTCGAAATGGCCAAAGCCCTTGTCGAGGCGGCGGGTCTGGCCACGGTCGAGCCAGACAGTGGCGCGCGAGACGCGTTCGAGGAAGCGACGGTCGTGCGAGATGACGATCAGCGCCGAAGACGTCCGGACGAGCTCCTCTTCCAGCCATTCGATGACCGACAAATCGAGATGGTTCGTCGGCTCATCAAGCAGCAGAATATCGGGTTCGGGCGCCATGACGCGGGCAAGTGCTGCGCGGCGCGCCTCGCCACCGGAGAGATCGTTGGGGTTCTCCGTGCCGGCGAGGCCGAGATGCTCCATCAGATATGTGGCGCGGTAGGGATCGTCGGCAGGCCCAAGCCCAGCCTCGACATAGGCACGCACATTGGCAAAGCCGTCCATGTCGGGCATTTGCGGGAGATAGCGCACCGTTGCCGAAGGCTGGCGGAAGACCTCGCCGTCTTGCGGCTCGATCAGACCGGCGGCAATCTTCAGGAGCGTCGACTTGCCGGAGCCGTTGCGGCCGACGAGCGCGATCTTGTCACCGGCGGACGCCGTCAGTTCGGCGCCGTCGAGCAGCGGCGTGCCGCCAAAGGTCAGTCTTATGCCGTCGAGGTTGAGAAGGGGCGGGGCCATGTCAGCTTTCAGGCAAGGGGTAGGGGTGGGCGAGCAGCAGCGCGCGGCCATGGCCGAGCGCGATTTCGAGGCCGCCCCCGGTCGTGTTGGACTTGACCTCGTTCGAGATGGTCAGCGACGAGCCGAACACGACCTCGACATGGTCGAGCGGCCACTTCGCGCCGGACACGGTGAGGCCCGAAAGATCGGAAAAGCCGAGCACCGAAAACAGCGTTCCGTCGGCATAGTCGAAGCCGGCCTTGCCAGGCAGCAGAGGGGCGCCTTCCTGCGCTCCGCTGGTCAACAGCACTTTTGTGCCTGTCTCTGCCAGCCGCAGGCTGAGCGCCAGATGGAGGAAGGCGTGGTCGGCGCGCTTGCCGCCGAAAGCGCCGGCCAGCACCAGGCTGGTGGCGCCGCGTTCCAATGCCGCCGCGATCGCCAGTTCGCCATCGGTCTTGTCCTTTTCGGGAGGAAACACCTCCCGCGGCACGGCGGCGAGATCGGCAGGCAGGTCCGCCGGCACGGAATCGAAATCGCCGACCCACAGCTCCGGCATCAGGCCGAGCAGGCGGGCATGATCGATGCCGGCGTCGGCGGCGATGACGCGCGTGCCCGCGACCTGCCGGTCGAGCCGCGGCGTGCGGACGAGATCGCCGCCAAGCAGGATGGTGAATGTGCTCATATCCGCTGGCCCTTACCAGCCCCGCCGACGAAACGGAAGGCCGAGCGGCACCGTCACTCTTTGTTGGAGCATGATCTTTTTCCGGAAACGGATTCCACTTTCCGGGATCATGCTCGGGCAAACTTCCACTTGCGTGGCACCTTGGCCGGGCCTATGTGTCGAAACGCTCTAACGGGGTGCCGGACGCGATCTTCGCGGACCGGCTGAGAGGCAGTCTCGCCAACCCGCTGAACCTGATCCGGTTTGTACCGGCGGAGGGATTAGACGCTTCGGACAGCCCGACGCCTCAATTCCTTTCAACACGAATGAAGGAGGCGCCGATGCGCATGTTTTTGTCCCGTCTTGTCCCAGCGCTGGGGCTTGCTGTTTCGCTACTGGCAAGCCCTGCGTCAGCGCAGGAAAAACTCACGATCTATACCTATGAGAGTTTCACTGCCGACTGGGGTCCGGGCCCCCAGGTGAAGAAGGAATTCGAAGCCGAGTGCGGCTGCAGCGTCGACTTCGTCTCGGCGGCCGACGGCGTCGCACTTCTCAACCGCGTCAAGCTGGAAGGAGCCTCGACCAAAGCAGATATCGTGCTTGGCCTCGACACCAACCTCACCGCGGAAGCCAAGGCTTCCGGCCTGTTTGTCCGACATGGCGCGGTGGCTGAAAACAACGTGCCGGGCGGCTGGAGCGACGACACTTTCGTGCCCTATGATTATGGTTATTTCGCCGTCGTCTACGACACCGAGAAGCTGAAGAACCCACCGAAGAGCCTGAAGGAACTGGTCGAGGGCGATGCCGCCGACAAGATCGTCATCCAGGATCCGAGGACGTCGACGCCGGGCCTCGGCCTGCTGCTGTGGGTTAAGTCGGTCTATGGCGACAAGGCGCCGGAAGCCTGGGCCAAACTCAAGGGCAAAGTGCTGACGGCGACGCCCGGCTGGAGCGAGGCCTATGGCCTGTTCACCAAGGGCGAGGCGCCGATGGTGCTGTCCTATACGACATCGCCGGCCTACCACATGGTGGCCGAGAACACCGGGCGCTTCCAGGCGGCGTCGTTCGAAGAAGGCGAGTATTTGCAGGTCGAGGTCGCCGGCATCACCACCACGGGCGCGAAGAACCCGCTGGCGGCAAAGTTTCTGGCCTTCATGACCGGGCCGAAATTCCAGGATGTCATTCCGGAGACCAACTGGATGTTCCCGGCTGGGAAAACCGACAAGCCGCTCAATCCGGCTTTTGATAGGCTGGTCAAGCCGGCGAAGACCTTGCTGTTCAGCCCGGAAGAGGTCGCGGCAAATCGCAAGGCCTGGGTGGATGAATGGCTGGCGGTGATGAGCAAGTAGGAATTCAGGATGGCGCTTGAACACCCCCCTCTGGCCTGCCGGCCATCTCCCCCGCAAGGGGGGAGATCAAGCGCTCGGAAGCTTTCGCCAACCTCCAACGCTGCGAGGATGGGGCGGGGAGCGAAGCTGCTAATCTCCCCCCTTGCGGGGGAGATGGCCGGCAGGCCAGAGAGGGGTGGGCGGGAACTCGACTTCCGTGAAATATTTGCGTCAGCAGCGAACGTGCGCCGTAGGGTTGGATAGCGCGAAATGCGTGCGCACTATCCCTCTGACCCCCGCATCACGGCCGGCATTGTCGCGCTTGCGGCAATCGCGCTACTGATCGGTGGCGCCTTCGCCGGCCTTATCCGCGAAGGCGCGCACGACCTTTCCGGCGCCGCGTCCGCCTTTGACCTCTATCTCCTGCGCGTTGTCCGCTTCACGCTCTGGCAGGCTGCGCTCTCGACTCTGCTTTCCGCCGTACCGGCGCTCTTCGTCGCCCGGGCGCTGTCGCGGCATCCGCGCTTCTTCGGACGCGGCTTCATCCTGCAGCTGTTCACTGTGCCCCTTGCCTTGCCGGCGATTGTCGCAGCGCTGGGCATACTGGCGCTCTATGGCCGCGCCGGTTATTTCGCCGCGATCGGTGGCCAGAGCTGGCCCGACATCTATGGGCTGTCGGGCATCCTCGTCGCCCACGTCTTCTTCAACCTGCCGCTGGCCACCCGGCTGTTCCTCGAAGCGCTGGGAACGGTGCCGGCCGATCAATGGCGGCTGGCGAGCCAGCTCGGCATGGGAGCGAGGCCAGCCTTCCGGCTGATCGAGTGGCCGGTGCTGCGCGCCGCGCTGCCGGGCGTCGCCGGGCTTGTCTTCATGCTTTGCATCACCTCCTTCACCATCGTCCTGATCCTCGGCGGCGGGCCGGCGGCGACGACGCTGGAAGTCGCCATCTATCAGGCGCTGCGTTTCGACTTCGATCCGGCGCGAGCGGTGACGCTGACGGTGCTGCAGATCGCGCTGACTTTTGCCGTCATGCTGGCGCTGACGCGGCTCGGCGCCAATGTGACCGGCGACGCCAATTTGCCTGTCGCGCCGCGCCGCTATCACTTGGCCGGCAAAGCAGAAACAGCGTTCAACGCCGTCCTGATCGTGCTCGCCTTGCTGTTCGTCGCCGGACCAATGGCGGCCACCGTCGCGTCCGGCCTCGGCGCCGATCTCGGCCGGCTGGCGGGCGAGAGTGCCGTGCGTCAGGCGACCCTGACCAGCGCCGGTCTCGCCCTCTCGGCGGCGCTACTTTCGGTGGCGCTGTCGCTGTCGCTGATCATGGCTCGGCGGGCACTGTCGCTGCGCCGCCGGTCCAGTGCCCGTTCATTGCTCGAACATGCCACCGACACCGGCGCCGGCTTCGTCCTCGTCGTGCCGCCCATTGTCATCGGCGCCGGCTGGTTTCTCCTGCTGCGCACGGTCAGCGATGTCTTTGCCATCGCGCCGGTCATGGTCGTCACCGTCAATGCGGTGATGGCGATGCCCTTTGCCATCCGCGCGATGCGCCCGGCCTATGATGCGGCGAGCGAGCGCCACGAAAAGCTGTGCGCGCAGCTCGGCATTGCGGGCTGGAACCGGCTGCTTCTGGTCGACTGGCCATCGCTCCGGCGGCCGCTGGCCACCGGCTTTGCCTTCGCCATGGCGCTGTCGCTCGGCGATCTCGGCGTCATCGCGCTGTTCGGCAGCGATTCGGTGCAGACCTTGCCCTATCTCCTGCTGGCGCGCATGGGCAGCTATCGCACGGCCGATGCTGCCGGGCTGGCTTTGCTGCTCGGGGCGGTCTGCCTTGCATTGGTGGTCGCGGCAGACTGGCTGGGACGGGGAGAGAGATCGTGACGTCCGCTGTGGAGAAAGGCACGACTGTCCGGCTGGACAAGGTCTCGTTCAGCTATGGCGAAACGTCATTCCTGTTCGATGTCGAATTCGATACATCGAAGATCACCGCCATCATGGGGGCAAGTGGTTCGGGCAAATCGACCTTGCTCAATCTGGTGGCTGGTTTCGAGACGCCAGAGTCCGGTCGTGTGCTGATCGGCGGCGCCGATGTCGGCGCCGAGCCGCCTTCGGTGCGGCCGGTGTCGATGGTATTCCAGGAAAACAATCTGTTTGCTCATCTCTCGGTGGAGAAGAATGTCGGGCTCGGCCGCTCGCCATCGCTCAACCTGACCGACGCCGATCGCGCCGCAATCGCCGAGGCGCTTGACCGCGTCGGCCTGGCCGGCAAGGAAATGCGCCTGCCGCGCGAACTCTCCGGCGGCGAAAGGCAGCGCGTGGCGCTCGCCCGCGTTCTGGTGCGCGACCGGCCAGTGCTGCTGCTCGACGAGCCGTTCGCTTCGCTCGGGCCAGCACTGCGCGACGACATGCTCGACCTGGTGGCCGGCGTTCATGCCGAGCGGGCGATGACGGTGCTGTTCGTCACGCATCAGCCGGAAGACGCTCGCCGTATCGGCGAGCAGATGGTTTTTCTGGACAATGGCAGGGTTGCCGCGACGGGACCTGCCGCCGATTTTTTCGACGGCACTGGCCCTGAAGCGTTTCGGCGCTATATCGGCGCAAGTTCGGGCGGATCACGCGATATTGCCCGGAAGCGGACATAATTTACGACCAAACCGGCTACAGGTGATGTGGCGCTTGCTTGCCATGGTCCAGTCGATGTGGCTAGGTCCGCTTAGTACTGGTCCGGCACGAGCCGTGATTTGCCCCTACAGCGCCGCACCCGGCCGGATGCGTAAACGCTGTAGGTTTTTTGATGTGTGCAGGATTGCCAACGAAGACCGATTTTTCGCTGGCGCGGACCCCGGTCCAAATCATGCGCCGAGAGCTGAAGGAACGCCGTGCTGCCGACCGGCACTGACACTTTGAAACGCAGACCGCTGGTGCGCTTCCTCGCGCTGGCCGGCCTTGCCGTGGCGCTGGCCAGCTGCCAGATGTTCACGCCTCCCGAAGTGCAGGAATCCGGCTTCCAGCCTTCCGACAAGCCGATCACGGTCGACAATGTCGCCGCCAACGGCAAGCTTGCCGAACTGGCGAAGGCACAGCATCCGCGCATCCTTGCCACCTATGGCGGCGAATATTCCGATCCCAAGCTCGAGCGCATGGTGGCCAAGGTTGTCGGCAGCCTGACCGTGGTGTCGGCCAATCCGACCCAGACCTATCGCATCACCATCCTCAATTCGCCAAACGTCAACGCTTTCGCGCTGCCGGGCGGCTATCTCTACGTCACCCGCGGCCTGCTGGCGCTGGCCAATGATTCGGCCGAACTCGCCGCCGTCATCGCGCATGAGATGGGCCACGTCACCGCCAATCACGGCTTGCAGCGCCAGCAGCTCGAGGCCGAGGAAGGCCTGGCGACCAAGGTGGTCTCCGATGTGCTGGGCGACAGCCCGACCGCCAAGCAGGCATTGATCCGCGGCAAGCTGAGGCTGGCGCAGTTCTCGCGCAACCAGGAGCTGGAGGCAGACGCGATTGGCATCAAGTCGATCGGCGAGGCGGGTTACGATCCCTATGCCGCCGGGCGTTTCCTGCAGTCGATGTCGGCCTATACCGATTTCCGCTCGATCAGCGGCGCCACCGACGCCAGCCTCGACTTCCTGGCCACGCACCCCAACACGCCGCAGCGAATTGATCTGGCGCAGCGCCACGCCCGCCAGTTCGGCGCGCCGGGCATCGGCACCCGCGACCGCGATTCCTTCCTGGCCGGGATAGACGGCCTGCTCTATGGCGACACGCCGGAAGAGGGCTATGTGCGCGGCCAGACCTTCCTGCATCCGGGCCTCGGCGTTTCGTTCACGGTGCCCGACGGCTTCATCATCGACAATTCGGCGGCGGCAGTGACGGCGACCGGTCCCGGCGACATGGCGATCCGCTTCGACGGTGTGTCGATCGACAAGGATCGTGCGCTGACCGACTACATCAGAAGCGGCTGGGTGGCCGGTCTCGACGAGACCAGCGTGCGCCAGGAGACGATCGACGGCAACGAGGCGGCGACAGCGCACGCCGGCGCCGATGGCTGGCAGTTCGACATTGCGGTGATCCGCGCCGGCGGTCAGGTCTACCGGCTTTTGACAGCGGCCCCCTCGGCCAGCACGACACTCGATCCGGTGGCACGCTCGGTCAGCGGTTCGTTCCGCGTGCTCAGCCCCGCCGAGAAAGCGGCACTGAAGCCGCTGCATATCCGCGTCGTCACGGTACAGGCCGGGCAGACGATGGGCACACTTTCGGCGCAGATGGTCGGCGTCGACCGCAAGCTCGATCTGTTCCGCGTGCTCAACGCGATGTCGCCGGGCGCCTCGGTTTCGGCCGGCGACAAGGTCAAGATCGTCACGGACAGATAGCGCCGGTCTTCGTCAGAAACCCCAGCCTTCGTAGTGCTTTTTTCTGAGATAACTTTTCTGAGATAACTCGGGGCGGGACCCCTGTTCCTGGCAATCTCACGCTGCCATGAATTCGGGGTTCTGCTTGACCAGCGCGAGCTTGAGCTTTTCCATGGCGCGGGCCTCGATCTGGCGGACACGCTCCTTGGAAATGCCGAGCGTCTCGCCGAGCGCCTCAAGCGTCGCACCTTCGTCTGTCAGCCGACGCTCCTCGATGATCCTGAGTTCGCGGGCATTGAGCGCGCGGAGCGCCGTCTTCAGCCACATCAGGCGCCGTTCGACGTCGATGGTGTCGCCGGCGACCTCGTCAGGCAATGGATCGTCCGAAATCAGGAAGTCCATCCGCTCGGTGGTGCCGGCCTCATCGGCGAGCGGTGCGTTGAGCGAAGAGTCAGGTGCTGAAAGCCTGGAATCCATCTTCTCGACATCGGCCTCGGAGACGCCGAGGGCTACCGAGACTTCGCGGTAGAGCGTGGCGTTGGAGATCGGCTCGGCGCCATTGGCAAGACGGGCGCGCAGGCGCCGCAGGTTGAAGAACAGCGCCTTTTGCGCCGAAGAGGTGCCGCCGCGAACGATCGACCAGTTGCGCAGGATATAGTCCTGCATCGAAGCGCGGATCCACCATGTCGCATAGGTCGAGAAGCGCACCTCGCGCTCCGGCTCGAAACGCGCGGCTGCTTCCAGCAGCCCGACATGGCCCTCCTGGACCAGATCTCCGAGCGGCAGGCCGTAATGTCGGAATTTCGAAGCCATGGAGATGACCAGCCGCATATGGGCGACGGTGATCTGATGCAGCGCCTGCTGATCCTGGTCCTCCTTCCAGCGCAAGGCGAGAACATGTTCCTCATCGCGCTCGAGGTAGGGGGCTTTCATTGCCGTGCGGACCATGGTCCGTCCTGCCGTGTCTTCGATCATGCCGCGCTCCTGCTCCCGGACATTTTCGGACGGCCTGGCGGCCGTTATCTCTGTTTGACGCAATTCCGAAGGAAACCGCTTTCCCACTTTCCTGGAATTGCTTCGGGCCTAGCGCAGCCAAGGGTTCTTGAAATGGAAACGCGGCGCCCTACAACAAGCCATGAACGTGCCACACCGGGGATTGGTTCCGCCGCCGATGGCGGTTGTTTTGTGCGGTCCGACAGGGCGCATCGACACCGCAGATCCGGACTATTGGCACCGATCCGAGCTGCTTTGAGAATCTGATTTCTGGATCGTCGTTTTTTTGAAATCTGGTTCCTTATTTTGCTGCGCTGTATCTGTCAGTTTCCGGCTCTCACAAGCGCCGGACACCGGCCAAGGACGGGATCACACAGAAATGAAATGGCTCAATTCGCTCATCGTCGCCGGAACGCTTCAGGTTCTGGCTGTTACATCAGGCCATGCCGGCGCCAATCTTGACCAGATCAAGCAGGCCGGCACCCTCAAAGTCGGCACCGAAGGCACCTATGCGCCCTTCACCTATCATGATGCTTCCGGCGCGCTGGTCGGCTTCGACGTCGAGATCGCCAAGGCGATCGGCGACAAGCTCGGCGTCAAGGTCGAGTTCCTCGAAGGCAAATGGGACGGGCTGATCGCCGGCCTCGACGCCAACCGCTACGACGCCGTGATCAACGAGGTCGGCATCACCGACGCGCGCAAGGCCAAGTACGATTTCTCCGATCCTTACATCGCCTCCAAGGCCGTGCTGATCGTGCGCGGCGACAACACCGACATCAAGACCTTCGCCGACCTCAAGGGCAAGAAGTCGGCACAGTCGTTGACATCGAATTTCGGCAAGCTCGCCGAGACCAACGGCGCCGAACTGGTCGGCACCGACGGCTTCGACCAGTCGATCCAGCTGCTGCTCACCGGCCGCGCCGACGCCACCATCAATGACAGCCTGTCTTTCCTCGACTTCAAGAAGCACAAGCCGGACGCCAATGTGAAGATCGCCGCGCAGGAAGAGAACGCCGACTATGCCGGCGTCATCGTGCGCAAGGGTGATCCGGAGCTGGTCGCGGCGATCAACAAGGCGCTGGCCGACATCAAGGCCGACGGCACCTACAAGAGGATCGCCGATACCTATTTCGGCCAGGATGTCTCGCAGTAAAGACCATCTCCCGGCGGTTTGCCGGCAATGACCAATAGCGGCGGGCCGTCTTTGACGGCTCGCCGTTTTTCGCATGATATGAGAAGCACACAATCGCACTGCCGTCACCGCGGCGGTCTGTGAAGGAGGAGCCGTTCGTGCCGCACTGGCTACACCTGATGCTGGACTCGTTGCCGACACTGCTGTGGGCGGCGTTGATCTTCACCGTACCGCTGACATTGCTATCATTCGCACTCGGCCTGTTCGTCGGCCTGGTTGTCGCCCTGGTGCGGCTGTTCGGTCCCAAGCCTCTGGTTGCCGTGGTCCGCTTCTATGTCTGGATCTTTCGCGGCACGCCGCTTCTGGTGCAGCTGTTCCTGATCTTTTACGGCCTGCCTTCGGTCGGCATATTGCTGGACGCTTTTCCGGCGGCGCTGATTGGCTTCACCCTCAACATAGGCGCCTACAGTTCGGAAATTATCCGCGCCGTGATCGGCTCGGTGCCGAAGGGCCAGTGGGAGGCGGCCTATTCGATCGGCATGACCTGGAGCCAGGCGATGCGGCGCACCATCCTGCCGCAAGCCGGCCGCGTCGCCGTGCCGCCGCTGTCCAACACCTTCATCTCGCTGGTCAAGGATACGTCGCTGGCCGCCGCCATCACTGTGCCGGAGATGTTCCAGGCGGCGCAGCGCATCGTCGCCACCACCTATGAGCCGCTGATCCTCTATGTCGAGGCGGCGATCCTTTATCTGGCGATGAGCTCGGTGCTTTCGGCCTTGCAGACGCGGCTGGAGGAGCGGCTCAACCGCTATGGCGGCTTCCTGGAGGCGCGCTCATGATCGGCCTCACCGACATCGAAAAGCGCTTCGGCGACAATCTGGTGCTGAAGGGCGTGACGGTCACCATTGCCGAAGGCAGCGTCACCGCGCTTGTCGGCCCCTCCGGCGGCGGCAAGAGCACACTGCTGCGCTGCATCAACCTGTTGGAGATCCCGACCTCGGGCATGGTGCGCATCGGCGACGAGACGCTGGAATTCCGTCCCGGCATCAAGATCCCCAGCCGCGACATCCAGCGCCTGCGGCTGCAGACCGGCATGGTGTTCCAGAACTTCCAGCTGTTCCCGCATCGCACCGCGATCGAGAACGTCATGGAAGGCCTGGTGACGGTGCTGAAATGGCCGACGGCAAAGGCGCGCGAGCGGGCACTGGCGCTGCTCGAGAAGGTCGGCATGGCACACAAGGCGGATGATTGGCCGGCAACGCTGTCGGGCGGCCAGCAGCAGCGTGTGGCGATCGCCCGCGCCCTGGCGCCGTCGCCGAAAGTGCTGCTCTGCGACGAGCCGACCTCGGCGCTCGATCCGGAACTGGCGCAGGAAGTGGTCGACGTGCTGGGAAAGCTCGCCAGCGAAGGCACGACCATGGTGATGGCCACGCACGACCTTCGCCTTGCCTCCAAGATTGCGCAGGAGGTGGTGTTCCTCGACGCCGGCGTCATCGTCGAGAAGGGGCCGTCCGCCGTGGTGTTCTCCAACCCGGAGCGTGAACGGACGAAGCGTTTTATTGCGACGCTGAAGCAGGAGGCGGAGAAGGAAGCCGGCGGCTGAGCCTTCTACCTCCCCCTTGTGGGGAGGTCGGACGGAAGGTCCGGGTCGGGTCTGGTGCCGTCCCCCATCCTCGCTGCTTCGCAGCGACCCTGCCTGGGCGAGCCACGGGTCTCGCCCGTCCTTGGAACCCCACAAGGGGGTAAAAACAAAAACCCGGCACAAGGCCGGGTTTTTCATGAATTCGACGGTGAAAGCGATCAGGCAGCTTCTTCCTGCTCGGCTTCCTCATTGTCGGCCTTGGCGCCGCGCTTCGGGCCCTTGTTGAGGTTGACCTCGATCAGGCGCACGGCTTCGGTTTCCGACATGCGGTTGACTGCCGCGATCTCGCGCGCCATGCGGTCGAGTGCCGCCTCATAGAGCTGACGCTCGGAATAGGACTGTTCCGGCTGGTTGTCGGCACGGTAGAGGTCGCGCACGACTTCCGAGATCGAGATCAGGTCGCCCGAATTGATCTTGGCATCATATTCCTGCGCACGGCGCGACCACATGGTGCGCTTGACGCGGGCGCGGCCCTGGACGACCTTCAGCGCGCGCTCGACATAATCCTCTTCCGACAGCTTGCGCATGCCGATGGAGGTCGCCTTGGCGACCGGAACCTTCAGGCGCATCTTGTCCTTCTGGAAGTCGATGACGAACAGTTCCAGCTTGTGGCCCGCAACTTCCTGCTCGTCGATCGAGACGATCTGGCCGACGCCGTGTGCCGGATAGACGATGTACTCGCCGGTCTTGAAACCGTGGCGTGCCGAGGTGGACTTCTTCTGCGGGGTGATCGTTGCCATTACGCCCTGAACTCCTTGTTGTGGCACCGGCGGCCTGCCGGTCCGAACGCATGCGACCGGGGACACCGATCGTTAGCCGCACAACAGATGAACCCATCGGAAAAAGCCGGGACCGGCAAACCGCATACATAGCGACTGCCTGGCCCAGATCGCTCTGGTCCGATTGGGGATTTCACCTTTCAGTGATTTGGGGCGCTTGCGCCATAAATCGACGTTGTGTCACCGGCATGTTTCAACTGGTGTAGCACAAAAAGTCGGAAGAATCAAGGTTTTGCTGCAAACGCGAAGGTCGAGCGCCATCGCCGCCTGTCAAGGCAGTTAATGTATGATGCGCGTTACGCAGCGTTATGACGATCCAATAGGCCGCACTTTTTTGCTTTGCGCATCACCCTTTCCGAAATCGATTCCGATTCCAGCGTCATGTGCTCAGTCGCCTTCGCCGGGCTCGGCGGAGAAATATTTCTCGAACTTGCCGGCCTCGCCGTCGAAGCTCTTGGCATCTGCCGGAGGCTCCTTCTTGGCGGTGATGTTGGGCCATTTCTCGGCGTATTCGGTGTTGACCTGCAGCCATTTGTCGAGGCCCGGCTCGGTGTCGGGCTTGATTGCATCGGCCGGGCATTCCGGTTCGCAGACGCCGCAGTCGATGCACTCGTCGGGATGTATGACAAGCATGTTCTCGCCCTCGTAGAAGCAGTCGACCGGACAGACCTCGATGCAGTCCATGTACTTGCATTTGATGCAGTTGTCGGTCACGACATAGGTCATTGGTCGGCTCCGGGACGTCCCGTTCTTGCTAGAGCGACGTGCGTCCACTTGGACGCATAAAGTACGCTCTGACACTTTGAATCTGCGCATCGTGCCTTCCGAAAAATCGATTTCCGATTTTCGGGCCGATGCGGCGGCTTTTTTGGTGAGGTAACGCCTTTGCCTGCCGCTTGCAAGGGCAGCCATTGCAGGCGGGGCCCGCGTGTCCGGAATGAAATTCCAGACCGCCGGCATGGCGCAGACGGCCAAGGCTTCAGTCTTCGCCGAACAGCCGGTCGGTTTGCCTGCGCTCTTTCTTGGTCGGCCGGCCGCTGCCGGCGTCGCGCAGCGCCGGAATGGCATCGGCAACAGCCTCGCCTTTTGGGGCCGGCGGCGGGGACATGTCCTCGTAGAGCGTGCGCGCTTCCTCGGCCGGACCGCGCCGCACGCCGGTGCCAAGCACCTTCCAAACGAAGATGCGGCGCTCGTGCGTAATGGTCAAAACGTCGCCAGGCTTGACCAGATCGGAGGCCTGCGCTGCTTTGTCGCTATTAATGCGGACGCGTCCGGCGACAACCAGCTTGGCCGCCAGCGAGCGCGATTTTATCGCGCGCGAAAAGAACAGCCACTTGTCGATGCGCTGACGACCTTCAGCAACCATCGCAGCGAACCTGGGGCTTATTTCTTCAACTGGTCGCGCAAGGCGGCGAGCTTGGCGAAGGGCGAGTCCGGATCGAAGCGCGCCGGGCGTTCCTCGCGTGGCTTGGCCTGGAAAGCCGGCTTGGCGCCTTGCGGTCCGCCTTTGCCTTCCGGCCTGCCGCCTTTCCAGTCAGGCCGGCCCTCGCGCGGACGCTCGCCTTGCGGCTTGCCGTCGCGGCGCTGTTCGCCCTCGGCCTGCGGCTTGGGCTTGAACTTCGAACGGTCGAAGCGTGGCTTGGCGGCACCGTCGCGCTGGTCGCGCCGGCCCTGATAGGCCGGCCGTTCGCCCGGTGCCGGCTGTCCGCCGGCAGCGTCGGCCGGCGCATCGGCGCGGCTAGCCTGGCCGTTACGCGGGCGATTGTCTCTGCGGTTGTCTTGCCGATGGCGCGGGCGCTGCTCGAAACGACCCTGCCGCCACAGCAAGATGGGCTTTGGCGCTTCGGCCTCGGGGACAGGCTCAGCGCTTCGACCCTCCCCCTCGTGGGGAGGGTCGGCGCGCAGCGCCGGGGTGGGGGCAGCGTCGGCGTCGGCGGTTGCACTTGCATCGTTTGCACTATCTGCTTCGTCAGCGCTGTCACCCGCGTCGCTTTGCGCCGCGACCTCCGCCATCGAGGGAGAGGTAAGGGCGTCGGCGTTTTCGGCGACGGTGGCGTCGGCAGTGTCGTCAGCTTCCGCAACAGCCGGAGCTTCTTCCGCGATTTCTATGGGAGCTTCGACCTGTTCGTCCGCGACGGGCTCCGCCGTTGCTTCCTCGATGGCTGGAGCTTCGGCGGCGGCTTCAACGGCCGCAGTTGGCTCCGAACCCTCGGGAGGCGCGCCCGGCTGAGCGTCCGCAGCAACAGCCTCCGCTGCGGCTTCGGCGACGGGCTGCTCAGCCGCAGGCTCAGCGGCGGCAACCGCATCCGGCTCCGATCCAACGGCCGGCGCTTCAGCGGCGGCTTCTCTTGCAGCGGCTTCCGCCGCCTTGGCCTGTTCGGCTTTTGCAGCCGCGTCCGCAGCCAGCTTGGCGGCAGCCGCTTCCCGCGCCGCATTGTCCTGTGCTTCCAGCCGCGCCTTGACCTCTGCCGGCGGCTTCGGCTCGGCGCGGTAGCCAAGGCCTTTCAGGATCTCTTCCATGTCGTCGGCGGTTGCGCCGAGGATGGACATCATCGGCGGCGTCACCATGAAGGACTGGCCGTCATAGGCGCCGTCCGGGCGCTGTCCCAGACCGGGCTTCCAGTTGGTCGCAGGCCGGATCAGGTCGGCCAGCCGTTCCAGAATGTCGATGCGCACGGCGCGGCGGCCGAGATTGCGGTAGCCGGCGAGCTTGTAGAAGCTCTTGTCGAAAGCCGGATCAATGACCACCGAGGTGCGGCCGGAGGCCAGCGCGTGCACCACGTCGCCAAAGCCGGGCTTGTCCTTGCCGTCGTTCTTCAGCGCCCACAAAAGCGTGATCAGTCCGGCGGGCGCCGGCTTGATCAGCGCCGGCACGAAGACGTGGTAGGCGCCGAAGCGCACACCGAGCCGGCGCAAGGCGGCGCGACCCTCCTGGTCGAGCGACTTCATTTCCTCGGCGATGTCGCGGCGGTTGATGAGGCCGAAATGCTCGACGAGCTGGAAGGCGATGCCACGGCCGATGCCGGCGATCTGCTCGGCATTCTTCAAGTCGACCAGCGGCTTCAGCAAGGATTCGATCTGGAAATTGACGAAGCGCTCGGCGCGCGCGGCGACCTTGTCGCGGGCGGGACCGGTCAACTGCTCGTCGGCCAAAAGCACCAGGCGCGGCTTCAGCGCGTCCTCGCCGGCAACCAGCGTGCCGATCGGCGCGCCGATCCAGCGCAGCGTGCCGTCGGAGCCGAGCGCAAGGTCGCCATTGGCGCAGGCGCCGAAGCGTTCGGCACGTGCCTCGAACTCGGCGGCCAGCGCTTTTTGCGCTGCCGTACGCACGGCCTTGGCGTCTTCGCCGCCGGCGCTCTGATCGGCGGTGAAGCGGAACCCTTGCAACTCGCCGACATGATGGCCTTCGACAAGGACGGTTCCGGTAGGACTGATTTCGGCTTCAGGCATTGTATTTTCTCTAAGGCGCCGCATGAGGACGGAAGTCCTGCGGTCTACAAACCGTTTCGTCAACCGCTCATGCAGCGCATCCGACAATCTGTCTTCGATTTCGCGCGTCTTTTCCCGCCAGTGTGCCTGATCGGCCAGCCAGCCCGGCCGGTTGGACACGAATGTCCAGGTGCGGATCTGCGCAATGCGGTGCGACAGCGTGTCGATGTCCCCCTCGGTCGTATCGGCGCGGCGCACCTGCTCGGCCATGTAGTTCTCGTCGACATGGCCGTGTTTGGCGAGGTCGGTGTAGATAGAAGCGATCAGGTCGGAGTGCTGGGCCGGCGCGATCTTGCGGTAGTCCGGCAACGCGCAGGCTTCCCACAGCAGCGCGACGCGCTTGGCATTGGTAGCCAGCGCGCGGATGTCCTCGTCGCGGGAGAGATGTTCGAGCGCCTGGGCATCGACCGCCGGCAGCGCCCGCGTCAGGCCTTCGACCGGCGCGTTGGTTTCGATCGAGCGCTTCAGCGCGTCGAGGCTGGCGAAGTGGAAATGCGCGGTGCGCCATTGCAGCACCTTCACCGGATCGAACTCGTGCCCCTCGATGCGCTTGACCAACTCCTCGTCCAGCGGATCGACCTGGCCGGTGACGCCGAAGGTGCCGTCGCGCAGATGGCGGCCGGCGCGGCCGGCGATCTGGCCGAGCTCGGCCGCCGTGAGATTGCGGTACTGATAGCCGTCGAATTTGCGGTTCTGGGCGAAGGCGACATGATCGAGATCAAGGTTGAGCCCCATGCCGATGGCGTCGGTGGCGACGAGATAGTCGACGTCGCCTGCCTGGAACATTGCCACCTGGGCATTGCGGGTGCGGGGCGACAGCGCGCCGAGCACGACCGCCGCTCCTCCTTGCTGGCGGCGGATCAGCTCAGCGATGGCATAGACCTCGTCGGCGGAGAAAGCGACGATCGCCGTACGCCGCGGCAGGCGGGTCAATTTCTTCGAGCCGGCATAGGCCAGGTGCGACAGGCGAGGGCGCGTCACCACCGAGACGCCTCTCAGCAGCTTTTGCAGGATGCCATGCATGGTGGCCGCGCCGAGCAGCAGCGTTTCCTGGCGGCCGCGCAGGTGCAGGATACGGTCGGTGAAGATGTGGCCGCGCTCGAGGTCGCCGGCGAGTTGCACCTCGTCGATGGCGACGAAGGCAACGTCGGTCTCGCGCGGCATGGCTTCGACGGTGCAGACCGAATATTTCGCGCCGGGCGGCTGGATTTTTTCCTCGCCGGTGATGAGCGCCACCTTGTGGGCGCCGACCTTTTCGCAGACGCGGGCATAGACCTCGCGCGCCAGAAGGCGGAGCGGCAGGCCGATAATGCCGCTCTCATGTGCCACCATGCGCTCGATGGCGAGATGGGTCTTGCCGGTGTTGGTCGGACCCAGCACGGCAGTCACGTCGCGGCCCGACAGGATCAGCGGCTCGGTGTGTTTCGGCTGGATGTTCATCGGCCTGGAGATGAGGCTTTCTGCATCGTGTTGTCGGGAGCGCGCCTCGCGTGGCGCGTATGACAGGCGACACATAGGGATTTCAGGCGCGAAGCGAAAGCGGAATGTTCCGGCCGGCAGTCCCACGGTTCGTCGTTGAGGTCTCAATTAACAGTTGGAACGAGTCTGGAACGAATCGGCGACGAATCAGTGACTCCGGCAGATTCAGCTTTTGTTCACGGCTACATGTGGATTTTGCGAGCCTGAGTCTCACCATATGCTGAATCGCGGAAACTGGCCCGATTCCTGCAAGGCGACCATTGGCGTTAACCTTTGCCGGCGGGGCATCGTCGTGATCCGATACGCCTCGGCCAACATTATGAAATTGTTGAATTTTCTTAATCGGCCTTAACCATTTGCCGGTGATTTTCGGCCTTGGTCGTTAACGTTGCGCTCAAAGCCGGAACGAATCGGCGATGAATCAGCAATGGCGGGATTTTCCTGGTTTGTTCACCCCAACATGTTGTGTTATCCACAGCTTGTCCATCGAGAATTCACAGCTTGCGAACCGGGTTTTGCACATGGGCGCCTGGAAATCGTTAATCTTTGCGTGCCGGAACGGGTCAATCGCCGCGACAGCACTCGGTGCCCGCCGGTTCAGGCCGCGTCGTGGCCTGTTGCATAACGTTGCAACACCGGTCCCACATTCCGGATGATTTCCTCATGCGACAGGGCGACGACGGGCTCAAGCCGCAACAGATATCGGCAGGTCGCCAGGCCCAGCAGCTGGCTGGCAACCAGCCCGGCGCGCCGTCCGGCGTCCGCTGGGTCGCCTATCGATGCAACCATCGGCCTCACCTGGTTGGCGAAGACGTCGCGGACCTTCTCGGCCGCGTGCTCGTTCGACGCAGCCGAGCGTAGCAGGATTATCATGCCTGGCCCGTTGGCCTGACCTTCCCAGTTTACCAGAAAGCGCCTGATCAGCGTTTCACCGATGGCGGTAGGGTCTATCCGCTGATCCGGCAGTTGAAGGTCCACGACGGCGGCCCTGGCGAACAGCTCGTCCTTGCTGTGGAAATAACGGATCACCATGGCCGGATCGATCGAGGCCTGCGCCGCAACGTCGCGGATTGAGGTGCCGTCATAGCCGTGCTCGGAGAAAAGCCGGCGTGCGGCTTCAAGGATTTGGGCTCGTGTTCGGTCCGACTTGGTCTGCTTGTTCGGCTGCTTCTCGTTCATCCAGATTCATATGCCAACAGCCGTTGACAAATGCAATCCAACTTACTAGAAGTCAACACGTGTTGATAAATGGAGACGGGGAATGCTGCCTGAGACAACGGAAGTCCTTATCATTGGCGCCGGCCCGACTGGTATGGCGCTATCAATCGCGCTGCATCAAGCTGGCGTCGATCACGTGCTGATCGACAGACTGACGCAGGGTCTGCAAACGTCGCGCGCTGGGGTCATCCATGCGCAAACGCTGGAATCACTGGAGCCGCTCGGCCTCACGCCGCGGCTGAGTGAGCTTTCCGTGAATCTCGACGATTTCGCCATCCGCGATCGGAGCCGGGTGCTGCTCAAGCTCGATTTCGGCAAGCTGCCGTCAAAGCATCCCTACCTGATGATGCTGCCGCAGAACGTGACCGAGCAGGTGTTCGCTGAACGGATCGCGGTCCTGGGTGGCGTCATTCATCGCGAGGTCGAGGCTGTGGCCGTTGCTCAAGACAGTGACGGCGCGCGCGTGACAGTGGTCGAGCAGGGCCACGAAAAACTCATCTCGGCGCGATACGTCGTCGGAGCCGACGGCATGCAGAGCCTGGTGCGCAAGTCGACCGGCATCGAGTTCGATGGCGAGGCCTATGATGGTTCGTTTGTGCTGGCCGACGTTCGCCTGGACTGGCCTGTAGGACCGGCCGAAGTGTCGCTGTTTTTCGCACCGGCGGGCCTGGTGGTGGTGGCGCCGCTGCCGGATGGCTCGTACCGCGTCGTCGCGACGATGAAGGATGCGCCGGAAAAGCCCGGCACCGCCGACATCCAGGCATTGCTCGATAGCCGCGGGCCAACCACGACAAGAGCCCGCGTGCTCGACCTGACGTGGAGTTCGCGCTTTCGCGTGCATCATCGTCTGGTCAGGGCCTATCGCAAGGACCGGCTGTTCCTGATGGGCGATGCCGCGCATGTACACAGTCCCGCGGGTGGGCAGGGCATGAATACCGGCATCATCGACGCGGTCGTGCTTGGCCAGTTGCTTGGCGATGTGGTGAACGGCATTCGCTCGGCGACGGAACTCGACCTATACGAAAAGCTGCGCCGCCCAGCGGCTCAGGAAGTGCTCGATCTTGCGGGGAAGATGACGGAGATGGCGCTTGCCCATAATCCGGCGAAGCGGTTCGTCCGCAACCTGTCGCTTTCCTTGGTGAATCTTCTGCCGTTCGTGAAGCGTCGCATTGCGCTGAAGCTGTCGGGTCTCAGTCGGGCCTCAAACGCCCGGCTGCCGGCGCCCGCAAAGGCGCCTGGCTTAATTGCCGCCAGCAAGCCTGAGGCCAAATCAGGGCTGAAGCTCGCCGCCTGACAGTTGCGACGTTCAGGCGAATCGGCGCGTTGCCGAGTGCGGCATGACGTCAGACGAAGTACTGGCCGCCATTGGCTGTAATGGTCGAACCGGTGATGAAGCCGGCGTCTTCGGAAGCGAGGAAGACGACGCAACGCGCGATCTCTTCCGGTTCGCCGAGGCGGCCGACCGGAATCTGCGGGATGATGCGTTCATGCAGCACCTTCTCGTCGATCGCCTTGACCATCTCGGTGGCGATGTAGCCGGGGCAGATGACATTGACGGTGATGCCCGCGCGCGCGCCCTCCTGCGCCAGCGCCTTCGAGAAGCCGATGTCGCCGGCCTTTGCGGCGGAATAGTTGACCTGGCCGGCCTGGCCTTTCTGGCCGTTGATGGAGGAGATGGTGATGACGCGGCCGAATTTGCGGTCGCGCATGCCGCCCCACAGCGGATGCGTCATGTTGAAGACGCCAGACAGATTGGTGTCGATGACTTCCTTCCACTGCTCGCGCGTCAGCTTGTGGAACATGGCGTCACGGGTAATGCCGGCATTGTTGACCAGCACCGAGACCGGGCCGAGATCGGCCTCGACCTGTTTGATTCCGGCGGCGCAGGCGTCGTAGTCGGCGACCGACCATTTGTAGGTCTTGATGCCGGTTTGTGTGCTGAACTTCCCCGCTGCCTCGTCATTGCCGGCATAGTTGGCGGCAACGGTGTAACCGGCATTCTTCAGGCCGATCGATATGGCGGCGCCGATGCCGCGCGATCCACCGGTGACGAGCGCTACTTTGGTCATTGAAAGTTCTTCCTCCCTTTGGTCGGAAGAAGGGAATAGGGAGTAGGGAGTAGCGAGTAGGGATCGATATCCCGCCGCGCTGCTCCTTGTTCCCCATTCACTACTCCCTATTCACTACTCACTTCTCTTTCACAGCGCTTCCACGCACAGAGCGACGCCCATGCCGCCGCCGATGCACAGCGTGGCAAGGCCCTTCTTGGCGCCGCGGCGGCGCATCTCGAAAACCAGCGTGTTGAAGACGCGGGCGCCCGACGCGCCGATCGGATGGCCGATGGCGATGGCGCCGCCATTGACGTTGACGATCGACGTATCCCAGCCCATGCCCTTGTTGACGGCGCAGGCCTGCGCGGCGAAGGCTTCATTGGCCTCGACAAGGTCGAGGTCCTTGACCGACCAGCCGGCCTTCTCGAGCGCCCGCTTCGAGGCGGGAATAGGTCCGGTGCCCATGATCGCCGGATCGACGCCGGCCGTCGCCCATGAGGCGATGCGCACCAGCGGGGTGATGCCGCGCCTTGTGGCTTCAGCCTCGCTCATCAGCAGCGCGCCGGCGGCGCCGTCATTGATGCCCGACGCGTTGGCGGCGGTCACGGTGCCGTCCTTGTCGAAAGCCGGCTTCAGCTTGGACATGGCGTCGATGGTGGCGCCGTGGCGGATGTACTCGTCCTGGTCGACGACAGTGTCGCCCTTCCTGCCCTTGATCGTGAAGGCGACGATCTCGTCCTTGAACTTGCCGGCCTTCTGCGCGGCCTCGGCCTTGTTTTGCGAGGCCAGCGCAAACTGATCCTGGTCGTCGCGGGTGATCTGGAACTGGCGGGCGACGTTCTCGGCGGTGTTGCCCATGTGGTAGCCGTTGAAGGCGTCCCACAACCCGTCCTTGATCATGGTATCGATCATCTTGTAGTCGCCCATCTTGACGCCGGCGCGCAGGTGCTCGGCGTGCGGCGACAGCGACATCGATTCCTGGCCGCCGGCGATGATCACAGTGGCGTCGCCGGCGGCGATCTGCTGCATGCCGAGCGCGATGGCGCGCAGGCCAGAGCCGCAAACCTGGTTGAGCCCCCAGGCGGTGGTCTCCTTGGGCAGGCCGGCATTGATCGACGCCTGGCGGGCGGGGTTCTGGCCCTGCGCGGCGGTCAGCACCTGGCCGAGAATGACCTCGTCGACTTCACCCGGCTCGACGCCGGCGCGCGCCAAAAGCTCCCTGATGACGACGGCGCCAAGTTCATGCGCCGGGGTGGCGGCGAAGGCGCCGTTGAAAGAGCCGACAGCCGTGCGTGCGGCGCTGGCAACGACGATTGAATTGGAAGCGGACATTTTTCTCTCCAGACTTCGAGGTGTCGTGTTCTTGGGGCCTTGTTGGGACTTTTCTTGCCCGTTCCACACCCCAAGTCAAACCGGAAATGGGCATGCCGGCCAAGCGCCGCAAGCAGGGCGTGAGCGGCCGGCGGGATCGCCCAACCTTTGCTGCGCAGCATAATTGGCCGGCCATGCAGCAATAAATGATGCCGCACTGCACAAAGCGCTTGGAATTATAGAGCTTTTGCGCATATCCTTAAAAATGGCGCAATCGTTACCGGCGGCTTACTCAGGCGCGCCGGTGTCCCGGGAGGATGCTGATGGCCGCGAAAGACGACCCTATCATTATCAAGAAATATGCCAATCGCCGGCTCTACAACACCGGCACCAGCACCTATGTCACGCTCGAGGATCTGGCCGAGATGGTCAAGAAGGGCGAGGAGTTCACCGTCCAGGACGCCAAGACCGGTGACGACATTACCCATCCGGTGCTGACGCAGATCATCTTCGAACTGGAGAATAAGGATGGGCAGAACATGCTGCCGATCCCGTTCCTGCGTCAGCTGATCGCTTTCTATGGCGACCAGATGCAGCAGATCGTGCCGAGCTTCCTCGAACAGTCGATGATGGCCTTCTCCAAGGAACAGGAGCGGTTCCGCGAGCAGATGAAGGGCGCGATCGGCAAGTCGCCGCTGGATGTGATGAAGATCGCCACGCCGATCAAGGCGCTGGAAGAGCAGACACGCCGCAACATGGAAATGTTCCAGAACGCGATGCGCCTGTTCACGCCGTTCCCGACCGCCGCCACAAATGCTGCGGCCGCGGCTGCACCCGAGCCGGCCCGCAAGGATGTCCCGGAAAAGAGCGGCGACGACCTTCAGGAACTGAAGCAACAGATCGCCGCCATGCAGCGCAAGCTTGACACCATGTCGTAAGCGACCGCTGCATGATCGAACGCCTCAGTTTGGTGAGGCGGCTTTTACGGGTCGATTTTCAGCTGCCACGGTTCCCAGATATCGTCGGGCTGGCCGTCGAGCGAGCGGTAGAAGGCTTTGGCCGGCGAGTTGGATTTCAGCACCGTCCATTTGATGGCGGAGGCGCCAATGCTCAAAGCGTGTTGGCGAAGCTGTTCAACAAGCGCATGGCCGACCCCCATGCCGCGCGTCGCTTCAGTGACGTAGAGTTCCTTCAGCCAGACAACCGGCTTCAGGTCGTAGGTCCAGGGGATGAGGTAGTGGACGGCGATGCCGACGATCACGCCCTCTCGCTCCGCCACCAACACGCCGAACCGGGGCGATGGCCCCAGCCCGTGCTCGATGAGGTTCGCTTCGGTGACGCGAAGCTTGTCGTCGTAACCCTCGAAGACGGCTAGCGCCCGCATGAGGGCGAGCACCGCACCGACATCCTGGCGCTCGAATGGACGAATTCTAACCATCGCCTTCTGCATGCTTGCTCCAGCCCGACCATATCGCGTGGACGCTGCCGCGGCAGCCTGGCCTTGGCCTCACGCGTGCAAGACACCGGGCTCCTTGCCTGAAGCGAAAGGAAGGTCCTCGTCCTGCCAACCGGTTATGCCGCCGATCATGATCTTCACGGGACGACCGAGGCTGGCCAGCTTGAAGGCCGCCTGATCCGCGCCATTGCAATGCGGTCCCGCGCAATAGACGACGAACAGCGTCTTTTCGGGCCATTGCACCATCCGCTCGGCCGATATTTCGCGGTGGGGCAGATGCAGCGCGCCCGGCACATGGCGGCGTCCATAGGCTTCCGGCGAACCGACCACATGCAGGAGAACAAAGTCCGGCTCCCCGGCACGCATTGCGGCGGCGACGTCGGAACAGTCGGTCTCGACGGAAAGCCGGCGCAGAAAATGGTCGCGGGCGATATCCGGCGATGCCGCCGGAATGTCTGTCACGTGGCTCATCCTCGTATCTCCATTGCTGATGCGACGGAGAGATAAGACAGGAAGCAGGGCGATTGCAGCTGGCAGCTTTGCCATATATCGTCAAGATCATGCCATCCTCTGCCAATCCGCGCCCTGCCAACCCTCTTGTCGTTGCCGTTGCCTATGACGGGCTGTGCACGTTCGAGTTTGGCGTGGCGGTTGAGATCTTCGCCTTGCCCCGGCCGGAAATGGGTGAGGATTGGTACCGTTTTGCGGTTGCCGGTATTGATACCGGTGAAATGCGCGCGCTGGGCGGCGTGCGCATCATTGCCGACGGGGGGATCGATCTGATCGGCCAGGCCGGCACGGTGATCGTGCCGGGATGGCGCGGGTCGGAGGCTCCGGTGCCGCCGGCGCTGATCGAGGCGCTTCGAAAGGCACACGAGCGCGGCGCTCGCATTCTTTCGATCTGTTCGGGCGTGTTCGTGCTTGCGGCGGCCGGCCTGCTTGCGGGCAAAAGAGCGACCACGCACTGGCGCTACAGCGAGAAGCTGACGGAGATGTACCCCGACATCACCGTGATTCCGGACGTTTTGTACATCGATGAGGGCAATGTGCTGACATCGGCAGGCAGTGCCGCAGGCATCGACCTCTGCCTGCATCTGGTGCGGCGCGACTTCGGCACCAAGGCTGCAAACATGGTGGCGCGGCGTCTGGTGGTGCCGCCGCATCGCGATGGCGGCCAGGCGCAGTATGTCGAAAGTTCCATTCCCGAGCCACATGAGCGCAGCCGGCTTGGACCGTTGATCGACAGGATGCGCGCCGATATTGCCGCCGACTATCCCGTCGCCATCTTGGCCGAGCTTGCCGGTATGAGCGAGCGGACGTTCCTGCGCCGGTTCGCGGCCGCGACCGGTGTCACGCCGGCGCGCTGGCTGTTGTCGGAACGGCTTTCGCGGGCGCGCACGCTGCTGGAAGACACCGCCATGCCGATCGAACGGATTGCCGAGACCGCCGGCTTTGGCGCGGCAGGCACGCTGCGGCATCATTTTCGTCAGCAGTTCGCCACGACGCCCGTCGCGTACCGTGCGCGGTTCGGGAACACGGTCAGGTCGGCTTAAGTCACGCGTCCCTCATAGCGGCCACGCGGCCTGATGATGCTGCCGCTAATGATCTGTTCGACCATATGCGCGGCCCAGCCGACACTGCGTCCGAGCGCAAACAGCTGGAACGGTGCATCGCGCGGCAAGCCAAGGCCGCGCGTTAGTGCGGCCAGGGCGAAGTCGATGTTGGGCTGGGCACCGACCGCCGCCATGGCGGCTTTTTGCAGCTGTTGCAGCGTCTCGTCGACAGGGATGACTTCCAGAAGTGCGGTGGCACGGGGATCGCCGTCGGGATAGAGCGGATGGCCGAACGCCGGCAAGGGCCGATCATGGCCGAGCCAGCGCCGGATCGCCGCATCCGCGCCGTGGGCTGCTGCATCTTCAGCCAGTTGCATCGCCGCTTCGCCGGCGCCACCGTGGCGCGGGCCGGACAGCGTTGCCAGGCCGGCCAGCAGGCATGCGGCAGGCGAGGCGCCTGTGGACGCTGCGACGCGGGCGGCAAAGGTCGATGCGTTGAGTTCATGATCGGCGAGCAGGACGAGGGCGCAGCGGATCGCTTCCGCGCCGGCATCATCCACCGACCAGCCCTGCGCCAGGCGCTTATGGACAGGCGCTGTGCCGGTTCCCGCGCCCAGCGATTGCGCTAGTGCTGCTATTGTGTGCGCGGCCTCGGTGCACAGCGAGGCGGCGCTGCGTCCGAGCGAAGGCCGCCCGTGGCCTGCAAGCATGGCAAGCTGCGCAAAGGCCGAGGCGCGGCCGACTGGATGAGGCGCTTCAGGTGACGGAGCTTTGAACGTCACCGGTTCGGTCGAGGCCCACAGCAGAGCGGCGGTTTCCTCCAGCGTCGCCGATTTGGAGAGCGCAACGGCGTCTTGCCCTCGGTAGATGAGGCTCCCGTGCAGAACGGTCGAAATTGCTGTTGCAATCGAGGGTTCGCCCCAGGCGATCGCACTCTCGGCGATGGCCGAGGGACTGCGGCCGCGCGCCCGGCGGGTCGCCAATGCCGCGATGTCGTCGGCGCGGTACTGGCTGCGGCGCGGGTCGCTCTCATCCGGCCGCATGCCGATGCGGCCACGGCTGACATAGGCGTAGAGCGTCTGCGGCCGGACCTTGAGCCGTTCCAGCGCCTCTTCCCGCGACAGCCATTCGGACATTTTCAGCCCATGCATTGATTATATTGATCAAGATTGATCGAGGCGCAGCCTAACCCTTATCTCCCATGCAGAAAAGCTGCAAGGAGATGAGATATGGCGAACGGGCTCGATGATGTGGTGGCGGCGGAGACCGTGCTCTCCGATGTCGATGGCCTTGGCGGCCGCCTGACGATCCGCGGTCATTCGCTGCCGGAATTGGCGGGACGCTGGCGCTATGCGCAAGTGGTTCGCCTGTTGCTCGACGGCTTCTTCGACGGCCTTCCCGGCGATGCCGAACTGGCAGCGAGGCTGGGCAAGGCTCGCGTCGAGGTGTTCGAGCGGCTTGCACCCTCGCTGCCGCTGCTCGCACCGATTGAGATCTATGGCGCCATGCGCGCCGGCATGGCGCTGCTGCCGGATGGCGAGACACCGACGGACGCCTTGCGGCTGATCGCGGCGCCCGCTGTGCTGACGCCGGCTCTGCTGCGCCTGGCGCGTGGCGAGCAGCCGATCGCACCTGACGCGAAGGCCGATCACGCCGCCGACATGCTGAGGATGCTCGAGGGATCCGTCCCGTCGCCGGCGCTGGCAAGGGCACTCGACACCTATCTGGTCACCGTCTGCGATCACGGCCTCAACGCCTCGACCTTTGCCACCCGCGTCGTCGCATCGACGCTGGCCGGGCTGACATCGTCGGTGCTGGCCGGGCTCGGCGCGCTCAAGGGGCCGCTGCACGGCGGCGCGCCCGGCCCGGTGATCGAGATGCTCGATGCAATCCAGGCGCATGGCGACGCGGCCGGTTGGCTGCGCGAGAAGGTCGCGCATGGCGAGCGCATCATGGGTTTCGGCCATCGTATCTACCGCGTGCGCGATCCGCGCGCCGATGTGCTGAAGGGGGTGGTGCGGCAGCTCGGCAGCGAAGGCGAAGCCGGCCGCCGGCTGGCCTTCGCCGAACAGGTCGAGCAGACGGCGCTCGAGGTGTTGCGGATCGCCAAGCCGCAGCGCTCGTTGCAGACCAATGTCGAGTTCTACACAGCGCTTGTGCTTGAGGCGGCGGGCTTTCCGCCACAGGCGTTCAGCAATGTCTTTGCCGCCGGACGTGTCGCCGGCTGGATCGCGCATGCGCGCGAACAGCAGACGACGGGGCGGCTGATCCGTCCACAGTCGCGCTATGTCGGGCCGGTGCCGAAGCTTGTTGCTTGAGGTTTTTGCGAAGAGGACCCCCACCCTAGCTTGCCGGGGCGAGCCACGGGTCTCGCCCGTCCTTCGGACCCCCACAAGGGGGAGGGCAGCTGGCGCGCGCCGCCGAAACGTCGGTGGTTTGCTGAGATCAGCGTCTACCAAGTCTCCCTCCCCCTTGTGGGGAGGGATCAAGGGTGGTGGGCGAAGACCTCGGCGTGGAGGGCCATTCCCCATGACCAAAATTTCATGTGATCACGCGACCGTGTTCGTGTTCTTGCCTTGGTGATCCCTTATATGCTGCACTGCAATATAAGTCCGCTGCCGTCGAACCCGCCCGATTTCCGGGCGGAATGAGGCAGCAGCGACCAAACCGAACAGGAACGCCATGACCAAAAACGGCAAGGCGGAGGAAACGAAGAAGATCAACATCGCGCTGCAGGGCGGCGGCTCGCACGGGGCTTTCTCCTGGGGTGTACTCGACCGGCTGCTGGAGGATGGCAGGCTCGACATTTCAGCCGTGTCCGGCACCAGCGCCGGCGCGATGAATGCGGTGGCGCTGGCCGATGGTTTTGTGCGCGGCGGCGTCGAGGGTGCACGGCAAAAGCTCGACGACTTCTGGCGCGCGGTGGCGGCCAAGGGCCGCTTCAGCCCGGTGCAGCGCATGCCGTGGGACGTCGCCTGGGGCAACTGGTCGATCGAGAACACGCCCGGCTATTTCTTCTTCGACACCATGTCCCGAGTGTTTTCGCCCTATGTCGCCAATCCGCTGGGCTTGAACCCGCTGCGCGACGTGGTCGAGCAGGAGATCGATTTCAAAAATGTTCACGCCTGCAAGTCGATGGAGCTGTTCATTTCGGCGACCAATGTCGAGACCGGCCAGCTGCGCGTCTTTTCCGATGGCGAGATCGACCTCGACACGGTGATGGCCTCGGCCTGCCTGCCGCAATTGTTCCGCGCCGTCGAGATCAAGGGCGTGCCCTATTGGGATGGCGGCTATGGCGGCAATCCGGCGCTGTTTCCGTTCTTCAAGACGGCGGCGACCGAGGATGTGCTGCTGTTGCAGATCAATCCGGTGGTGCGCGAAGGCACGCCGAGAAGCGCTAACGAGATCCAGAACCGCATCGACGAGATCACCTTCAATGCCGGGCTGCTGAACGAATTCCGCTCGATCGCCTTCGTCAAGGAACTGATCGCCGCCGGCCGGCTGCCGCCTGGCGAATACCGCGACATCCGCATGCACCGCATCGATGCCGACGAAGCGTTCAAGGATCTGTCGGCTTCCAAGGTCAACGCCGAATGGGCTTTTTTGACCTATTTGCGCGACCTTGGCCGCATAGCGGCGAGCGACTGGCTGGAGGAGAATTACGACGCCGTCGGCAAGCGGCCGACGCTCGATCTTTCCGTCGAACTAGATGACGGCTTCAAACCGGTGCGTGGGCCGGCACCGGGACGGCGGGTGAAGGAATTTCTCGCCGCCCGCAAGAAGCCGGACGCGGAACGCCGGCGGGCCTGAGTCCGCCCGGATCGATCAAGACGATCAGCGAAGTGTTCGGAAAATCGGAGTAGCGCCGATGACTTTCCGTCCCGGAACAACCGTTGCGTGTGACGGTATACAAAATCATACTGACGCCTGCTGCCATTCACTGCGTGGCTACGCAGGTCGCGCCCACATTTGAGCGTCAAAAACTAGTGCGGGCACAGGGGGGTATCAGTGCTCAAAACGCCTTGAAAACAAAGCGCCTCCAACATCCGTATGGTTCCGAGACTGTGGTTCCGCCGCCTGACGGGGCGCCGATAAAACCGTTTTCGTTGGCCACACTACATCGCCTGGCACAATGTTCCTGCAACTTTTCGACTGTATTGCGATGCAACTTTGATGTAGAAGCGCGGCTTCGCCGTTCACGGCAAATTGAACACGGCCTGGCGCGCACCCATATCGGCGACGCGCCCGAGTTGGAAGACACGGTAGCTGTTAGACGACGGACTCCTGTTGGATAACGACTTGGCCGAACCCCGCAGTGGAAAAACAATGATGCCGAAGATCAGGTTTCACAAGCTTGCCGCTATTGTCGTGCTCATCGGCTTCGCCGCCTGGATGGGAACAGGCGCGTTCTCGTCCGTCGGCAGCGCCGCTGTCGAAGGTGCTGGCAAGGCAGGCGATCAGGCCAAGCCGGGCGATCAGGCCAAGGCACCGGATGCAACCAAGACCGCCGAGGCCGAACCGAAGGCGCCGCTGCGCACCGTCGCGGTGGTGACGCCGCCGCGCAAGACCTATGCCCGCGCCATCCGCATTTCCGGGCTGACCGAGGCCGACAAGCGCGCCGTGCTGGCGACGCGTGTCGCCGGCGTCATCGAAAAGCTGCCGGTCAAGCAGGGCGATCACGTCAAGACCGGCGATCTGGTGCTGATGCTTGCGGCGGAAGAAAAGATCTCGATGGTCGACAATGCCAAGCAGCTCGTCGTGCAGCGCCAGGCTGAACTCGACGCATCGCTGCGGCTCATGAAGACCGGCAATCTGCCCAAGCTACAGCTCGACACGGCGCGTTCGAACCTGACCGCTGCGCAGTCGCAGCTGGAAACGGCGCAGGCCGAGCTCGACCGCAATCTGGTCAAGGCGCCCTTCGACGGCGTCATCGACCGGGTGCCGGTGGAGCTCGGCAGTTCCGTCATGCAGGGCGGCGAGGTGGCAACCATCCTCAAGCTCGATCCGGTGATTGCGCGCGGCGAAGTCAGCGAACGCGACCTCGGCTATCTCAAGCTCGGCGACAAGGCCACTGTCCGGCTGGTCAGCGGCCAGACCGTCGAAGGCACGGTGCGCTACATCAGCCGCGACGCCTCGTCGGCCACCCGAACCTTCCGCGTCGAGATCGCCGTGCCCAATGCCGATGGCTCCGTGCCGGCGGGCATGACGGCAGAGATTGCGCTCAGCGCGCAGCCGACCGACGCCGTCATGTTGCCGCGCTCCGTGGTGACGCTGGGCGACAAGGGCGATCTCGGCATCCGTGCCGTCGACAAGGACAACAAGGTGGTGTTCTTCCCGATCGACCTCGTTGACGACTCGCCTAAGGGCCTGGTGCTTGGCGGCATTCCCGCCGATGCCCGCGTCATCGTCGCCGGCCAGGAACTCGTCAAGGAAGGCGACGTCGTCAAGCCGGTCGAGGCCGACCAGGCGACCATCCAGAAACTGTTGGGCGAAGCGACAACGCAGTAGCGCCGGAACGGCCCCGGCCGGGGACAGCCGGGGCGGGGACAACCGGCCGCAATGCGGCTCCTGAAATCTTGAGAACAGGCCATGGATATCGTCAAACTCGCGATCAACAATGCCCGGCTGACCATTGCGGTGCTGGTGTTCCTGCTGCTGGCGGGCTGGGTCGCCTATCAGTCGACGCCGAAGGAAGCGGAACCCGACGTTCCGATTCCGATGATGTATGTCAGCCTGATCTATCAGGGCATTTCGCCTGAGGATTCCGAGCGCCTTCTGCTGCGGCCGATGGAAAGCAAGCTGAAGAGCCTGAAGGGCCTCAAGGAAATGCGCTCGGCCGCCTTCCAGGGCGGCGGCTATGTGCTGGTCGAGTTCCAGCCGCAGACCAACCTGGCGACAGCACTTCAGGACACGCGCTCCAAGGTGCAGGACGGCAAGGCCGACCTGCCGCAGGCGGCCGAAGAACCCGTCGTCACCGAGGTCAACATCTCCGAATTCCCGGTGCTGGTGGTGACGTTGTCGGGCGAATTGCCCGAGCGCGTGCTGACGGCTGCCGCGCGCGAATTGCGCGACCGCATCGAAGAAGTGCCTGGCGTTCTCGAAGGCTCGCTGCAGGGCGCGCGCGACGACCTCGTCGAAGTCGTCATCGATCCGATGAAACTGTCGTCCTACGGCCTGCAGCTCGACCAGCTGATCGGCGCGGTCGGCGCCTCCAACAGCCTGGTCGCAGCCGGCAACATCGAGGGGTCGGAAGGCAAATACGCGGTCAAGGTGCCGTCGCTGATCGAGACACCCGAGGATGTCGCGTCCTTGCCGGTGGTCGCCGGCCCCAATGCCGTCGTGCAGGCGAAGGACATCGCCACGGTGCGTTCGACCTTCGCCGACGCCGAGACCATCACCCGCCTCAACGGTAAGCCGGCCATCGCCATCGAAGTCAAGAAGCGCATCGGCGCCAATCTGATCGACACGCTGGCCAAGGTGCGGGAAGTGTCCGACGCCTATGTCAAGACCATGCCGGAAGGCATGAACATCACCTACACGCAGGACAAGTCGGTCTTCGTCAACCAGCTTCTGGGCGATCTGCAGAACCACGTGATGATCGCCGTCATCCTGGTGTTCATCGTCATCCTCTATGCGCTGTCGGGCCGCGCCTCGCTGCTGATCGGGCTTGCCATTCCGTCATCGTTCCTGATCGGCATCCTGCTGCTTGCGATGATGGGCTACACCATCAACATGATCGTGCTGTTCAGCCTTATCCTGGCGGTCGGCATGCTGGTCGACGACGCCATCATCGTCACCGAGTTCGCCGAACGGCGCATGGGCGAAGGCATGCCGAAGGCGGAAGCCTTCACGCTGGCCGCCAAGCGCATGGCCGGTCCGGTCATCGCCGCGACCATGACCCGCATCGCGGCGTTTTCGCCGCTGCTGTTCTGGCCCGGCATCATCGGCGACTTCATGAAATACATGCCGATCACGCTGATCGTCACGCTGTCGGCCTCGATGCTTTATGCGCTGGTGTTCGCGCCGACGCTGGGCGCGCTTTTCGCCAAGGCGCCGGAGCATCACGAGGAACACAATCGCGACGGCTGGTACATGGCGCTGGTCAAGCAGGCGGTGCGCTTCCCCATCACTGTGCTGGTGCTCACAGCCGTGCTGCTCACCGGCGTCGGCTTCGCCTATTCGAAGTATGGCGCCGGCGTCGAGTTCTTCCCCAGCGTCGAGCCCGATTACGGCCTGCTCTATGTGCATGCCCGCGGCAATCTCTCGCTGGCCGAAATGGATACGGCGACCAGGATCGCCGAAAACCGGCTGCTCGGCTGGCCCGGCGTCAAATCGGTCTACACCCGCGTCGGCAAGACGCAAGGCGGCGGCCAGGATGTGCCGGAGGACGTCGTCGGCGTCATCCAGTATGAGTTCATCGACTGGCGCGAGCGCAAATCGGCGAACCATATCCTGGATGAGCTGCGCACCGTCATGGCCGGCATTCCCGGCGTCGATGTCGAGGTGCGCGTGCCGGAGGCCGGTCCTCCCACGGGCAAGGCGGTGCAGCTCCGGCTTTCGGCCATCGATCCCAAAGGGCTCGACGACCAGGCCCGCGCCGTTGCGGCGCGCATTGCCAAGGTGCCCGGTGTCATCGACGTTTCCGACGGCCTGCCGCCGCCCGGCGTGGACTGGGCGCTCGAGGTCGACCGCGCCAAGGCGGCGCAGTACGGCATCAGCCCGACCGCCGTCGGCACCGTGGTGCAATTGGTGACCAATGGGTTGAAGCTGTCCGAGTACCGGCCGGCCGGCGCCGACGATGCCGTCGATATCCGCCTGCGCCTGCCCGAAGACCGGCGCACGCTATCGACGCTCGACGAGCTCCGGGTGCAGACCGCGCAAGGCTCGGTGCCGATCTCGAACTTCGTCGTGCGCAAGCCGGAGCCGACCGTCGGCATCCTCAACCGCATCGACGGCGCCCGCACAGTGGTCGTCCAGGCCAACGTCGCCGCCGGTAACCAGGTTGCGGCGGTGCAGGCGGAGGTGACCAAGGCGGTCACCGACATGAAGCTCGACAGCGGCATACGCTGGAAGCTGGCGGGGTCGAACGAGGACAGCGCCGAAGCCAGCGCCTTCCTCGGCAAGGCCTTCGGCGCGGCGATCTTCCTGATCTTCCTGGTGCTGCTGATGCAGTTCAACAAGTTCACCAGCGTGCTTCTGGTGCTGTCCTGCGTGGTCATGGCGACGATCGGTGTGTTCCTGGGGCTGCTGCTGACCGGCGAAGCCTTCGGCATCGTCATGTCGGGCATCGGCGTCATCGCGCTGGCCGGCGTGGTGGTGAACAACAACATCGTCTTGATCGACACCTATGACCGGCTGCGCGAAGAGGGCTGGGACAAGATGGAGGCGGTGCTGCAGACCTGCCGCGAACGTGCCCGTCCGGTGGTGCTGACGGCGGTCTCGGCCATCCTTGGCGTGCTGCCAATCGCCTTTGGCCTCGGCCTTGAAATCTTCCATCACGAGACGACGATCAACGCGCCGTCGACGCAATGGTGGATTTCGCTGTCCTCGGCCATCGTCTTCGGCCTGTCCTTCGCCACGCTGCTGACGCTGGTGGTGACGCCGTCCATGCTGATGATCTTCACGCGCAGCAAGAACAGCCGCTTCTACGCCTTTTTCCGCCGGCTGTTCGGACGCGACAAGAAGCCGAGTGCGCCCGCAGGGCCAAGACCGGGTCCGCTCGACGAGCCGGCAATCGCCTTCCCCAAAGCCGCGGAATAGCCCAGCTTTCCCCAGGCAGACAAAAGGCCGTCCGGAACAACCGGGCGGCCTTTTGCATTGTCCCCTCGCATCTGAAGAGCAAAGCGAGGGACTCTTATGACCGTCAGCACCATTCTCATCATAGTTCTGATCCTGATCCTGATCGGCGCCGTACCGGCCTGGCCGCATTCGCGCTCCTGGGGTTATGGGCCGTCCGGAATAGTCGGCGTTGTGCTTGTGGTGCTGCTGATCCTGGTGCTGATGGGCAGGGTTTGATCGGGGCAGGAGACCTCTGCGATCAGCGTTTCCTCTCCCGATGAAGCGCTGGCAATAAGCACACGGCGGTGCCAACCCCCACTCCGGCCGCTGCGCGGCCACCTCTCCCCATGTCCATGGGGGAGAGGAAATGCCAAGCTTTTCAAGGCAGCGACCTCGGCGGTTAGCATTTCCTCTCCCCCACGAATGTGGGGGTAGAGGTGGCTCGGCGAAGCCGAGACGGAGTGCGGGAGCGCCATATGCGATTGGCCCGAAATCGAGATGACGAGCACACGCTGTGCCCCCTTGGCCACCCCGCACCCTTGCGTATACGCTGCCCGCACGACAATCACCGAGGGAGCCATCAAGGTGAACACCGCCAGCCCGCCAAGGCCTCTCGCCGAGATCGCCAGCTATCACGCCCACATCTACTATGACGGGCAAGCCGAGCGGCAGCACGCCGAATGGCTGCGCCTGCGCATCGGCGAACGCTTCCGCGTGCGCCTGGGCAACTGGCGCGACGAGCCGGTCGGCCCGCACGAACAGGCCATGTACCAGGTCTCCTTCGCCACCGAGATTTTCGCCACGCTGGTCCCCTGGCTGATGCTGAACCACGGCGGCCTCAGCATCCTCATCCACCCCAACACCACCAACCCCAAGCGCGACCATCTGGTCGATCCGATCTGGATCGGGCGGCCGCTGGGGGTTCATGGCGAGGTGCTGGGTGAAGAGGATGAAGCGGAAGAGGCGCTGGAGGTGAACACGGAGCCGACGCTGGGGGCGTAGGGAGGCGTTCTGCAAAGTAGAGACTTGGCCTTGGAGACGCGTTCGCCAGTAGCCTAGCTCAGGCATGCATGACAAGCCGCTTTGCCCCTCAAGCCGTATCCTATGCCTTCATCATTGCTTCGTTGAAGGTGCCGAACCAGCGCGGGGCCGTTGGAGCGATGGACCGTCAATTGATGGCAAGGGAGAGTTCTCCTTGGTCGCCGGTACGCCGAGGCGGGGTCGCCGAATAGGCAAAGATTGCAATAGAGGAGGCAGCCGGCACTCGTTCCCGCAGGGTAGGGCGCACCCGTTCGGACGGAGCAACTGGCGCTCCGCACGAGGGACAGGGCAACTCACTGGTGACTGGGTGCGTGCCTGACGAAGCTCTTCGTTTCGGCTGAGATAAATGC
>NZ_JAMYMJ010000052.1:0-39589 GCF_040318435.1 Mesorhizobium sp. M1143 | reverse complement strand
TGCGGCCGCATCTGCTACAATCGCAAGAAGATCAACCTCAGCCTCGTCTTTGCCGGCCAGACCGTCGGCATCAAACAGGTCGAGGACCATATCTGGCTGGCTTCCTTCATGGATTATGATTTGGGCTACTTCGATGATGAGACATGCAGGCTCGAACCACTCCAAAACCCCTTCGGGCCAAAAGTGTTACCCATGTCTCCGATATAAACCGTAACCTATGTGTCCGGAATGGACCTGATCTTGCTGGTGATCCCGACAGGAATCGAACCTGTGACCTACAGATTAGGAATCTGCCGCTCTATCCTACTGAGCTACGGGACCACGCGGCCCGACACATAGCCGCTTCCGATCGTTTCGCCAAGAGGCTCGCCGAAGGCAATGAAGAGGCCGGCCGAAGGCTAATCGGCCGGCCTTTCGTCGGGGCAGGTCAGGCTGCCAGCGCCGTTTCGGCCAGTTTAACCCAGTAGCTCATGCCGTGCGGGATGACTTCGTCGTTGAAGTCGTAGGCCGGATGGTGGAGGCCGGCGGTCTCGCCATTGCCGATGAAGATGAAGGCGCCAGGGCGGGCTTCCAGCATGTAGGAGAAGTCTTCGCCGCCCATCACCGGCTGGATGGCGCGGTGGACCTGGGTGTCGCCGGCGACATTTGCCGCGACATCGCCGGCAAAGACCGTTTCTTCCGGATGATTGAAGGTCACGGGATAGTTGGCGTCATAGTCGACAGTGATCGTCGCGCCGAAGGCGGTGGCTATTCCTTCGCAGATGGTGCGGATGCGCTCTTCCGACTTCTTGGCGATCTCTTTCTTCAGTGTGCGCACCGTGCCGGCAATCTCGGCGGTCTCGGGAATGACGTTGTAGGCGTCGCCCGCGTGGAACTTCGTCACCGAAACCACCACCGCCTCGACCGGATCGGTGCTGCGCGAAGCGACCGTCTGAAGGGCGCCGACCAACTGGCTGGTGATGACGATCGGGTCGATCGTGCCGTGCGGCATCGCCGCATGGCCGCCGCGGCCCTTCACGGTGATGGTGAACTCGGCGGTCGCCGCCATGATCGGGCCCGGCCGGATGGCGAACTGGCCCACCGGCAGGCCCGGCATGTTGTGCATGCCAAAGACGCGCGAAATATCGAAACGCTCCATCATGCCGTCCTTGACCATCTCGTTGCCGCCGCCGCCGCCCTCTTCCGCCGGCTGGAAGATGACCGCGACCGAGCCGGCGAAATTGCGCGTTTCGGTCAGATATTTGGCGGCGCCCAAAAGCATCGCCGTATGGCCGTCATGGCCGCAGGCATGCATTTTGCCGGGAATGGTCGAGGCATAGGGCTTACCGGTGATCTCGTTGATCGGCAGCGCGTCCATGTCGGCGCGCAAGCCGATGGTCGCGCCTTGCCCCTTGCGGCCATGGATGATGCCGACGACGCCGGTCTTGCCGAGGCCCGTCACCACGTCGTCGCAGCCGAATTCCTTCAGCTTCTCGGTGACGAAGGCGGCGGTCTTGAAGACATCGAAATTCAGTTCTGGCGTCTGGTGCAGTTGGCGTCGCCAGCCGGCAACTTCATCCTGCATCTCGGCGGCGCGGTTGAGAATCGGCATAATGGTTCCATCTCGCTGTTGGAGCAGACGATCTGGCCTGCTTGATTGCAATTGTGATTGCCATGCTTGTTGCCATCTTGGCACTTTGCCATCTTGGCGTCACATAGGGTAAATAGCACCCCAGACAATGTGATCCGGAAATTGAGGGCCGGATCAGGTCATGCTGGCCATCGCGTAACGAAATCTTACGGAGCCAGGGGCGACTACGGCAAGAGGCGATTTCGGATTCCATGATGCGGCACAGCCATATCCTCAAATTACTGCTAACGGGCGGCTTGGCGCTACCTATGCTGGCTGGGCCAGCTTTGGCCAATCCGGTGATCCTGTTCGACCTCAACAGCGGCAAGGTTCTGCAGCACCAGGACGCCTTCAAGCGCTGGTATCCCGCTTCGCTGAGCAAGCTGATGACCGCCTATGTCACCTTCCGGGCGATTGCCGCCGGCGAGGTCCAGCTCGATTCACCGATCAAGGTGACCAAGCATTCGGCGGGCGAACCGCCGAGCAAGATGGGCTTCAAGCCGGGCTCGGTGATGCGGCTCGACAATGCGTTGAAGATGATGCTGGTCAAATCGGCCAACGATATCGCCATGGCCATCGGCGAAAACATAGGCGGCTCGCAGGCCGGATTCGCCGTTCGCATGAATGCGGAGGCGGCGCGGCTTGGCATGACCGGAACGCATTTCGTCAATCCGAACGGCCTGTTTTCGCCGGAGCAGTACACGACGGCGCGCGATCTTGCCCTGCTGGTGATGGCGATCCGCAAGGAATTCCCGCAATACGCCCCCTGGTTCTCGATCGAAGGCCTTGCCGTCGGCAAGAAGGCGATCTCCAACTACAATCTCTTGATCGGGCGCTATCCCGGCGCCGACGGCATGAAAACCGGGTTCGTCTGTCCCTCGGGCTTCAACATGATCGGCTCGGCGACACGCAATGGCCGCACGCTGGTCGCGGTCGTGCTCGGCGAAAAATCGGCGATCAGCCGTGCCGAGACCGCCGCCAGGCTGCTCGACCAGGGCTTTGCCACGCCCGACCCGAACTGGCTCACGGTTGCGGCCATGCCTTCCTATGGCGATACCATGTCACCCAACGACATGCATGATGAGATCTGCAGGAAGAAGGCGCCGCACGAGCAGTCCGAGGCGGCTCCGCCGGTGGCCGCGAAGGGCGCCGACGTGCCGAAATCGCCCTATCAGGAAAAGCTCGACCACGTGCCGACGCTGGTTGCAGTCGGCCTCGGCGGCGCCACCGGGCCGGCGCCGAAGGCGATGCGCGACCAGGGCGGCCAGGAATACGCCGATGTGCCGCTGCCGAGCTGGCGGCCAGACATTCCGGCGCCAAAGGGCGCCGAACCGGCCGTGGTGGGCCAGGCAACCGCGGTGCAGGGCGACCAGCTGGTCAAAGCCGCGAACTAGGCGATGGCTGGCTTTCCGATACCCGTCACGGTGGTCACCGGCTTCCTCGGCGCCGGCAAGACGACATTGCTCAACCGGCTGCTCAAAGATCCGGCACTGGTCGACACGGCCGTCATCATCAACGAATTCGGTGAGGTGGCGATCGACCACCTGCTGGTCGAGCAGGCCTCGGACGGCATCATCCAGTTGTCCGACGGCTGTCTGTGCTGCACGGTGCGCGGCGAACTGGTCGATACGCTGGCTGACCTCGTCGACCGGCTGCAGACCGGCCGTATCGCCCGCCTTGCCCGCGTCGTTGTCGAAACCACCGGGCTCGCCGATCCGGCGCCGGTGCTGCAGTCGATCATGGCGCATCCCGCCCTTGTGCAGGCCTTCCGACTTGATGGCGTCATCACGCTGGTCGACGCGGTCAACGGCAATGCGACGCTCGACGGCCATGTCGAGGCGGTCAAGCAGGTGGCGGTCGCCGATCGCATCGTGCTGACCAAGGTCGATCTGGCCAGCGATCCCGGCGACGTCGATGCTTTGCGAACGCGACTCCATCAGCTCAATCCAGGCGCCGTGGTGCTGGACGCCGGCGACGGCCGAACCGGCGTCACGGCGCTGTTCGATTGCGGCCTCTACAATCCGGCGACCAAATCCGCCGATGTCCGGCGCTGGCTCGGCGAAGAAGCCGCCCATGAGCACCACCATCATCATGATCATGACCACGGCGAGCATGAGCACCACCACCGCCACGATTCCCGCGTGCGCTCCTACTCGCTGGTCCATGACGGCCCGGTGCCGTTTTCGGCGATCGAGATGTTCCTCGACCTGCTGCGTTCTGCGCATGGCGACAAGCTTTTGCGGATGAAGGGCGTCATCGAGCTTGCGGAGGACCCGTCGCGGCCGCTTGTCGTCCACGGGGTGCAGAAGATCCTGCATCCGCCGGCGCGGCTGCTGGCCTGGCCGGACGGCCAACGCGGCACCAGGCTGGTGCTGATCACGCTCGATATGCCGGAAGATTATGTGCGCCGGCTGTTTTCCGCCTTCACCAACCGGCCGTCGATCGACACGCCGGATCGCGCGGCGTTGGAGAGCAATCCGCTGGCGATAGCCGGGGGCTGATTGTCAGGCTCGCTATGCGCCGCGTTCGACCAGGAAGCGGTGGCCGCCGCTGACGGCTGATGTTTCAACAAGCTGGTGGCCAGCGTCGGCGCAAAAGGCGGGGATGTCGATGACCGCCAGCGGGTCGGTGGTCTCCAGCCAAAGCCGGCTGCCCGGCTGCATTGCCGCCAAGCGTTTTTTCGCCTTGAGAACGGGCAGGGGGCAGTTCAGGCCCTTGAGGTCATAGATCGCGGTGTGATTTGTTTGTTTGTCTTCATGCATGTCTTTGTCCCAAAACCGCTGCGCACTTTTGGGCGACATGCATCGGCAAGGCGAAAAACCTCAGCCGCCGAACATGCCTAGCAGCTTGTTCTTGATCTTCGACATCCGGCTTTCGTCCGCCGGCGGTTCTGCAGGCACCGCCTCGACGCTCGCAGTGGCGACCGGCTGCTGGGGGGCCTGCTTGGCTGCTTCCTTTTCGGCCAGCGCTTGGGCCTTTGCGGCTTGCTTTTCAGCCAGTGCCTGGGCCTTGGCGGCTTTCGCAGCCTCGATGGCAGCAACCCGCTGTTCCTCGGCCTTGCGCTTGGCTTCCTTCTCTGCGTCCAGCGCCGCCATCTTGCGGCCGGCGGGCGAATCGATGCGGCCCATGCGCGCCGTCTCGGTCAGCGTGCCGTCGGAATTCAGCGACGGCGGTTCGATCGGCACGCGCTCGCCCCGGGCGCGGCGCTTCGACCATTCGGAAACGATGGCGGCTTCCTTGATGCCGGCAATGGTCGGCTTGGGCGCCGGCACGCTGGCTTTGACCGCGCCGGTGAAGGCCGCGTCATAGCTGCTTTGATAGGCGTTGAGTGCGCTCTTCAGCGAATCCGGCTGCGTGGTCGCCGGGCAGGCGCCGGTCGGATCGAATGTCGTGCCCTCGGGCGCCACCTGGTTGAAGACATAGCGCTTGTCGCAGACATCGACTTTCGGCGGCACCTTGGTGATCTCGAAATTGTCGTAACCGACCTTCAGCATCTTCCAGAACTCATAGTTCGGGTCGTTGCGGTAACGCGCCATGTTGGCGGCGGTCATGCGGAATGGGAAGGCCTGGATCTGGAACTCGGTCTGGCCGCCCTGGAAGGCATCGCGACCAAAAGCGTAGATCTGCTCGATCTGCGGATCGGTCATCGAATAACAGCCCGACGACGAGCAGGCGCCGTGCACCATGAGATTGGCGCCGGTGCGGCCATTGGCACGGTCATAGGCGTTGGGATAGCCGATGTTGAAGGACAGGTGATAGTTCGAGCGCGGATTCATCTGCGACGGGCGGACCGTATAGAAACCTTCCGGCGCCTGGCGGTCGCCCTCGGTGTATTTCGGGCCGAGCTTGCCCGACCATTTGCAGATGTCGTAGCTGGCGACCATCTCGTAGCGGCCGGTGGTCTTGGCCTTCCAAATTTCGAGCTTGCCTTCTTCCTTGAAGATGCGAGCCATCACCGACGAGGTGCGGATCATGCCCTTGGCCTTCATGTCGGCCAGGATCTTGTCCGGCAGCGGCTTGCTGGCTTCCGGCGCAAAATTCTTCATAGAGGAATCGTTGCAGCCGGCAACGCCAAGCGCGGCGATCAGAAGTGCGGTGCGGGCAAGCTTGGTAAACATGGATACGGCTATGTCTTTTTCTCGCGTCACGGGCCGGATAGCGCCCGGTCCGGTATGCTGAACACTGACGGACACCCTAAGCCCGTTAACCTTGAAAATTCCTTACCGCAAGCGTCGGACGGCGTCCCCCACGGCAATTCGCCCGGTGTCACGGATTTTTTATTGAGCCGAATGCGGCGGCATTTTTATGGCGAAATTGCTCCTTGACGCCACATTGCGGTGCGTTGCCCGCCGAAATCAGAGGCTGCGGCCCATCGCCAGGTATTTTTCGCGGCGCTGCTCGCGAAAATCGGTATTGGCGCCGGCAAATTCCTTCATCGTCTTGGCAATGAGGTCGCCGGTGGCGGCGATCACCGTTTCGGGCGCGCGCTGGGCGCCGCCGAGCGGCTCGGCAATGATGGCGTCGATGATCTTCATTTCCAGAAGGTCCTGGGCGGTGATCTTCATGTTGGTCGCCGCATCCTTCGAGCGCGTGGTGTCGCGCCACAGGATCGAGGCAGCGCCTTCCGGCGAGATCACCGAATAGATGGCGTGTTCCAGCATGTAGACGCGGTTGGCGGTGGCGATCGCAATGGCGCCGCCCGAACCGCCTTCGCCGATGACGACCGAAATCGATGGCACTTTGAGGCCGAGGCAGGCCGAGGTTGAACGGGCGATGGCTTCCGCCTGGCCGCGTTCCTCGGCGCCAACGCCGGGGTAGGCGCCGGCGGTGTCGACCAGCGTCAGAAGTGGAATCTGGAAGCGGTCGGCAAGTTCCATCAGCCGCACGGCCTTACGGTAGCCTTCAGGGCGCACCGAGCCGAAATTGTGCTTGAGCCGGCTCGCCGTGTCGGAGCCCTTTTCCTGGCCGATGACGGCCACCGGTTCGCCGCGGAATCGGGCGAAGCCGCCGATGATCGCCTGGTCCTCGCCGAAATTGCGGTCGCCGGCGAGCGGCGTGAAATCGCTGAACAGACCCTTGATGTAGTCGAGGCAATGCGGCCTGTCGGTGTGGCGCGCGACCTGCACCTTCTGCCACGGCGTCAGCGCCTTGTAGATGTCGCGCAGCGCGTCGCGCACGCGCTTCTCGAGCCGGCTGATTTCGTCGCCGACATCGACCGCCTCGCCATTCTCGGCAAGCTTCTTCAGCTCGAGGATCTTGAGTTCAAGGTCCTGCACCGGCTTTTCGAAATCGAGGTAATTGTACATTCTTGAGCGGACCGATGCGTCGGAAGGCAAACATCGCGCAGATGTAGGCTCCGCGCGGGCACGTTGCCCTCACATAGCGATATGAGGCCTAGTCGGCAAGCGGATGATGATCGTTGACCAGCCGCACCAACCGCTCTTCCAGCACATGCGTGTAAATCTGCGTGGTCGAGATATCGGCGTGGCCGAGCAGCTGCTGCACCGCCCTGAGATCAGCGCCGTTCTGCAGGAGATGGCTGGCAAAAGCATGGCGCAGCACATGCGGCGAAATTTTGGCCGCCGATATGCCGGCCCGCGCGGCAAGGCCTTTGAGGTCGCGGGCAAAGACCTGCCGGGAGAGAAAGCCGCTGTCGCTGGCGGCCGGGAACAGAAACGGGCTGTCGGCGAAAGCCGGCACCGACGCCCGGGCCGTGAGCCATGCCCGCATCGCCATGCGGGCCTTGGCCGACAGCGGCACCATGCGCTCCTTGTCGCCCTTGCCGCGCACCATGAAGAAGCGGTCGTCGCGCTGGGCGACGGTCACCGGCAGGCCGACAAGTTCGGAGACGCGCAGGCCGGTGGCATAGAGCACCTCGACCAAAGCGTGCAGGCGCAGTGCCGCCACCCGGTCGCCATTGACGCCATCGCCTGTCTCAAGCGCCGCACGGTCGAGCAGCCGACCGGTATCGGCCTCGCTCATCGTCTTGGGCAGCGGCCGGCCCTTTTTCGGACTGTCCAGCGTGCCGGTCGGGTCGTCGCCGCGCAAGCCCTCGGCGTAGAGGAACTTGAAGAACTGGCGGATCGCCGACAGTTTGCGCGCCTGCGACGTCGACGCAAAGCCGCGCGCTGCGATGTCGTCGAGATAGGCGCGGATGTCGACTGCGGCGGCAGCGGCAAGCCCGCCGGCAATCTGCTGCGAAGCGTCTTCGAGATCACGGCGGTAGGAAGACAGCGTGTTTGCAGCGGCACCGCGTTCGGCGCTCATCATTTCGAGAAAGGCTTCGATGCGAGCCGCGCTGTTCATGTTCCAGGGGTCAGTTTTGGGTCAGTTTTTCTTGGGGTTCAGCTTTTCCGGTGGAATGCGCACGGTGATTTCGGCTTTTTTCGGCTCGACGAACATCGCCAACGCCACCATCGTACCATAGGCAATGCCGGCAAGAGTCATCATCGTCACGACAAAGCGGAACAGTGTCGGCATCAATCTTCGCCCGTCTTCTTGCTCTGCGATTCCAAGCCCTGTGTCCTTATGGGACGCTAATTCCGTCAATTCAAGGACGAAGGGCTCTGCGTGCGAAAGGCGCTATGCTTGACGCAAACGGGCTTTTGATGTCGATACGCCGGCAAAGACGGCTTAGAAACAGCATGGTCTCATGAACGCGTTACCAGCAAATCCTCCCGGCGATAGCCATGCCGCGCTGCTCGACAGGCTGGGCAGCCGCTCGATCGTCTTTGTCGGCCTGATGGGCGCCGGCAAGACGGCGATCGGCCGCAAGGTGGCGACGATGCTGTCGCTGCCCTTCGTAGACAGCGACCAGGAGATAGAAACCGTGTCGCGCATGACGGTGCCGGAACTGTTCGAACGCTATGGCGAGACCGAATTCCGGGCATTGGAGCAGCGCGTCATCCTGCGCGTGCTGGAGAGTGGGCCGCAGGTGCTGTCGACCGGCGGCGGCGCGTTCATGAATGCGCAGACGCGGGAAGCGATCGCCGGGCATGGCGTGTCGGTGTGGCTGAAGGCCGAGATCGACCTGTTGATGGAGCGCGTGTCCAAGAAGCAGAACCGGCCGTTGCTCAAAAGCGCCGATCCGCGCGCCGTGCTCGAGCGACTGATGGGCGAGCGCTACCCGGTCTATGCCACGTCCAACATCACCGTGCCGACACGCGACGACCGCAAGGAGGTCATTGCGACGGAGGTTGTCGACGCGCTGTGCGGGCATTTCGGCATTCCGGCTCCGACTGCGCCGGGCGAGGTGCGGCTGTGAGCGAACAGGTCACTGTCGAGGTCGGCCTTGGCGAGCGCGCCTATGACATCCTGATCGGCCCTGGCCTTTTGGCGCGCGCCGGCGCCGAGATTTCGCGCCGCCTGCCCGGCACGAGGGCGGCGGTGGTCACCGACGACAATGTCGCGGCGGCACATCTCGACGCGCTGAAGGCCGGTCTGGAAACAGGCGGCATCCAGCCTGCCGTCATCACTTTGCCGGCCGGCGAAAAGACCAAGAGCTTTGCCCATCTCGAAGAGGTGGTCGACGGCGTGCTCGCCGCCAAGCTGGAGCGCGGCGATGTCGTCATTGCGCTCGGCGGTGGCGTCATCGGCGATCTCACCGGCTTTGCCGCCGGCATCGTGCGCCGCGGCATGAATTTCGTCCAGATTCCAACCTCGCTGCTGGCGCAGGTCGATTCCTCGGTCGGTGGGAAGACCGGCATCAACAGCCCGCGCGGCAAGAATCTGGTCGGCGTCTTCCATCAGCCGAAGCTGGTGCTGGCCGACACCGAAGTGCTCGACACGCTGCCGATCCGCGAATTTCGCGCCGGCTATGCCGAGCTTGCCAAATACGGGTTGATCGACCGACCGGCGTTTTTCGCCTGGCTGGAAGCGAACTGGGAAAAGGTGTTCGCCGGTGGTGCGGAACGGGCGGAGGCGATTGCCGAGGCCTGCCGCGCCAAGGCCGATGTCGTCGCCCGCGACGAGTTCGAAACCGGCGACCGCGCACTGCTCAATCTTGGCCACACGTTCGGCCATGCGCTGGAAGGCGCCACACAGTATGATGGCGCCCGCCTCGTCCATGGCGAAGGCGTCGCCATCGGCATGGCGCTGGCGCACCGCTTTTCCGCAAGGCTCAATCTGGCCAGCCCGGACGACGCGGCGCGGGTCGAGGCGCATCTTCGCGCCGTCGGTCTACCCTGGCGGATGGCCGACATCCCTGGTGAGTTGCCCGATGCCGAGGCGCTGCTTGGCTTCATCACCCAGGACAAGAAAGTGTCGCGCGGCGCGCTGACCTTCATCCTGACGCGCGGCGTTGGCCAGGCTTTTATTGCCAAGGATGTACCGGCGTCGGAAGTGCTTTCGTTCCTCAGGGAAAACCACCCGGGCCAGGAAAGCCGGCCGCGATGATCAACGAGCCTGGCTGGACCGTCGTCGCCTTCCTTGCCATCCTCATCCTGCTGGTCCTGGCCGTGCGCACGCGCCTGCTTGCCATGTTCGGCTATGAGTTGTCGCGCATCGAGCCGCAGCGCTCGACCCAGGACGAGTTGCGCGGCGCGGTCGACGATTTCCGCCGCGACGGCCAGATGGTGCGAGAGGACCGCGACCGCGTCGGCGGGCTGTTCGATCTCGCCGAGCTCGAAGTCTCCGACATCATGGTCCACCGCACCAATATGCGCTCGGTCAATGCCGACAATGGGCCGGAAGCGGTGGTGCGCGAGATCCTGCAAAGCCCGCACACCCGCATGCCGTTGTGGAAAGGCTCGCTCGACAACATTGTCGGCGTGCTGCACGCCAAGGACCTGCTGCGAGCGCTGAACGAGGTCGGCAACGACTTTTCCCGGATCGACGTGATGAAGATCGCTTCGAAGCCTTGGTTCGTGCCCGACACCACCACGCTGCAGGAACAGCTCAACGCCTTCCTGCGCGCCAAGGCGCATTTCGCCATCGTCGTCGACGAATATGGCGAGGTCGAAGGGCTGGTGACGCTGGAGGACATTATCGAGGAGATCGTTGGCGAGATCGCCGACGAGCACGATGTCGACATTCAGGGCGTCAAGCAGGAGGCGGACGGTTCCGTGGTCGTCGACGGCACCGTCCCGATCCGCGATCTCAACCGGGCGCTCGACTGGAACCTGCCTGACGAGGAAGCGACCACCATTGCCGGCTTGGTCATCCACGAGACGCAGTCGATCCCCGAGGAAAAGCAGGCTTTCACCTTCCACGGCAAGCGCTTCGTGGTGATGAAGCGCGACAAGAACCGGATCGCAAGGATCAGGATCAGGCCGGCGGGCGAAGCCTGAGGTAACGAGCAGGCCCGCAACAGGACGCTCTTTGCCGAGCTTATGCCGCGATCTGGCTCGTAGACCGTTCGTGGATTGTCGCACCGGTTTGAGCGTCAACTGCGACCAGGCTGACCTCGTAGCCCCAGAGGCTGCGGACATGGCGGAGCGTCGCGTCACGGCTGGCCCCTTCGAGCACAACACCATCCTTTACCCTGTGTTGCAGCCGCAACTGCCGGTCGCCGAGCAGGTCGACATCAATCACCTGGATGTCCGGCCGATTCGCTCCAAGGTCGTAACTGTGGGCTAGCTGGGCGCGTATCTTGTGATAGCCACGTTCGTTGTGGATCGACGCGACTTCGAAATGCGGTTTGTCGGCTCCATCGCCAAGCACGAAGAACCGCCATTTTCGGATCAAGCTCGGGCTGAGGTACTGGCGGATAAAGGATTCGTCGCGGTGGTTGGCCCAGGCCTCAAGCAGGACCTCGCGCCAGTTGCCATGTCCTGCAATGTCCGGGAACCAGTCGCGGTCCTCCGCCGTCGGCTCGGTCGAAATGCGCTGTATGTCCTGCATCATGTCGATGCCGAGGGCATAGGGATTGATGCCTGAAAACCGGGGATCGTCAAAGGCCGGCTGGAAGATCACGTTCGAATGGTTGCGCAGGATTTCGAGCATGGCACCTTCGCCGATCCGGCCGCGATCGAATAGCATGTTCATGAGCGTATAATGCACGAAGGTGGCGCAGCCTTCATTCATGACTTGAGTCTGTCGCTGCGGGTAGAAATATTGCGCGATGACGCGGACGATCCTGATGATCTCGCGCTGCCAGGGTTCCAGGATCAGGCTGTTCTTCTCGAGGAAATAAAGGAGGTTTTCCTCGGGAAGGTTGAGCGATCTCTTGCGCTCCGCCATCCCTTGATCCTCATTGCCGGACTTGTTTTTGTTCTGCGACGGCGGCAGCGTGCGCCACAGATCGTTGTAGGAGCGCTCTTCGTATTCGAGGCGCTCGCGAAGCCCTTCGCGCTGTCGCTCCGACGAGAGCTTTGGCGGCCGGTGGTAGCGGAACACCCCTTGTTCCATCAGGGCATGGGCGGAATCGAGAATGGCCTCCACTGCTGCAAGGCCGTGCCGCTCCTCGCACCGGGCGATGTAGCCCTTGGCGAAGTCCAGATAACCCAGGATTGCCCCGGCGTCGGTCCATTGCTGAAACAGATGATTGTTCTTGAAGAAATGATTGTGGCCAAGCGCCGCGTGGGCCGTCACAAGGGCCTGCAACGCCATGGTGTTTTCCTCCATGAGGTAGACGATGCAGGGATTGGAGTTGATGACCAGTTCATAGGCCAGCCCCCGACCACCCTTACGGTAAAGAAGCTCCTGGTGAAGGAAATGTTTGCCGAACGACCAATGCCGATACATCAGTGGCATGCCGATAGATGAGTAGGCGTCGAGCATCTGTTGGGAGGAGATTATCTCCATCTGGACCGGGTAAGTATCGAGATGCAACTCGTCGACCGCGATCGCCTCGATCTCTTCAAAAGCCCGCGATAATTTCTCGAAATTCCAGTCAGAACCGGAAAACAACAAATTCGTTTCGTTGGCTCGCCTGACCATCTCTCTCTCTCAAGCGCTCTTGATGGCCGCCGGCTGCCTGGCGAAGAGCCGGTGGAAGACCGGGTAAATATCCGCGGGAGCAGCGATGCGGCTCATCTGGAAGTTGGGCCATTTCAGCTCGATCGTACTGTAGGCGCGCCAAAGCGACGTCCCGTTTTCGGTAGCACCGAATATGTGGCTCTCGCGTTCGTCGATGATCTCGACATAGGCGAAATACTGGCACAGGCGCATGAGCTTGCCGTTCATGAGTTCTATGCATCGCTCGGAATCGGTGGTGAAATTGTCCCCGTCAGAGGCCTGCGCGGCGTAAATGTTCCACTCGCTGGCAGGATAGCGCTGGCCGATAATGCGGTGCATTTCGTCGAGCGCGGTGGAGACGATCGTACCGCCGCTCTGCGTGTTGTAGAAGAACGTGTCCTCATCCACTTCGTGCGCTTCATGGGTATGGCGGATGAAGACGATCTCCGTGCGTTCGTAGCGCCGTTTCAAGAACAGGTGCAGCAGCACGAAGAAGCGTTTGGCCAAGTCCTTTTCGCGTTGGCCCATCGATCCGGACACGTCCATAAGGCAGAACATGACGGCATTGGCATTCGGCACCGGCCGGGCGTCGAAGCGGTTGAATCGGATATCGACCGGATCGACAAAGGCAATTCGCCTGCGCCGTCGCTCCAGCCGGTCAAGCTCGTCGCGTAATTCCGCGATGCGCTGGCGCACCGCCGCGCCGGCCGGGGCCGACTCAAGCGTGACGATTTCCCGGAGGATCGCCTCCAGTTCCTGCTGCGTGGGGCGCCTCAGCGCAATGCGCCGGCCTAGGCTGTTGCGCATGGTGCGGCCGGCATTGATGTTGGTCGGGGAACCGGTTGCCGCGAAGCCGGCCCGGCGCGGCTTGAAGGCAAGGATTTCCTTGAGATTGAGCTTAACCAGGTCGGGCAGTTCGAGATCCTCAAAAAAGAGTTCGAGCACCTCCTCGCGTGACAGCACGAAACGAAAATCGTCTTCCGACGCCGTGTTTCCTGGCGACGACGCCGCGCCGCCCCCATGCGGCTTCGGGAGCAGGTCTCCAGGGGAAAAATGCCTGTTGCCCGGAAGGATGTGTCGGCGCCGTCCGCTGGCCCTGTCATCGTTGAAGCTCGGCTCGGCCGTTTTCCTTTCAGGCATGGGCACGGCGTGCTCGGTATCCACGTCGGCGATCCTGCCAGTGCGGATTTGATCGCGAATGCTCCGCTTCAACTCCTCGCGAGCACGCCTGAGGAAGCGCTGTCGATTGCCAAGGCTCTTGTCCTTGGGGTTCAGGCGACGGTCGATGAAGATCGGCATGGAACCATCCGGCTCTGTCAACCCGCCTTGTTCACCCGCATGTACCAGTCCACCAGCCGGCGTACCTGCCGTTCTGTGTAGCCACGCTCGATCATGCGCTGTACGAATTCGTTATGGCGCTTTTCCGTAACGCTGTCTTGCTTGGAGCCGAAGCTGATCACCGGCAAGAGGTCCTCGACCTGTCCGAACATCCGCTTCTCGATGACCTCGCGCAGTTTTTCATAGCTGGTCCATGACGGGTTGCGGCCGTGGTTTCTTGCGCGAGCGCGCAGAGTGAACTTCACCACCTCGTTACGGAAGTCCTTGGGATTGGCGATGCCTGCCGGTTTCTCGACCTGCGAAAGTTCGTTGTCCAGGATCTCCCGGTTGAGGATCTGGCCGGTGTCGGGGTCCTTGTAGTCCTGGTCCTCAATCCAGGCATCCGCATAGGCGATGTAGCGGTCGAAGAGGTTCTGGCCGTATTCGCTATAGGACTCCAGATAGGCCTTCTGGATTTCGTGGCCGATGAACTCGGCGTAGCGCGCCGCAAGCTCCGACTTGATGAATTCAAGATAGGCCGCTTCCGTTTCCTTCGGGAACTGCTCCCGCTTGATCGCCTCCTCCAGAATGTACATCAGATGCACAGGATCGGCGGCCACCTCCTCATTGTCGAAGTTGAATGTCTGCGAAAGGATCTTAAAGGCAAAGCGCGTGCTGACGCCCGTCATGCCTTCATCGACGCCGGCGGCGTCGCGATATTCTTGGACCGACTTTGCCCTGGGATCGACTTCCTTCAGATTTTCGCCGTCATAGGCGCGCATCTTGGTGTAGAGCGGCGAGTTGTCGTGCTCGGCCAAGCGCGTCGAAACTGCAAAGCGGCTGAGGATGTCCAAAACTTCAGGGGCACAGGGGCTGGCGGCCAACTCGCTCTCACGCAGCAATTTCTCATAGATCTGCCTCTCTTCGGTGATCCGCAGGCAATAGGGTACCTTGACCACCAGGATGCGATCGAGAAACGCCTCATTGTTCTTGTTGCTCTTGAACTGTTGCCATTCCGACTCGTTGGAATGGGCGACGATGATCCCCTGGTAGGGAAAGGCGCCGAAATTTTCAGTGCCGTTGTAGCTGCCTTCCTGTGTTGCGGTCAGCAGCGGATGCAGAACCTTGATGGGTGCCTTGAACATCTCGACGAATTCAAGCAGACCTTGCGTGGTCCGGTTCAGGCCACCGCTATAGGAATAGGCATCGGGGTCGGACTGGCTAAAATTTTCCAATTGCCTGATGTCGACCTTGCCGACCAGGGCCGAGACATCCTGATTGTTCTCATCGCCAGGTTCGGTCTTGGCAATGCCGATCTGGCGCAGCCGCGAAGGCATCAGCTTGACGACGCTGAATTTGGAGATGTCGCCAGACAATTCGTCGAGGCGCTTGGCCGCCCATGGCGAAATCAATCCGTTCAGCCGGCGCCGGGCTATGCCGTATTTATCCTCTAGCAGATCACCCATGTGATCGGGATGGAACAGCCCAAGCGGCGACTCGAAAACCGGGCTGATCTGGTTGCCGACCTTCAGCGTGTAGATCGGGCGCTGCTCCATCAGTTTCTTCAGGCGCTCGGCCAGAGAGGATTTGCCGCCGCCGACCGGGCCGAGGAGATAGAGGATCTGCTTGCGTTCTTCGAGCCCCTGCGAGGCATAGCGGAAATACCCGGCTATGCGCTCGATCGTATCCTCCATTCCATAGAAGTCGGAAAAATGAGGGTAGACCTTGAGGGTCCGATTCGAGAAAATGCGGCCGAGCCGCTCGTCTTTGCTGGTGTCAACCAGTTTTGGTTCGCCGATTGCGTAGACCATCCTTTCGGGAGCCGAAGCGTACATCGATTTGTCTTCCCGACAGGCAAGAAGATACTGTTGGATGCTGACCTCTTCGTCCGCCGCATTGGCATAAATTTCCGAAAAAAGATCGAAGACGTCGGATTGGGTTGCACGCATGATGTTCTGCCCTCGGAGCCGATCTGGATTCCAATCGCCTCATCACCTTCAACTGTCGGAAAGCATTGTTGGTTCCCTTCACATGAAGGAGAGTGGCTGCAATCCGGGTAGAAGGCTTGGGAGGAAACATTCGGAGTGGCTGGAATGGCGGGTTGCCCGGTGCTGCGGCGCTGATGGGCGGCGTTGTCGCCGGCCAGCTATCTCGATGGACACAAGCATCCGCCGACCTTCATCGCCTATTCGCGCGCCGAAGGCCGCGACGACCAATCGAAGGCTTTGCCAAACGCCTGCGCGCCATCGGCACTGAAGTGACGCTGTTCGACGGCAACGCCTACACGCATATGTCGATCAATCACGACTTCGGCGAGGACGGCGACGCGTTGACCGCCGCGATGCTGGCCTTCCTGAATGGACCGTCGGTTGATCCCCGATCCCCGCGAGGCGTCCTGGATCAGACCAAAAGCCCCGGCGGGACATTGCCGACCCGGCGGCTACAGGTGCAATTGTTCCTGAGTTGTCGATTGGGAAAGAAAATCATGAATGGCGCCGATCTGCTGTGCGACGTGCTCCTGGCCAATGACGTCACGGTCTGCTTCGCCAATCCTGGCACATCCGAAATGCATTTCGTTGCCGCACTGGACCGCAAACCTCAGATGCGCTGCGTGCTCGGCCTGTTCGAGGGCGTGGTGACCGGCGCCGCCGACGGCTATGCGCGCATGACCGACCGCCCGGCAGCAACGTTGCTGCATACCGGACCGGGTCTCGCCAACGGTTTGGCCAACATGCACAACGCAAGGCGTGCGCGCAGCCCGATGATCAACATTGTCGGCGACCATGCTTCCTACCATCTGCCGCTCGATGCCCCGCTGACCAGCGACATAGAAGGCCTGGCGTCGCCGATGTCGAACTGGGTTGGCCGCGTCAAGGGGCCGGCCGATATTGTGCCGGCCGCAGAGGCGGCTTTCCGCGCCTCACTCACGCCGCCTGGCGTCACGACCTTGATCCTGCCTGCGGATGCCGCCTGGGGCGAAGTTGCTGCGATTTCGCCTGGCAAGGTGAAGCTGGAGCCGCCGCCCGCCGTCGACATGGCTGTTGTGCGCACGATCGCCGAAGCAATCCGCGCCGCGCCGGGCCGTGTCGGCATGGTGGTGCGTGGGCAGGCGGCGCGCGCCGATGGACTTGAAATCGCAGGGAGAATGTCATCGGGAAGCGATGTCAGGCTGTTCAGTGAGGTTCTGATCGCCCGCATGCAGCGCGGCCGCGGGCGGTTCGCCCCGACCCGCATTCCCTATCCGGTCGATGCGGCGACGGCCATGCTCCGGGATATCGACTTGCTGGTGCTGGTCGGCGCCAAGGAGCCGGTTGCCTTCTTCGCCTATCCCGGCAAGCCCGGGCGGCTGGTTCGGGACGATTGCAAGGTGCTTTCGCTGGCGGCGCATGGCCAGGATCTGAAAGCGGCGCTGGAGGCGCTGGCTGCCGAGGTCGGCATCAAGCCGACGCAGCAATTCGCCGCCGCAACCGCCTTTCCAGACGAACCGACGCTGAGCGGCAGACTGACGGACGATGCCATCGCGCTGTCGGTGGCGCGCAAACTTCCGGCCAATGCCATCGTCTGCGACGAAGCGGTCACCTCGGCGAGACGGTTCTTCGCGCTATCCGCCTTTGCGGCGCCGCACGACTACATGATGGGTACGGGCGGATCGATCGGCGGCGGCATTCCGATGGCGACAGGAGCAGCGATCGCCTGCCCGGACCGCAAGGTGATCAATCTCGAGGCCGACGGCAGCGGCATGTACACGGTGCAGGGACTGTGGACCCAGGCCAGGGAAAAGCTTGACGTCGTGACCATCATCTTTTCCAACCGGACCTACGCCATCCTGCATGGCGAAATGAAGAATGTCGGGGTCAATGAGATCGGCGAGAACGCTAGGCGCATGCTCGATCTCGACCATCCGGCGCTGGACTGGGTTGCGCTGGCCAAAGGCATGGGCGTCGAGGCGGCCCGCGCCGACACGTGCGAGCGGTTCGACGCGCTGCTCGACAGTGCCCTGTCGCGTCCGGGACCGTTTCTCATCGAAGCGGTGATCTGAGGCGGAGAGACTTACCAACGGGTCTTTTCGCCGGGTGCAGCCGGTTCGATTGCCAGCGCATGGACGCCGGCTTGCAGCTCCGCTGCGAGCAATTCGTTGACGGCGCGGTGGCGGTCGATGCGGCTCATGCCAGCAAAGACGGATGAGACGATGCGGACGCGAAAATGCGTCTCGCCGGTGCCGTCATAGGCACCGTGATCGTCGGAGCCGTGGTGGTGATGACCGGCATGAAGGTGGCTTTCATTGACGATCGCCAGCCGCTCCGGCGAAAACGCCTTGTTCAGCTTGTCTTCCATCGTCGCCTGTATGGACATCGCCATCTCCCTTCACCATATCTGCAAGGCGTGATCGGGAAATCGGGATCGATCCCGCCGGGCCGCCTCAAAAATCGCCATTCGCCCTGCTTTATGCCGCGATTCAGCGGTTAGGGCGATGATCGCGAAAATGTCAATTCTTGTTTCGCACGTGCGAACAGCCCATAAATGGGTGAGATGAAACCGTACCCCAAATATTTCGAGAAAATTCGGGTCCGTCCCGACAAGGATGCGGAGTTGAAGTCGCACTCGCCGATCTGCCAGTGGGACGGCTGCAAGGAGGCCGGTACCCACCGGGCGCCGGTCGGACGCATGAAGGAAGGCGAGTATTTTCAGTTCTGCTTCGATCATGTGCGCGAATACAACAAGGGTTTCAACTACTTCTCCGGCGTGCCGGACACCGAGATAGCCCGCTTCCAGAAGGAAGCGATGACCGGCCACCGGCCGACATGGAAGATGGGCGTCGCCGGCGCCTCGACGCGCTCCTCGCCCGATTTCGCCCAGCAGCGTTCCGGTCGCGCCGGCTATTACAACCGCATGCGCGATCCCTTCGATCTGTTCAAAGGGCCGAAGGACCCGCGCGAGGCGCGCGAACGCAAGGCCAAGCCGCTTGAGGCCAAGGCGCTGGAAACGCTTGGCCTTGATACAAAGGCGACTGGCAAGGACATCAAGGCGCGCTATAAGGAACTTGTGAAGCGCCACCATCCGGATGCGAATGGCGGCGATAGAGGTTCGGAAGACCGGTTCCGCGATGTGCTGCAGGCCTATCGCGTGCTCAAGCAGGCGGGTTTGTGCTGAGCAACCTAACGGTTCGTGTCGTTTTCCAACTTTCATAAGGGTGGAAAAGGCTCTAAGACCGCCCCCGGACAAAATCGATTGCCGGCGAAATCAGGCATTTCGCCCGTGGAGACTTGGATAGAGATGAACAAGGTCGATCGCGACATCGCCAATTTGCCCGACACGACGGTGTCGGTGAAAGACAAATTCGGCTTCGAGTCCAAGATGGTGGTGCCGGCCTATTCGGTGACCTCGGAACATGTGCCGGACATCGATCCGGATTATCTGTTCGACAAGGCGACGACGCTGGCGATCCTTGCCGGCTTTGCCTACAACCGCCGCGTCATGGTGTCTGGCTATCACGGCACCGGCAAATCGACCCATATCGAACAGGTCGCCGCCCGCCTTAACTGGCCCTGCGTGCGCGTCAACCTCGACAGCCATGTCAGCCGTATCGACCTCGTCGGCAAGGACGCCATCGTCGTCAAGGATGGCCTGCAGATCACCGAATTCCGCGACGGCATCCTGCCCTGGGCCTACCAGCACAATGTCGCGCTCTGCTTCGACGAGTACGATGCAGGCCGTCCGGACGTGATGTTCGTCATCCAGCGCGTGCTGGAATCGTCGGGCCGCCTGACGCTGCTCGACCAGAGCCGGGTCATCCGCCCGCATCCGGCGTTCCGGCTGTTTTCGACCGCCAACACGGTCGGCCTCGGCGACACTACCGGCCTCTATCACGGCACGCAGCAGATCAACCAGGCGCAGATGGATCGCTGGTCGATCGTCACCACGCTGAACTACCTGCCGCACGACAATGAGGTGAACATCGTGCTGGCCAAGGCCAAGCACTATCGCGACGGCAAGGGCAAGGACATCGTCAACAAGATGGTGCGGGTCGCCGACATGACGCGCTCGGCCTTCATCAATGGCGATCTGTCGACCGTGATGAGCCCGCGTACCGTCATCACGTGGGCCGAAAATGCCGAGATCTTCGGCAATATCGGCATGGCGTTCCGGCTGACCTTCCTCAACAAATGCGACGAGCTGGAGCGTTCGGTGGTGGCCGAGTTCTACCAGCGCGCCTTCGGCGAGGATTTGCCCGAGAGCGCCGCCAACGTGGTGCTGGGCTGAGCAGAGCCTCGATGGCGGGTCCGGGCGACAACACGCGCAACAAGTCGAAGACGGGGTCTGAAGCCGACAGCTTCAAGCGTGCCGTCACCGTCTGCATGCGCGCCATCGCCGGCGACAAGGAGCTCGAAGTCGGTTTCGCCAAGGACCGCCCGGCGCTCGCCGGCAGCCGCGCCCGACTGCCCGAACTGCCGAAGAAAGCGTCCAAGACAGACATCGCGATTACTCGTGGCCTGGGCGATTCCATGGCGCTGAAGCGCGCCTGCCACGATCAGCGCATCCACACCAAACTGGCGCCGGAAGGCAAGCTGGCGCGCTCGATCTATGACGCCGTGGAACAGGCCCGCGTCGAGGCGATCGGCAGCCGCGCCATGCAAGGCGTCGCCGACAATATCGGCTCGATGCTGGAGGACAAATACGCCAAGGCCAACCTTGTCGACGTCAAGGACAAGGCCGACGCGCCGATCGAGGAGGCGCTGGCGCTTATGGTGCGCGAAAAGCTGACCGGACGGCCGATCCCGAAGAGCGGCGAACGGCTGGTCGACCTCTGGCGGCCCTGGGTCGAGGAAAAAGCCAAGGCCGATCTCGACGGACTGTCGGCCAAGCTTGGCGACCAGCAGGCCTTTGCCCGCGTCGTGCGCGAGATGCTTGCGTCCATGGAGATGGCCGAGGAACTCGGCGACGACCAGGAAACCGAAGACTCCGAGGACAATGACGACAACCAGCCGCAAGGCGAGGAGCAGAGCGAGGAGGGCGGTGAAGAGGATTCCGGCTCCGAGCAGTCGCAGTCAGAGGATGCCGAGGCCTCGGCTGACGACGAACAGTCGTCCGAGACTGAGGCCTCCGACGCCACTGCCGACGATCTTTCCGACGATGACGATGCGGACGCCGAAACGCCGGGCGAGGCGCGCCGTAACGACAACCCCTTCGCCAACCTGCCGAAAGAGATCGACTACAAGGTTTTCACCACCGCCTTCGACGAGACGGTCGGTGCGGAAGACCTGTGCGAGGAGGAAGAACTCGACCGGCTGCGCGCCTTCCTCGACAAGCAGTTGGCCAATCTCTCCGGCGTCGTCGGACGGCTCGCCAACCGGCTGCAGCGCCGCCTGATGGCGCAGCAGAACCGTTCCTGGGATTTCGACCTCGAAGAGGGTTATCTCGATCCGGCACGCCTGGTTCGTGTCGTCATCGACCCGATGCAGCCCTTGTCGTTCAAGCAGGAGCGCGACACCAAATTCCGCGACACGGTGGTGACGCTGGTGCTCGACAATTCGGGCTCGATGCGCGGTCGGCCGATCACGGTTGCCGCCACCTGTGCCGACATTCTGGCGCGCACGCTGGAGCGCTGCGGCGTCTCGGTCGAGATCCTCGGCTTCACCACGCGGGCGTGGAAGGGCGGACAGGCGCGCGAGAAGTGGCTGAAGGACGGCAAGCCGCCGAACCCCGGCCGGCTCAACGATCTGCGCCACATCATCTACAAATCCGCCGATCATCCGTGGCGTCGCGCCCGGCGCAATCTCGGCCTGATGATGCGCGAGGGCCTGCTCAAGGAAAACATCGACGGCGAGGCGTTGTTATGGGCGCACAACCGGCTGATCGCCCGGCCCGAACAGCGCAAGATCCTGATGATGATCTCGGACGGCGCGCCGGTCGACGATTCGACGCTGTCGGTCAATCCTGGCAACTATCTCGAGCGGCACCTGCGCGCCGTCATCGAGCTGATCGAGACGCGCTCGCCGGTCGAGCTTCTGGCCATCGGCATCGGCCACGACGTCACCCGCTATTACAGGCGCGCCGTCACCATCGTTGATGCCGAGGAACTGGCCGGCGCCATGACCGAGCAGCTGGCCTCGCTGTTCGCCGAGGAAAACGTGCGCGATACACGCCGCGGCGGCTACCGGCGCGCCGGATGATTTTTTTGCGCGGCGGGTTTCGGCAGATGCTCTTCGCGGTCACTGCGTTGTCCGGCATGGCGTTTGCGCCGGCCATCGCCGCCGGCCCAAGCGCGGTCGAGCCGGTCGAAGTCTCGGCGCGACCGATCACCACCTTCCATATCGGCAGCGCCGACAAGCAGTTTGGGCCGCTGGAATTCGTCGGCGGTCTTGAGATGAACTCGACGACGCGCGATTTCGGCGCGCTGTCGGCATTTCGGTTCGTCAAACCCGGCAGCGATTTCATCGGCGTCGCCGATACGGGCTTCTGGTTCTTCGGCTCTATCACCCATGATGCCGACAAGCGGCCGTCCGGCATCCAGAATTTCCGCATGCAGCAGATGGTCGATGAGAAGGGCCGGCCGATCGACAGGAAATGGGAAGTCGATGCCGAGGGCCTTGCAGTCAAGGACGGCATCGCCACCGTCGGCTTCGAGCGCGATCACCGCGTCGCCCAGTTCAAGATCGACCCCAGCAACATGACGGCGCCGTTCAAGCAACTGAACTTTCTGGTTCCAGCCCGCGAACTGCGACAGAACCGCGGTTTCGAGACCGTCACCCACGCCAATCCCAACGGCCAGCACGAGGGCGGCCTCGTCGTGGTCTCGGAAAAGAGCTTGGACAAGGCTGGCAACATCTATGCCGCCATCATCGAAGGGCCGCACAAGGGCGTCTTCACGGTCAAGCGCAACGGTGATTTCGACATCACTGACGGCGCCTTCCTGCCGGATGGCGACCTGCTGCTTTTGGAGCGCAGTTTCTCGATGGCCGGCGGTGTCAGGATGCGGCTAAGGCGCATCTATGGCGAAAGCGTCGAGAAGGGCGCGGTTGCCGACGGGCCGGTGCTGATGGAAGCCGACATGGGCTACCAGATCGACAATATGGAAGGACTCGACGTCTGGACCCGCGATGACAGAGCGCTGATGGTGTCGCTGATCTCGGATGACAACCATTCGATCCTGCAGCGCAACCTCTATCTGGAATTCATCCTGCACCAGGATTGAGAGCCCTAAGGCTTGGTGGCGATCCAGATGACGTGGCGCGCGCCGCGCTTGCCATTGGCGCGCGTCTTCACCTCGTCCACGACAAAGCCCGCCTGCTTGAGCCTAAGTGTGAAGCCGGCATCGGGGCCTTGCGACCAAACAGCCAGCACGCCCCCGGGCCTGAGCGCTGCACGCGCCGCGCCTAGGCCGGCAGCGCCATAGAGGGCGTCGTTGCCCTTGTAGACGATGCCTTCGGGGCCATTGTCGACATCGAGCAGGATGGCGTCCCAGGCTGCCTTGTCGGATCTTATGATGTGCCCGACGTCGGCTTTGCGAACCGTCACACGGGGATCGTCGAGACAGCCGGCGAAGACCGCTTCCATGGGGCCGCGCGCCCAGGCGATGACGGCGGGGACAAGCTCGGCAACGGTGATCCCTGCGTCGGCGCCCAATTGGGCAAGCGCAGCGCGCAGCGTAAAACCCATGCCCAGGCCGCCGATCAGGATTTTCGGTTGGGCGCGGCCGCCGATCTTTTCACAGGAGAGCTTGGCCAGCGCTTCCTCGGAGCCGCCGAGGCGGCTGTTCATCAGCTCATTGGTGCCGAGCATGATCGAGAATTCGCTGCCGCGCTGCTTTAACCGCAGTTCCTGTCCGCCGTCAGGCGTTTTGGCCGAGCCGAGCTGGACCCAAGGGATCACGGCCTAGACAGCCACGGCCGGCTGGCTCCAGTGGGCGGCGAGCAGCCGGTAGGGGATCAGGGCCACAACAGCGATGATCAGCTTCACCGAGAGGTCGCCCAGGGCCCAGGAGACCCAGCGCATGGTCTCGACCGGCAGCACGCCCATCAGCGGCGCCGTCTCCAGCGCAAAGCTGTCGTTCGGGCCGGCAAAAGCGAAGGCGGCCGAAAAGGCGATGCTGAAGAACACCAGGGTGTCGAACACCGAGCCGACCAGCGTGCCGACGATCGGCGCGCGCCACCAGCTCTGCCGGCGCAACCGGTTGAACACGGTGACGTCGAGCAATTGCGCGCAAAGGAAGGCCGCGCCGGAAGCTGTGGCGATGCGCACCAGCCGGTCGGCTGATGTCTCGAACTCGATCAGGCCGTGGCGAAACAGGAAGGGCGGGACGAGGATCGAGCAGACCACAGCGGTCATGAAGCCGACAAGGACGATGCGGCGCGCCACGGTCGGCCCGTAGCGGCGGTTGGCAAGGTCGGTGACCAGGAAGGAGAAGGGATAGGTGAAGGCGCCCCAGGTCAGGATGTCGCCCAGCGACAGACCGCCGGCCTGGCCCTGCATCGGGAACTGCACGAGGATGTTCGATGCCACGACGACAAGCGCCATGGCGGCCACAAAGGGCAGATATCGCGAGAAGGAAGTCATTTTTTTATCCTGGGTAATGGAACCAGCCAGGCGCTAGCCGAAGTTCGGGTCGCGCTGCCTTGCAAGTTTTGAGCATCGGATTGCTCCGATGCTGCTGCCTTAGAAGTTTTGAGCATCGGATTGCTCCGATGCTCAGGGCGGTCGTCCCCCGCCTTGATATCGTTAAGCGGCGGGCTGGTCGGCCAGCTTCTTGGCGATCTGCTTCTTCAACAGGCGCGCGCGCTGCGACAATTCCTTGGCGTCGGCCTTGGCCAGGAAGGCGTCGAGGCCGCCGCGATGCTCGACCGAACGCAGCGCGTTGGCCGAAATGCGCAGGCGCACATTCTGGTTCAGCGCTTCCGAAATCAGCGTCACATTGACGAGGTTCGGCAGGAAGCGGCGCTTGGTCTTGTTGTTGGCGTGGCTCACATTGTTGCCGGTCTGGACTGCCTTGGCAGTGAGTTCGCAGGTGCGGGACATGGTTCTAACCTTCAGTTCTGTCTAGCCTGCCAAACCTTGTTCGCCCGCGCCGGGTGGCGCGCGGTTTCAGTCAGGCGGCCTTATGGAAAAGTTGGCGTTCCTTAGTTGCATTTCGCCAATGCGTCAAGCTCCGGCTTGCCCACGACTGTGACGGGCGTTTCACATAAAGGCCGGAATTCAGCCTATAAGCGGTCGGACAGGGACATTTCAAGCCGGAGTCGCCCGCCTCCGGTTAAAAAATCAAGGACCGAGCCCGCCATGCTTCGCCCGTCACATGCCGTTGTCGCCATACTTGTCGCCGCCTTGCCAACATCAACCCTTGCCGCCGCGCCCGCAGCCACCGCACAGTCCTTCAAGGGCGAATACACGGTGTCGTTCCTGGGCCTTTCCGTGGCCAAGGCGACATTTTCCAGCCACTACGAAGGCGATAGCTATTCCATAGACGGCACCGTCTCCAGCGCGGGTCTCGCCACCTTGTTCGACGACACGAGCGGCACGATCTCGTCAAAGGGCAAGATCCTGGGCAAGCAGATGCAGCCGCAGGTATTTCGCGCCGATTATAAGTCCGGCAAGAAGGCTTCCATGGTCGATATCCGCTTTGCCAATGGCGCGGTGACCGCCACCCAGGTCATTCCCGAGCCGAAAAAGCGCAATCCCAAAAACTGGATACCGCTGGGCAGCAACGATCTGGCATCGGTGCTCGATCCGATGGCGGCTACCGTCATCCATGCTGACAGCCTCGACCAGGTCTGTGGGCGCAAGGTGAAATTCTATGACGGCGAGATGCGCGCCGACCTGACGCTGACCTACGCCTCGAAAGGATCGATCTCGGTCAAGGGCTACAAGGGCGACACCGTTACCTGCAAGATGAGCTTCGAGCCGGTGGCAGGCTACCGCAAGGGCCGCAAGGCGCTGAATTACCTGAAGAAGAAGAGCCAGATGATGGTGACGTTTGCACCGCTCGGCCAAACCGGCATATATGCGCCGATCCACGCCACGGTCGGGACGCAGATCGGCACCTTGACTGTCAGCGCGGGGCGGTTCGAAGCTACTGAATAGACGCGCCCACCCGAATAGAAATGGGGCGAGTCGCCGGAGACGGGCATGGGGCGCGCAACACTGATCGGTTTCTCGGCGGTCGCCATGTGGGCGCTGCTGGCGTTGCTCACCGATGCGTCGGGCGCCGTGCCGCCATTCTTGCTCTCGGCCATCACCTTCACCATCGGCACCGCGGTCGGGCTGGTTGCCCGGCTGTTCATGCCGGCGACCGATAAAAGCCTGAAGATCCCACGCCAGGTCTGGGTGATCGGCATTGCCGGACTGTTCGGCTACCATTTCTTCTATTTCACCGCGCTGCGCAACGCGCCGGCGGTGGAGGCAAGCCTGATCGCCTATCTGTGGCCGCTGCTGATCGTGCTGGGATCAGCGCTGATGCCGGGCGAGAAGCTGGCCTGGAACCATGTCGTCGGCGCGCTGCTCGGGCTCGCCGGGACCGTGCTGATCGTCACCAAGGGTGGCGGCCTCGCCTTCGATGCTCGCTACACCTTCGGCTATGCGATGGCGGCCGTCTGTGCGCTGCTGTGGTCGTCCTATTCGCTGCTGTCGCGGCGCTTTCCGGCGGTGCCGACCTCAATCGTCACCTGGTTCTGCGCCGCCACGGCAGCCCTGTCCCTCATCTGCCATCTTCTGCTGGAAAAGACGGTGCTGCCCGATGGCCCCGGCCAGTGGCTGGCGGTGGTTGGTTTGGGGTTGATGCCGGTGGGTGCCGCCTTCTACGCCTGGGATATCGGCGTCAAACGAGGCAACATCCAGGTGCTCGGCGCGGCAAGCTATGCGGCGCCACTGCTGTCGACATTGGTGCTGATCGCGGCGGGCGTTGCCGAGCCGTCGCTGCGTATCCTGGCGGCCTGCGTACTGATCACCGGCGGCGCGGCGCTGGCGGCGAAATCGTTGTTCCTGCGCAAGGCGGCAACTGGCGGGGCAAGCGCATGACGATGCCGTTTGCCGGCGGCATCGACGCCAACGCAAATGCAACATTGATTTTTTCGCTGGTGGCGGCGGTGATCTACGCCTTCACCCTGGATATGCGGCCGACGCTGGCCCGCTCGGCGGCAAAGACGCTGGCCGTGGCCATGCTTGCGGCGCTGGCCTTCATGCAAGGTGGGCCGCTGTTGCTCGTCTCTGCGCTGGCGCTCAGCGCCGTCGGCGATGCCTTCCTGTCGCGTGACGGCGAAAAGGCCTTCCTCGGCGGGCTGGCCAGCTTCCTTGCGGCGCATGTCCTCTATGTGCCGCTCTTCCTGCTCGGCGGCGGCGGGCTGGATGTGCTCAGCACCGAGACATGGCGCGGCGCCATCGCGCTTGCCATGGCGGCCTTCGCAGTCGTCATGCTGGCGGCGCTCTGGCGCCGTGTCAGTCCCGGCCTGCGGGTGCCGATCGCCATCTATATCGCGGCCATTCTGGCGATGGGCATCTCGGCGTTGACGCTCGCCAATCCGTGGGTCATCGGCGGCGCTGTTATGTTCATGGCATCGGACGGGCTGCTTGCCGCGGAGAAATTCCTGGTTCCGGCAATAGCACCCTATCGCGCCGGCATCCGTTATGCGGTCTGGGTGCTCTACTATGCCGCCCAGCTCTGCATAACTCTTGGTTTTCTTCTGGCCTAAGGCTGCCAGCCCGGCTCGGCCATTTCAAACGCGGCGAAGTCGAAGCCCGGCGCCACGGTGCAGCCGACCAACGTCCATTCGCCGAGGCTGCGCGCCGATTGCCACCAGCCGGCCGGCACGACGATCTGCGGCCGCTCGCCCGCCGCAAGCTCAATGCCGAGCACCTGCTCGATCACCTGGTTAAGCATTGGACTACCTTCCTCGCACATCGACAGCGCCAGCGGCGCTCCGGCATGGAAGTGCCAGACCTCGGCCGCGTCCTTGACCCGGTGCCAGGCCGAAATCTGGTCCTGTTCAAGGAGGAAATAGATCGCCGTCGAATGGCCGCGCCCGGCGCCGTCGCGAAAGGTCTCGGCATACCAGCCGCCTTCCGGATGCGGCTTGAGGCCGAGCGTGGCGATGATTTCAGCGGCGCTGGTCATGGCTGATCCCGGAATGATGCTCAGAAATTGTCCTTGCGCTTGCGGATTTCCGCGAACACTTCGGCGTCGGAGGCCGCCTCCATACCGAGATGCTTGCGGATCGCCGGGTCGTGCCAGCGCAGGAACGGATTGGTCGACAATTCCTCGCCGATCGTGGTCGGCAGCGTCGCCTTGTTGTCGGCGCGCAGGGTCTCGATCTTGGCGGCGCGTTCTTTCAGCGCCGAATTGGTCGGGTCGACGGTCAACGCAAAGCGGGCGTTCGAAAGCGTATACTCATGGCCGCAATAGATGACCGTGTCGGCCGGGAGTGCGACGAGCTTCTTCAGCGACTCATACATCACCGGCGGCTTGCATTCGAACAGCCGGCCGCAGCCGAGCGCGAACAAAGTGTCGGCGGTGAACGCCACTTTCGAGGCCGGAAAATGATAGGAGACATGGCCCGCAGTGTGGCCGGGCGTGGCGATGACATCGATCCGCTCACCGCCGAGATGGACGACCGAGCCTTGCCCGACGGTCTCGTCGATGCCGGGGATCTTTTCCTTTTCCGCCTCCGGTCCGACGATGCGCAGCTTGAAGCGCTCCTTCAGCGCCAGATTGGCCTCGACATGGTCGACATGGTGGTGGGTGGTCAGGATCATCGTCGGCTTCCAGCCGGTACGCTCGATAGCGGCAATGATCGGCGCTTCTTCGGGTGCGTCGATAATGGCGGTCTCGCCGCTTTTCGGGTCATGCACCAGCACACCGAAATTGTCGCTGCGGCACATGAATTGTTCGATTTCGACCGGCATTGGCATCTCTCCATCTGTTGGCGCAGACATAGGGCGCTTGGCCGCTGATGTCATCTAGCTTTGCAGAGCCTGGCGGCTTTGTTGAACTTCGGCGGCATCGCAGCTACCGTCCCGCGCATGCATTCCGATATCGTCGATCTCCGCTCCTTCTATTCGACCACGCTCGGCCGCCTGGCTGAACGCTCGATCACCATGGCGCTGTCCTCAATATGGGCAACAGTGCCGAATGAGCGGCTGGTCGGGCTCGGCTATACCTTGCCGTGGCTGGAGCGGTTCGGCACCGATGCCGAGCGGGTGTTTGCCTTCATGCCTGCTACGCAAGGCGCCGTCGTCTGGCCGGCGAACGGGCCGACGGCTACGGCGCTGGTCTTCGACGAGGAATTGCCGCTGGTCGATTCCTGCATCGACCGCATGCTGCTCGTGCATTCGCTCGAACATGTCGAAAACCCGCGCGAGACGCTGAACGAGATCTGGCGGGTGCTGTCGCCGGCAGGGCGCGTCGTCATCGTCGTGCCCAACCGGCGCGGTGTCTGGGCGCGGTTCGAGCACACGCCGTTCGGCAATGGCCGGCCGTTCTCGCGCGGCCAGCTGACAGAATTGCTGCGCGAGGCGAATTTCACGCCGGCTTCCTGGTCCGACGCGCTGTTCTTCCCGCCATCGCCGCGGCGCTTCATGATGCGGTTCCACAATGTGCTGGAGCGCGCCGGCCGGCGGTTCTGGCCGATCTTTTCCGGCGTCATCGTGGTCGAGGCGCAGAAGCGGCTCTATCAGGGCGTGCCGGTCGCGCAGCGCGCTTCGCGCCGTGTCTTCGTGCCGGTACTGTCACCGCACGGTGCGACGCGGCTTGGCCGCCGGGCGGAAGGGGTGACATCGACGACGCGTCAGGTGACACCTTCGTGATCATCATGAAAACTGGTGTTGCGTGGGTTTTTCCCACCTATCTGTCGCAGATGCATTCGCGGTCCGTTTGAGCGGCGGATGCCTTCAAGTCTCTCCATCTGGTTTCAGCAACGCTTCTGAACGCAAGGACCTCGTGCATGGCTGATCAACCGGACAAGTCCGCCGCCGCTCAGCCGGTAACCGTCGATGCCAGCAGCCTGCGCGATCAGGTGGCGACGATCAAACGGGCGCTGATAGGCTCACCGGTGCGCAAGTGGCTGGTCTGGACGTCGGTCGGCATTATGGCGGTCATCGTCGCGACGTCGATCGGCCAGGTTCTGCTCAACCGCTGGAACCAGCCTTTCTACGATGCGCTGGCGCGTCGCGACATGGCGGCCTTCCTGCACCAGCTGATGATCTTTGCCGTGATTGCCGGCACGCTGCTGCTGCTCAACATCGCTCAGACCTGGCTCAACCAGATGATCCGGCTGAAGCTGCGCGAGGCGCTGACGCTCGACCTGATCGACCAATGGATGCGGCCGGCGCGGGCCTTCCGGCTCGCCAATGCCGGCGCCATCGGCGTCAATCCCGACCAGCGCATGCAGCAGGATGCCGCGCATCTGTCCGATCTGTCGACGGACCTCGGCGTCGGCCTGCTGCAATCCTTCATCCTGCTGGTGTCGTTCGTCGGCGTGCTTTGGCAACTCTCGTCGGGCTTCGTCTTCCACATCAACGGCTGGTCGCTGGCGATACCGGGCTACATGGTCTGGGCCGCGTTCCTCTATGCCGGCATCGCCTCCTGGCTGAGCTGGCTGGTCGGGCGGCCGCTGATCCGCCTCAACAGCGACCGCTACACCCGCGAGGCCGAGCTGCGTTCCGGGATGGTGCGCGTCAACGAGAATGTCGACGCCATCGCGCTCTATCACGGCGAAGCCGATGCCAAGAGACGGCTCGAAATCGACCTTGGCACGGTGCTGGGCGCGATGCGAAACATCTACAAAGCGCAGATCAACCTTTCCTGGGTGACCGATACCTATGGCTGGATCACCGTGGTGGCGCCGATCCTTGTGGCATCGCCGGTCTATTTTTCAGGCGATATCAGCTTTGGCGGGTTGATGATGGCGGTCGGCGCCTTCAACCAGGTGCACTCGTCGCTGCGCTGGTTCATCAACAATATCGGCGGCATCGCCGACTGGCGCGCCACGCTGATGCGCGTTGCCGACTTCCGCATTGCGCTCGATGAAACCGATGTGTTGCACGACAAGGAAAAGCGCATCGAATTCGGCGATAACGCCAATGGCAGCCTGACCTTCGAGAAGCTCCAAGTGGCCTCGCCGGAGGGCTGCACCAAACTTTCAGACAGCCATGTCGAGATCCATCCCGGTGAGCGCGTCATGATCACCGGCGACCCAGGCGCCGGCAAGACATTGTTCTTCCGCGCCATTGCCGGCCTTTGGCCCTGGGGCAGCGGGCGGATCGGCTTGCCGGCCGGAGAAACGCCGATTTTCGTGCCGCGTGTTCCGTATTTTCCTGCCGGCACGTTACGCGAAGTGCTGCATCCGAATGGCTCGGCGCCGGCTGGCGATGCTGATTTTGGGGCGGTGCTGGCCGAGGTCGGCCTCGAGCGGCTGTCATCCTCGCTCGACCGTTCCGCACGCTGGGAGCGTGAACTCAACGATGACGAACAGCGGTCGCTGGCCTTCGCCAGACTGGCCTTGCGGCAGCCGAAATGGGTGATCATCGACGAAGCGATGGACGCGTTCGATGGTCCTTCGCTGCGAAGGGTACTGTCCATGCTGGAGAAACGCCTGCCGGAAACCGCGATCCTCAACATCGGGCGCGGACTGCACAATGGTCATTTCTTTCCACGCGCATTGAACATCGTGAAGGATACGGGTGCTGCGCCACTGAAACCCGCCCGAGTCAGGACCGGCGCCATCGACCCGCCGCCGAAAGCGGCCGTGCGGCGAAAGAAGTAGAAGGGGCTTTATTTCGCCGCGATCGCGGCGAAGATTCACGGGTCCAAACGTCCGTGGTGCGGCCATGCTCGATGCGCTCAGCCTGCTTGCCTGCCTTGCCTGCACCACGCCCGTGGCTGCCCCGGCCGTTGCCGTGGATGTCGAACTGGTGCTGGCCGTCGACATCTCACAGTCGATGGACGAGAGGGAGTTCGCGCTGCAGCGCGCGGGCTATGTCGAGGCGCTCAGGCATCCCGATTTCATCAAGGCCGTGCGCTCGGGAACCACCGGGCGCATCGCGCTTGCCTATTTCGAATGGGCGGGCGTCGTGCGCGAGGATGGCGTCATCGCCTGGCAGGTGATCGACAGCGCAGAGAGCGCCAACGCCTTCGCCGACAGAATAGAAGCGCGGCCGTTCCGCAGCTTTCGCGGCACCTCGATTTCGGGCGCGCTTGCCTTCGGCGCCGGGCTGTTCGAGGGCACGGGGTTCGATGCGCCACGCAGCGTCATCGACATTTCCGGCGACGGTCCCAACAACACCGGGCTGCCCGTCGCCACGACACGCGATGCGGCGGTGGCCAAGGGCATCGTCATCAACGGCCTGCCGATCCTGATCAGCCCGTCGCCGACCTTCAGCCATCTCGACCAGTATTATGACGACTGCGTCACCGGTGGGCCCGGCTCCTTCGTGTTGCCGATCTATGCGGCCTCGGAATTCGCCACCGCCATACGCCGCAAGTTGATCCTGGAGGTGAGCGGCATCGCAGATGCGACCGTGGTCCCGATCGATGCCGCCGCACCCATGGACTGCCTGCAGGGCGAACGCGACCGGCGGCTATATTCCGACCCATATCTGCCGGAACTCGACAAATGAGGTTTGAGGCAGTTCGGAGGGGAAAGCCGCTGCGCGGCTTGTCGGCAAACTTCAGGCCGGCCGTGCACCGTATTTGTCGCGAAATTCGGCATAGAGATCGCGGCGCCAGCGCCGGCCGCCGACATAGCCACGCAACAGCTGCGGCAGCGAATAGCCAAGCGCCTTCGACGACCGGTTGGCCATATAGCCGGAGAACGCCTGCGAAACCCTGCCCTTGAGTGCATCGGCGATGAGCTGCCGGGCGATCATGTAAGGCGGAATGTAGGGGTAGCGGTCGGCGATATAGGGGTGCTTGTCGATCAAGCTCGCATAGGCTTCGACATAGCCGTCCCGGCGACCGGAGATCGAATTCTCCGAGTTGTACTTTTTCCAGTCGATCACTTCGGACAGCTGCGCGCCGCTGCGACGGGCAAAGCGCAGCAACAATTCGCGATCCTGCATGCGCGTGACGTCACTGTCGTAGCCGCCGATGGCCAGCAGCGACTCGCGCCGGGCGGTGATTGCCGACCCGGCAATGAAGATGGTCTGCGCGACAAGGGCCCGCTCCAGCGAGTCGCGGCTCAGCAGCGCCTCGCGGTTGACGCAGTTGGTGCGGCGATTGCCCTTCAGCGACACGAAGGAACTGATCAGCACTTCGAGCGAGGGATTGTTGTCGAACTGCTCCAGCGTCCGCGCCAGGCGATCCGGCAAATAGACGTCGTCGGAATCGAGGAATGTCACCACCGGCGCCTGCGCCCGCTCGATGCCGGCATTGCGGGCGGCATTGGCGCCGCGCCATTTCGAGCCAACATAGATCAGCCGTGGATCGCGGATTTCGGCAAGTGCGGCTGCCGTACCGTCGGTCGAGCCGTCATCGACGACAATGTGTTCGAACCGGGGAAAATTCTGCGCCAGCACGCTCTCCACGGCGCGCACCACCTTGCTGCGGCGATTGTGCGTCGGTGTGATCACCGAGATCAGCGGAGCGAGGTCGGTTGCCTTGGACATGTTGCTTCGATTGTGCCCCGAAATGCCTGGAGGCCGGAGGTTTTGATGGTCGCCGTCCAAGCCTTACCCCGGGATGGCATTCGATTCGACGCTACAAAAAACCAGCGGCAATGTCATCACAAACTGTTGAGCCAGGACGCCGGTAAGCCGGCCGATTACCCCAGACGTAATCGACCGATGGCCATCATGTCTGCAGATTGCGCCAACGAAGCCGGTCGTCGGGCTTCGATCTCACAGGGAGTTCAGCCATGGCCGCCTACGCCGTCGCCCATATGCGTCAAGTCACAATGGGCCCGCAGATTGTCGAGTATCTGCAGAGGATCGACGCCACATTGGAGCCGTTCGGCGGCCGCTTCCTTGTCCACGGCGGCGACATGGACGTGGTCGAAAACGAATGGCCCGGGCATCTGATCGTCATCGAGTTTCCGGACAGGGCGCATGCGTGGGGCTGGTACGATTCATCAGCCTATCGCGAGATTCTGGCCTTGCGCACCGACAACTCCCACGCCGATGTGATCATCGCCGATGGCGTTCAGCACCCGCACAAGGCGACGGACGTGCTGGAATAGGGGCAAACTACCGCTTCAGCAAGAACACCGCTTGCTGGCCGAAGAAATTCCAGAACCACCATGGCATCGACAGGCCGATCTTCTGGCCGTTGCCGTCGAGCGCGGTGGCTTTCTCGACCGAAGCGCCGAGTTCCTCGACCAGATTGACGAAGTCGCGGATGGTGCAGAAATGGATGTTGGGCGTGTCGTACCAGGAATAGGGCAGGTCCGCGGTCACCGGCATCCGGCCATTGACGAACAGCGACAGCCGCACCCGCCAGTGGCCGAAATTGGGGAAGGAGACGATGGCGCGGTTGCCGATTCGCAGCAGCTCGTCGAGCACCAGCTTCGGGTTGCGGGTCGCCTGCAGCGTCTGAGACAGGACGACGAAGTCAAAACCCTTGTCCGGATAGAATTCGAGGTCGGTATCGGCATCGCCCTGGATGACCGAGAGACCGCGCGCCACGCATTCATTGACGCCGCGCTGTGACAGCTCCAGCCCGCGGCCGTCGACCTGCTTGGTCTCCTGCAGGAGTTCGAGCAGCAGGCCGTCGCCGGAGCCGACATCGAGCACCCGCGACTGCGGCGGTATCAGGTTGGCCACGACTTCGAGGTCGACGCGCTGGCTGCCATTGACGCTCATGAGGCGAGCCCCCTTGCGCGGGCCGCCGAGCCGATGAAGCCCTTGATGGCGGCAAACAGTTCGGGTTCATCGAGCAGGAAGGCATCATGGCCGCGGTCGGTGTCGATCTCGACGAAGGAGACGGAGGCGCCGGCGGCGTTGAGCGCATGCACGATCGAGCGGCTCTCCTCGGTCGGGAACAGCCAGTCCGAGGTGAAGGACACCAGGCAGAAGCGGGTCTTGGTCCCGGCAAAGGCATCTGCCAACCGGCCGCCATGGTCGGCGGCGAGGTCGAAATAATCCATCGAACGGGTCATGTAGAGGTAGGAGTTGGCGTCGAAGCGGTCGACGAATGTCATGCCCTGGTGGCGCAGATAGCTTTCGATCTGGAAATCTGCGTCGAAACCGAAGGTCAGCGCTTCGCGGTCCTGCAGATTGCGGCCGAATTTCCGATGCAGGGCGGCTTCCGACAGATAGGTGATGTGGGCGGCCATGCGCGCCACGGCGAGCCCCTTTTCCGGGCGCTTGCCGTGCTCGAAATATTTGCCGCCATGCCAGTCCGGATCAGCCATGACAGCCTGGCGGCCGACCTCGTGGAAGGCGATGTTCTGCGAGGAATGGCGTGCGCCTGTGGCGATCGGCAGGGCCGAGAAGACGCGCTCGGAATAGCATGACGCCCATTCCAGCACCTGCATGCCGCCCATCGAGCCGCCGAGCACGCAAAACAGCTTTTCGATGCCGAAATGGTCGACCAGCATCAGTTGCGCCCGCACCATGTCGCGGATGGTGATGATTGGCAGGTCGAGGCCGTAGGGCTTGCCGGTGGCGGGATTGGTCGAGGCCGGACCGGTGGAGCCGAGGCAGCCGCCGATGACGTTGGAGCAGATGACGAAGAAGCGGTTGGTGTCGATGATCTTGCCGGGACCGATCAGCACTTCCCACCAGCCGGGCTTGCCGGTCACCGGATTGGTGCTGGCGACATGCTGGTCGCCGGTCAGCGCGTGGCAGACCAGGATGGCGTTGGTGCGGGCATCGTTGAGGGCGCCATATGTCTGGTAGGCGATCTGGAACGGCGACAAAAGCGTGCCGGCGTCGAGCTTCAGCGGCTTGTCAGGGCCAAAACGCAACACAGGGCTCGACGGGTTGTCGGCCTCGTTGTTGGTTTTTGTAGCGCGGAGCGCGGCCATGTGACTCTCCTTGCCCGCCGTCAGGCAATAAAAAACCGGCAATGCGATCGCAAAGCCGGTTACGTCACGCAAACGGCCCTTTAGCGAGTTGTTTAACGTGGCTGCAAGCCGACCGGCCAAATCACCACGGAACTGTTGCGTTCTTCTAGAACTCGTGCGGCCCGGCGTCAACGGCCAGCTATTGCCCGCCTCTCGACATTCGCGGCTACGGCTTGTATTTCCGCTGCGGCCTCCGGACGGAGGCATTCTCGATGGATTTGCGACATGGACAAGAAAGCGGACAAGGCACGGCCGACGCCCCGCGCGGGCATTATGGACATCGACGCCTATGTGCCGGGCAAGAGCACTGCCCCGGCCGGCGTCGCCAAGGTCCATAAATTGTCGTCGAACGAGAACCCGCTCGGCCCGTCGCCGAAGGCGATCGAGGCCGCGCGTGAAGTGGCTGCCAAGCTCGATGTCTATCCCGACGGCACCGCCCGCCGGCTGCGCGAAGCGATCGCCGAGGTGCATGGCCTCAACCCGGCGAACATCATCTGCTCCAACGGTTCCGACGAGATTTTGGGCCTGCTGGCGCAGACCTATCTTGCGCCAGGCGATGAGGCGATTTTTACCGAACATGCCTTCATGGTCTACAAGATCTACATTCAGTCGGCGGGGGCCAAGCCGGTTGCTGTGAAGGAAACCGAGGAGCGCGCCGACGTCGACGCGATCCTGGCCGCGGTGACGCCGCGGACCAAAATCATCTTCCTCGCCAATCCCAACAATCCGACCGGCACCTATCTGCCGTTCCAGGAGGTCCGCCGTCTGCATTCCGCGCTCCCGGGCAACGTGCTTCTGGTGCTGGACGCGGCCTATGCCGAATATGTCAGGCGCAATGACTATGAGGCCGGCATCGAGCTGGCGGGCAGCGCACAGAATGTGGTCATGACCCGCACCTTCTCCAAGCTCGGCCTTGGCGGCGCGCGCATCGGCTGGATGTATGGCCCACTGCACATAGTCGATGCCATCAACCGTATCCGCGGCCCTTTCAACGTTAACGCAACAGCGATCGAGGCCGGCATTGCCGCCATCCGCGACCGCGCCCATGTCGAGCGCAGTTCGTTGCACAACGAGACCTGGCTTACCTGGCTGAATGAAGAGCTGACGAAGCTTGGGCTGCGCGTGACGCCCAGCGTCGGCAATTTCGTCCTCATCCACTTTCCCGACGACAAGAGGCATTCGGCTGAGGCGGCGGACGACTACCTCACCCAGCGCGGCTATATATTGCGGCGCGTTACCGGCTATGGCTTTCCCAATGCGCTTCGCATGAGCGTCGGCACCGAAGAAGCCAATCGCGGCGTCATCGACGCCCTCACGACATTCCTGAAAAGCTGAAACAATGACATTACCGATGTTTGAAAAGATCGCGCTGGTCGGCATCGGCCTGATTGGCTCGTCGCTGGCCCGCATCATCCGCCGCGAGGGCCTGGCCCGCCATGTCGCCATCGCGACGCGCAGCCCGGCCACGCTGGCACGGGCGAAGGAGCTCGGTCTTGGCGAGAGCTACACCACCGACGCCAGGGAAGCGGTCCGCGATGCCGACCTGATCATCGTCTCGGTGCCGGTGGGATCGTCGGGCGAGGTGGCGCAAGAGATCGCGCCGGCGCTGAAAAAAGGCGCCATCCTCACCGATGTCGGTTCGACCAAGGCCTCCGTCATTGCGCAAATGCAGCCCTATGTGCCGGAAGGCGTGCATTTTATTCCGGGGCACCCGCTGGCAGGTACGGAGAAATCGGGCCCGGATGCGGGTTTCGCCGAGCTGTTCGAAAACCGCTGGTGCATCTTCACGCCGCTGCCGGGAACCGATCCGGCCGCGCTGGAAAAGCTGTCGGAATTCTGGCGGCGCTGCGGCTCCAACATTGACACGATGGACCCGCAGCATCATGACATGACGCTGGCCATCGTTTCGCATCTTCCGCACATCATTGCCTACAACATCGTCGGCACGGCCGACGATCTGGAATCGGTGACCAAGTCGGAAGTGATCAAATATTCGGCTTCCGGTTTCCGCGACTTCACCCGTCTGGCCGCCTCCGACCCGACCATGTGGCGCGACGTGTGCCTGCACAACAAGGATGCCATCCTGGAAATGCTGGCGCGCTTTTCGGAGGACCTCGCCTCGCTGCAGCGGGCGATCCGCTGGGGCGACGGCGACAAGCTGTTCGACCTGTTCACCCGCACCCGGGCCGTTCGCCGTTCGATCATCGAGGCCGGCCAGGACATCGACGTGCCGGATTTTGGCCGCCAGGCGGTGGAACATCCGGCGAAGAGCTAAGTTCCCTCAAGCGGGCCACGTCGCTTCGAGCATGGCCATTGTCTCGGCCCTGTTTGGCGCTCCCAGCCGGCCGCCGAAGCGTTGGCATTTGAGCGCGGCGGCAGCACTGGCAAAGCGCAAGGCCTGCTCGATAGGCATGGCTTCGGCAAGCCCGACGGCAAAGGCACCGTGAAACACGTCGCCGGCGGCAAGCGTGTCGACCGCCTTGATCTTCGGCGCCGCGATGTGGCGCACGCATCCGGCGGACCGGTCATGCCACCAGCTTCCCGAGGCGCCGCCGGTCACCGCCACGAAGGCGTCGGTGCGGCTGGCGAGGTCGGCACAGGCGGTTTCGGGGTCCAGCGCGTGGCCGCAGACGATGCGTGCCGCCGTCTCCGAAGCGACGATGTGCGATGCCAGCGGCAGCAGGCGCTCCAGCACCTCAACCGGCGCCGTGTCGGCGTCGAGGATGGCGGGACGGCCGGCGCTGCGCGCGGCGGTCAAGGCAAGAGCGGCGGCGCCCGGCCAGCGCACATCGACCAGCACGGCATCGAAGCCGGAAAGATCGGCGACAGGCACCGCCTCGGGGTCGGCCTGCGCCTTTGGGTCGTAGAAGGGCACGATGATGCGCTCGCCATGAGCGTCGACCAGGATCGCGGCCAGCGCCGAGCGGGCGCCTTCGACGCGGCGAACAAAGCCGCAATCGACGCCCTCGGCCTTGATGCCGGCAAGCAATTGGTCGCCGACGGCATCGTCACCTGCACTTGCCCACAGGAACACCTCGGCGCCGAGACGGCGGGCGGCGCAGGCAGCACTTGTCGCCATGCCCGAGGCGATCTGGATGCCGTCCGAGGCGATGAACTTGCCCTGATGCGTGGGCAGGGTTTCGACGCGCAGGATGGTATCGAGCGTCAGCGCGCCAACGCTCAGCAGTTTCACCGGTCGGTTCATGCGTCGGCTTGCTCGAGCATGATCTCTCCCCAAAAGCCATTCCCGCTCTTTGCGATCATGCTCTATCTCTTTGTTTTAACGCAATTCCGGACGGAAAACCGCTCACACTTTTCCTGGAATTGCTCTAATCGAGCGGCTTGATCTTGCCCAGCGGAATGAAGCCGAGCGAGACCTTGCCCTTCACCACCTTGAGCGGCATCGACGGTTCGTTGCCGAGCAGCGCCAGACCGGCAAAGCCTTGCTCGATCTGGCTCTTCTGCTCGGGGATTGCGGTGGCGAGGATTGCCGCCACGGCTTTGGGATCCTGCAGCTTGATCGTCAGGTCGGCATTGACCAGGCCGTTGGCGTCGACCGACACCGGGCCGGAGACGGTGATGCGCGCGGTTCCCGACGACAGATCGAGCTTGTGGATGTCGACCGCCTGGCCGCGCAGGCTCCTGGCCTGCGTCTTCATCAGCGCGACGCCGTTCTTCAGCGTCGCGTCGCCGCTGCCGTCGAGCGGCGGCAGCCCGCGCCCGCCGCTCGCGGAGGCGTCGATCTCCAGATCGGTGCAGCTGCCGCCGGAGCCGATGTCCTGGCCGG
>NZ_JAMYMJ010000051.1:0-40139 GCF_040318435.1 Mesorhizobium sp. M1143 | reverse complement strand
CCGCCCGCCCCCCGGCGGGCCCACCCCAACCCCCGACATGGGGGCCCCGGGGGCGGGCTCCCGGCGGTCGTGTTAACCCCCGCCGCCGGTGGCGCCGCGGGCGTCGACCAGATGCACGGTGGTGCCGAAATTCTGGAGATCGCCGCAGGCCAGCGCCCAGTAGCCGCCATTCATGCCGCGGTATTTCGGCGCGATGCCGGCGTGGTAGTTGAGCACCGGGCAGGGCATTTGCGCCAGCGTCTGCCGGGACAAGAGCCGGCAGCCGGCGAGCAGCACCACGCCCGGGCGGATGTCGGCGATCGCCTGCAGGCAATCGGCTGCGTTGGCGGAGGAGACGTGGATGATCTTTTGTCCCGGCTTCGGCTCTGTCTGCAGTTTTTGCGCTGCGATCAGCCGCTCCGCGTGCCCGGCGAAGAAGCGCTTGCCGAGCCTCGTCAACACCATCGTGCCGAGTTGACCGATGGCCGAAAACCAGCCCTGGCGGCGCGCGCGGCCGAGCAGCAAATGCTTTTTGGATTCAGGGCTTTCGAGGATGACGCTGACAGGGTCGAGCTGGTCGGCGATGGCGTTGACGATGGCCCAGATGTGCGGCCCGCCTTCGGTGACGATGACGATCGCAGCACTTTTTTCAACCGCTGATGCCATGGCGCGCTTTCTTGCCGGCGCGCAACCATTTGCCGTGCGCTGCCCGGCTCAATTCTGTGCCGGGCGAGGTTAAATCTTGATGACCGCCCGGCCAGCGAGAGACCAACGGATCAGCGCTTGAACTCGATGATGTCGAGTTTCGATTCGTAGTAGGGCGCCGGGAATTCGATGCGCCATTCATTGGCGCTGGTGCGGAAGGCATAGCCGACCTGGTCGCTTTCCGGGCCGCTGCCATAGGGTTTTGGCTTGTTGTCATTGACATAGCCGGAGCCGAGATAGATCGCGCGTTTTTCGCCATCGTCGAAGAAACGGCCCTTGGTGCGTTGCGAGCCGCTGACCTTTTCCAGCTGCCAGCCGGAGCCATCGTCCGTGACCTTGCACTTGAACCAGCCATAGATGACCAGCGGGCCGGTCAGGCCCACCTTGATGGTTCGGCATTGCCAGTTGCCGCTCAGGTCCTTGTCGGAAAAGGCCACTATCGGCTTTGCCAGCAGCGCGTCGAGTTGGCTGACCTCAGCCGGGTCTCCCGCTTTTGCCTCGGCCAGCGCCGCCTTGCGGGTCTCGCCATATTTGTCGAGGCGAACCTTGTCGGCAGGCGTGATGATCTTCTGCACCTCGCCGTCGGCGCGAGCGGGCAAGGCGAAACAGAGCAGGCAAACGGCGGCGAGCAGGACGCGAGCGGTCATCGGTGGTATCCATGTTGGCGCGGCTGGAGCAGCCGATTCTATCTTCCAGCGCACAACTTACCCATTCGCGGCGGCCTGTCATCCGTGCTTAAACAGCGGTATGTTCCGCGGGAGGTGCGCGTGGGGGTTACAATCCATTTTGAGGGACAACTGCGCGGAGAGGAACAATATCTTGCGCTGTTGCAGGAAGTTGAAGCGCTTGCCATCGCTCGAGACTGGCGATTTCGGCCGATAGACGAGGCCGAAATGGTTCTCAACCGGGTCATCGACGAACGCAGCGTTGACTATATCGGCCCGGTCTTGGGGATAGAATGCCTGCCGCATCCCAAGTCGGATCGCCTAAGGTTCGAGTTCGACAGGGACCTCTTCATGCAGCAATATTGCAAGACCCAGTTTGCGGGGTCGGAGGCGCATATCGAGATCATCGAGTTGCTTCGCAAAGTTGCTCCTTTTTTCGACAAGTTCGACGTCTTCGATGAAGGCGAGTACTGGGAACTGGGCGACCGCACAATTCTGCAGGTCAATCTCGACACAGTCGACGCTCTGCTTGCAGAGGCTTTGCGCAAGGATCCAACTGCAAGAGGGCCGATCCGGTTAGACAACGGCCGCGTTGTCGATTTCGTGTCGGATCCGCAACCGGAGAGCAAATAATCCGAAAGTCGGGCGCCTAACGCACTTCTTCTGGATGTGCCGCCACCCGCGCCAATTCAGTCGTCAGGTCGCCATAGCCGGTCGAGCGGCGCTCGTAGGCGAGGCCAAGCATCTTCGCGGCCTTCTCGGCGACCTTGTCGAGTTCCGGATCGTCGGTCTGGGCGATGTAGATCAGCTTTTGGTAGTTGCCGAAATAGTCCTTGATCAGCTCCGGGTGCTTGTCGAGGCCGAGCGGCTTCATGAAGAAGGCGTCGAACTGGCGGCACAGGAAATCGGTCATGTAGAACGACATCATGTCGTCGTCGGCGACCTTCGCATAGGCGTCCATGCCCTGGTAGAAGGCAAAGCAGTGCGGCCCGGCCATGCGCTCGACGCCGTGCTTCTCCAGGACCCGGTCGAGCATGCCGCCGGTACCGCAATCGGCATAGCCAACGAAGATGTTGCTATAGCCTTCCGCCTTGGCCTTTTCGATCGCCTTGTCCATCGCCGGTGCGATGCGGTCGGGGTAGAAATGGAACTCCGCCGGCAGGCAGGTCAGGTCGAGATGGTCGAGCTTGAGCTGCTCCTTGACGGCCAAAACTTCGCGCGCAATCATTCCACAGGCGATGACCAGCAGCCTGTCGTCCTGATTCGGTTTCGTTTTTTGCATTCTGGCCATGGAACCCGGTCGAAGCGGCCTTCGTTGCTGTGGGGCGAATCTATCGAGAGAGGGATAAACCGTCCATGAAACTGTTACGCGTTGCGCCGATTGCAATCCTTGCCTGCGTCCTGGCGCTTACGGCCTGTGCCAACACCGTCCGTGGTGTCGGCCGGGATATCAAATCGACTGCGAAAGCCGTCGACGACACCGTCACCAAACCCTGACGCAGCCATCCGTTCCAATAGCTGGAACAAAAAAGCCGCGCTGCAAGGCGCGGCTTTCGATTGTGGCCCAGACGCCTTGCGTAACAGATCAGGCTGAAGCGCGCACGTTATGCTTGCGCTTCATGAAGTCCTTGGCGGTCTCGACCGCCACAGCCGCGTCGCGGCAATAGGCATCGGCGCCGACGGCCTTGCCGAATTCCTCGTTTAGCGGCGCGCCGCCGACCAGGACGACATAGTCGTCGCGGATGCCCTTTTCCTTCATCGTGTCGATGACGACCTTCATGTAAGGCATGGTCGTGGTCAAAAGCGCCGACATGCCGATAATGTCGGGCTGGTGCTGCTCGATGGCGTCGAGGTATTTTTCCACCGCATTGTTGATGCCGAGATCGATGACGTCGAAGCCGGCACCTTCCATCATCATGCCGACGAGGTTCTTGCCGATGTCGTGGATGTCGCCCTTGACGGTGCCGATCACCATCTTGCCCTGCTTCGGCGCGCCGGTGGCGGCCAGCAGCGGGCGCAGGATGAACATGCCGGCTTTCATCGCGTTGGCCGACAGCAGCACCTCGGGAACGAACAGGATGCCGTCGCGAAAGTCCTCGCCGACGATGCGCATGCCTTCGACCAGAGCTTCGGTCAGCACCTTGTAGGGCACCCAGCCGCGCTCGAGCAGGATGTTGGTGCCTTCCTCGATCTCTTCCTTCAGCCCGTCATAGAGATCGTCGTGCATCTGCTGCACCAACTCGTCGTCGGAAAGCTCGGAGAGGATGATCTCGTCGTCGGCCATTTTTCTCGGGCTCCTTGCCGCGCGGATGCGATCACGGCGGCTTAAAATAATCGCGTCAATACCTAACCCGGCGGGGGCAGGTATCCATAGCTGATTTGCGACTTCCCGCAAAAGGAAAGCGACCGCAAATCTATTGGAATTCTTGTCGATTTTGCGACAGGCGTTGGCGCTGGCGGGCCGTTTCGAATAGGGTGCATGGCTACGATCCGGGCGAGAAGCCGCCTACGCGGCCGCAAACGGTTTTTAGGGAAAAACGATCATGAGTGAAAACGCGTCAGTCGACCAGGAAGCGTCCAATGCGCGACGTGGACGTGCTGCCAGCGGCGGCGCGGCTGCAAGGCGGGCGGCGCGCTCGGGCGGCGGACCGGGCACCCAGCTCACCTATATCAAGCGCAAGATCAACATCTATGAGGTCCTCAACGAGGAAGGCCTGGCGATTATCGAAAACAACACCGATACGGTGCTGGAAGAGATCGGCATCATCTTTCGCGACGACGCCGAGGCGCTGCAGCTTTGGAAAGAGGCGGGCGCCGACGTCAAGGGCGAGCGCGTGCATTTTCCCAAGGGCCTCTGCCGCTCGCTGCTGGAGACCGCGCCGCCCATCTACACCCAGCATGCGCGCAACGCCGAACGTTCGGTGCAGATCGGCGGCAACGCCACGGTCTTCGCGCCGGTCTATGGTCCGCCCTTCGTGCGCGATCTCGACGGTGTCAGGCGCTACGCGACGATCGAGGATTTCCGGAATTTCGTGAAGCTCGCCTATATGGCGCCGTCGATTCACCATTCGGGCGGCACGGTTTGCGAGCCGGTCGACGTGCCGGTCAACAAACGCCATCTCGACATGATCTACAGCCACATCAAATATTCGGACAAACCGTTCATGGGTTCGGTGACGGCGCCAGAGCGGGCCGAAGACACCGTCGCCATGGCCAAGATCGTGTTCGGCGACGATTTCGTCGAAAACAACACCGTGCTGACCAGCCTGATCAACGCCAATTCGCCGATGGTGTTCGACGAAACCATGCTGGGCGCGCTGAAGGTTTATTCGCGTCACAACCAGGCTTGCATCGTCACGCCGTTCATCCTTGCCGGCGCGATGAGCCCGGTCACGGTGGCCGGCACGCTGACGCAGGTTCTGGCAGAGGTGCTGGCCGGCGCCTCTTTCACGCAGTTGATCCGTCCCGGCGCGCCGGTGCTGTTCGGCACCTTCGCCTCGTCGATCTCCATGCAGTCTGGTGCGCCGACCTTCGGCACACCGGAGCCGTCGCTGGTTTCCTACGGCGCCGCACAGCTTGCCCGCCGGCTCGGTCTGCCGTTCCGCACCGGCGGCTCGCTCTGCGCCTCCAAGGTTCCGGATGCGCAGGCCGCCTATGAGAGCGCCAACACGCTCAACTCGACTATTCTTGCCGGCACCAATTTCGTCCTGCATTCGGCCGGCTGGCTCGAAGGCGGACTGGCGTCCTGCTACGAGAAATTCATGATGGACATCGACCAGCTCGGCATGACGCAAAAGTTTTCCGAAGGCGTCGACCTGTCGGAAAACGGCCAGGCGATGGACGCCATCCGCCAGGTCGGCCCGGGCAGCCACTATCTCGGCTGCGACCACACCCAGGCCAATTTCCAGACCGCCTTCTACCGCTCCAGCATCGCCGACAACAATTCCTACGAGCAGTGGCTGGCCGAGGGCGAGAAGACAGCGCCGCAGCGCGCCAACGAACTCGCCCGCCGCTGGCTGGAGACCTATGAGGCGCCGTATCTCGATCCGGGCATCGACGACGGGCTGAAGGACTACATCGCGACGAAGAAGGCGTCGATGGCTGACGCCTTCACCTGAAAGGAGCCCGAGTCAGGCGGGGCTAAAGTCGCCAACATCATCCACAAGGAAGTCTGGCGGAGCGCTTTCTCCGACCCGGACAAGAAGGGATGATTGCGCGGCGCCGGGCTGACGAGATAGCGGCCGCGCTTTCCGCTGACGGCCTCATCCTGCGCGGTGGCTTCAATTTCGCAACAAGCGAAACGCCGCCGCATGGCCCTTCAGTTGCCCCCGCCAAATCCGTGCTGTTGGTCGGGCAGGCGGGAGCGGCACCCTGGCCGCATTTCCTGCGCTGGCGCGACCGGCAACCGCAAACCATTGCTCATCCGCTCGACACATGGTCGCGCGAAGTGATCGGTGCGGTGGCGGAGAAATTCGGCGCGCGCGCCGTTTCGCCTTCGGACAGACCTTATCTGCCGTTCCAGCAATGGGCGATGCGAGCGGAGGGGCTGAGACCGTCGCCGCTGGGCATCCTGATGCATCCGCAGTACGGGCTCTGGCATGCCTATCGCGGCGCGTTGCTGTTCGAGGATGAGATCGCGCTTCCTGAACGTCGCGAAGCGATTCACCTTTGCGAGGCCTGTGTCGCAAAACCTTGCCTGAAATCCTGTCCGGTTGACGCCTATTCCGCGGATGGTTTCGCTCATCAGGCTTGCCTGGCGCATGTGCGGGGATCGAAGGGCGAACCATGCCGCGGCGGCGGCTGCCTCGACCGCAACGCCTGTCCGTATGGCACGGCCCATCGCTATCCGCCTGAGGTTCAGGCCTTTCACATGACGGCGTTTGCTGGCCTGTAGCCGGGTCGAAAGCCCGCACAAAGTGTTGAACGGGATTGTCAGGGAACGGCTTGCCCTGACAATGCCTGCTTATATGTATCACACGACAATCAACGGGGCGCGCCATGGCGAAGCAGGACATTGAGATAAAAACCGAGGACGGCGTAGCGAAAGCCGGGCTGTTCCGTTCGGCGACCGCTTCCCCGTCCAGGGCCGGTGTCATTCTCTATATGGACGCCTTCGGTCCGCGACCGGCGCTCGACGCAATGGCGGAGCGGCTGGCCGGCGAGGGCTGTGCGGTGCTGGTGCCGGATCTTTTCTATCGCAACGCACCCTACGGGCCGTTCGAGCCCAAGACCGCTTTCGTCGTCGAGGAGACCAAGGTCGCGCTGACGGCGTTGGTCCACGGCACGACACAGGACATGACCATCCGCGACAGCAGGGCGTTCCTCGACACGCTTACCGCTGAAGGTGTCACCGGACCGGTCGGTGTCGTCGGTTACTGCATGGGCGGGGCGCGGGCCTTGAATGCGGCTGCAACCTATCCCGATCACATCGTGGCGGCGGCAAGCTTCCATGGCGGCAAACTGGCCAGCGATGCCGCCGACAGTCCGCACCGCAAGGCTGCAATGATCAAGGCGCGGGTCTATGTCGGAACGTCTGGGGTGGACCGCAGCTTTCCGCCGGAGCAGTCGGCGCGACTGGCCGAGGCGCTGCGCGTGGCGGAAGTCGACCACGTCATCGAAAACTATGCCGGCATGGCGCATGGCTGGTGCGTGTCGGATCACAGCGTGTTCAACGCGGCCGGCGCCGAACGTCATTGGAAGCGATTGACGACGCTGTTCGCCGAGACGCTGATCTAACGAGGCGTTGCCTGAAGTCGCAACGAACGGGTAGAGACTGCACGATTGGCGCGGCCTGTTAAAACAGCGCCAGTCGAGCGGGAACGAACAGCCTGATGCAATCCTATGATGTCGTGGTGATCGGCGCCGGTGCGGCCGGAATGATGTGCGCCATCGAGGCCGGCAAGCGCGGCCGCTCGGTCCTGGTGCTCGATCACGCGGCAAAGCCCGGCGAGAAGATCCGCATCTCCGGCGGTGGCCGCTGCAACTTCACCAACATCCATGCGAGCCCGAAGAATTTCATCTCCGGCAATCCGCATTTCTGCATCTCGGCGCTCAGCCGCTACACGCAGCGCGATTTCATCGAGCTCGTCGAACGCCACGGCGTCGCCTATCACGAGAAGACGCTTGGACAGCTGTTTTGCGATGGCTCGGCGCGGCTGATCATCGACATGCTGGTCTCTGAAATGCAGGATGGCGGCGTGGAGCTGGCGCTGTCGACCGAGATGAGGAACGTCAGCAAGGCCGCGGACGGTTTTGTGCTGACGCTCTCCACTGGCAGCGTCGCCTGCAATTCGCTGGTCGTTGCCTGTGGTGGCAAGTCGATCCCCAAAATGGGCGCGTCCGGTTTCGGCTACGAGCTTGCGGCGCAGTTCGGCCTGGCGGTGGTGGAAACACGGCCGGCGCTGGTGCCGCTTACCTTCGACGCAAGAACGCTGGAGCGGCTGGCGCCCTTGGCCGGCAATGCCGTCGATGCCGAAGTCGCCTGCGGCAAGACGTGGTTTCCAGAAGCGATGCTGTTTACGCATCGCGGCTTGAGCGGGCCTTCCATCCTGCAGATCTCGTCCTATTGGCGCGAGGGCGACGAGATCCGCATCGCCATGCTGCCGGGGAGGGATGTGGCGGAACTGCTGCGCGCCGCCCGGCGCGTCAACGGCAGGCAAGCGGTGCAGACGGTGCTTGCAAACCATTTGCCGAAGCGCCTTGCGCAAGCAGTCGCCGAGCGCAGTGGGATCGATGGCAATCTCGCTGATTTGACAGACCTGCAAATGAAAACCGTCGAAGCCGCCGTCAACGACTGGCGCATCAAGCCGGCCGGCTCCGAGGGTTACCGCACGGCGGAAGTGACGCTTGGCGGTGTCGATACCAATGGGCTCGATCAGAAGACGATGCAGGCGAAATCCGTGCCGGGGCTGTTTTTCATCGGCGAAGTCGTCGATGTCACGGGCTGGCTGGGCGGCTATAATTTTCAGTGGGCTTGGTCGTCCGGCTGGGCCTCGGGCCAGGTGTGCTGATATTCAGGTGAGGCCGGCCTGCAAACGACGGCTTTCTGTGCTTCCGGTGCTCGCGTACCAAAAGTACGCTCCGCTCCGGTTCTCGAAATCCATCGTTTTCGGCTCGGCCTGACCTGAATCTCAGCGCACCTGTTGCGCGTGCATCCGTCGCCTCGGAAAAAAATCTTTCCATAACCCCAAGGATTGGCCATTAGCCTTCGTCCAACAGGCAAATGATGGCGATGATGCTGGATGAAAGCGAAGCCTCCGACGCCGAATTGATCGGGCGGGCGAAGGGCGGAGACAGGGGTGCCTTCGGCAAATTGCTGGAGCGGCACTACGACTTCGTTTATCGCGCCGCCTATCGCTGGTGCGGAAAGAAGGCCGATGCCGAAGACATCGCCCAGGAGGTCTGTGTCCGTCTCGGCAAGGCGATCCGCGACTACCGCGGCGGCGGCGCGTTCACGACATGGCTCTATTCCGTGACGCTGAACGCGGCGCGCGACATGATGCGCAAGACCACGCGCGAAAACGTCAAGACCGAGGCTTTCGGCGCCTACAGCATGATTTCGGGAGAGGCCTCGGCCGAGCCCGAAGATCCCTCTGAGGCGCTCTGGGCAGCGGTGCGGCAATTGCCGGACAAGCAGCGCGATGCAGTACTTCTGGTCTATGGCGAAGGGTTGAGCCATGCGGCCGCCGCCGAGGCGATGGCAATCTCGGAGACGACGGTTTCCTGGCACATCCATGAAGCGAAGAAACGGCTGAAGACGTTGATTCGTTCAGCCGGGGAAGTGTGACCATGGTCGACGACAACGAACTCAACAGGCTGCGCGACGCAGCAGTACCGGCGCCCGGGGAAAGCGCGAAGGCACGCGCCTTCGAAGCCGCCATGCGCGCCTATGATCAGGAAAATATTTCTGCCGTCACCCAAGGATCGGTCGGCGGGCTTCGTCTCACAGAGCGAGCACAAAAGCTCTGGAGCGAGATCATGCAAAAGAAACTCATCGCCACGCCAGCCATTGCCGGGCTCGTCGCCCTGCCGATCGCCGGATACGCCACCTTTCATATGCTGAGGGAACAGCCGTCGCCGTTCGGCAGCGACGAGAAGATCACTGAGACGCTGGCCGACAAGCCGGCAACCACTGGGCCGGCGATCAACGCGCCGGTAAAAGACAAGCAGGCGCCTGAAGGCGACAAGAAGGCCGACGCCGACGCGCGAAGCCGCGACACTACTACGACGCTTACGCCGCCCGCGCCGCCAAAGCCCGAATCGACCGTTGCTGTCGCCCCTGCGCAGCAGGATGCGCTGGGGCGCGGCGTGTTGGCCGAGCCTGCGCCAGTTGAGAGCCGCGAGTTTTCGCTTGACGGCACCGCTGCCCCGGCCGGCGGCGCGCGGGTCGACCGCATGGCCGGCGCGACCGAATCCAAGTACCTGGCGCAGCCCTCTACCATGCCGGCCGACCAGATTGCGCCGCAGGAGCCAAACCGCGACCGCGTCGAGGATTTCAAGACCAATCCGGTGCATGCAGCGCTTCAGGATCCGGTCTCGACCTTCTCGATCGACGTCGACACCGCTTCCTATTCCTTCGTCCGCGGCTCGCTGAAGCAGGGCTACCTGCCGCAGGCCGACACGGTGCGCGTCGAGGAGATGGTCAATTACTTCCCCTATGACTGGAAGGGGCCGGACTCGGCTTCGACGCCGTTCAATTCGACCGTCAGCGTCATGCCGACGCCGTGGAACGGGCACACCAAGCTGATGCACGTCGCCATCAAGGGCTTCGACATCAAGCCGGTCGAGCAGCCCAAGGCCAATCTGGTGTTCCTGATCGACGTCTCGGGTTCGATGGACGAGCCTGACAAGCTGCCACTGCTCAAGTCGGCTTTCCGGCTGCTGGTCAGCAAGCTCAAGGCGGACGACACCATCTCGATCGTCACCTATGCCGGTGACGCCGGCACCGTGCTGATGCCGACCAAGGTTACCGAGAAGGACAAGATCCTCAACGCCATCGACAATCTGTCGCCCGGCGGCTCGACGGCCGGCGAGGCGGGCATCAAGGAAGCCTACAGGCTTGCCCAGCAGTCCTTCGTCAAGGACGGCATCAACCGTGTGATGCTGGCCACGGACGGCGACTTCAATGTCGGCCAGACCGATGACGACGATCTGAAGCGGCTGATCGAGCAGGAGCGCAGGACCGGCGTGTTCCTGTCGGTATTCGGCTTCGGCCGCGGCAATCTGAACGACCAGATGATGCAGACCATCGCCCAGAACGGCAACGGCACCGCCGCCTATGTCGACACGCTGGCCGAGGCCGAGAAGGTTCTGGTCGAGGATGCCTCATCGACGCTGTTCACCATCGCCAAGGACGTCAAGATCCAGGTCGAGTTCAATCCGGACAAGGTCTCGGAGTACCGGCTGATCGGCTATGAAACCCGCGCCTTGAACCGCGAGGACTTCAACAATGACCGCGTCGATGCCGGCGATATCGGCTCCGGTCATTCGGTGACGGCCATCTACGAGATCACGCCGAAGGGCAGTGGCGGCGAGCAGATGGATCCGCTGCGCTACGGCCAGGCAACGGTCAACAATGGCGGCGTCGCCAATGCCGACGAATATGCATTCGTCAAGATCCGCTACAAGCTGCCGAACGAAGACGTCTCGAAGCTGATCACCACGCCGGTGACGTCGGCCAACGAGGTCCAGTCTTTCGACCAGGCCAGCACCGACCAGCGTTTCTCCATCGCTGTCGCCGCCTTCGGCCAGAAGCTGCGCGACGAGGATGCGACCGCGAAGTTCGGCTACGACAAGATCATGGAGATTGCCACCGCCGCCCGAGGAGCCGACCCGTTTGGGTACAGGTCCGAGTTCCTTTCGCTTGTGCGCCTTGCCTCGGCGCTCGGCGGTAACCGGTAGTGGCAATACAGTCGGTTCCTTTCAGACGGGGGTCGTTCTGATACGGGGAACCGGCTACGGGCGGGTGAGGCAGGCCGGCGGGGAAAACCCTGCCGGCCTTTTTTCGGATCGATTGATCCGAAGCGCACCGATGATCCGCCTGATCGTTAAATTGCGCGGCTTTTCCGGAACGTCATCGCAATGCCCTGCTATTATTGCATGGGGTCGGGACTGGGCTTGGGGAGCCGGGAATTGCAGATCATGAACATTGGAAACACGACGCCGGCGGTGAGACACACGCAGGCGTCGGGAACGCTGTCGCCAGAATCCAGGCGCATCATGGATGACGTTGACGCAGCCCGGAATACCGCAAAGTCGGCGCTGACCAATGACCGCTTTCGCGTCATGCTGGAGCAGATCGGCAATCCGCAGTCGTCGGGTGACCTGGTGACGATGAGTGGCAACGCCAACGGCACCGCCCTGGATTTCAAGACGGCGCTATCGCGTTACGCTGAAAACAGCGAATAAGTTCGATATCAGGCGCGGCTGCGGCGGCGTTCGCGGCGGGCTTCGCTGGTCTCGGCGGTGTTTTCCGTCGCTACCTTGTTGCGCATCGGACCGATGCGCTCGACGATCGCCGCGACGGTCGGGCGTTCGGATTTGGTGTGCGCGTCAAGCGCCTTGCGCATGGCAGCAAGGTGCTGGAACGAGGTGCCGCAGCAGCCGCCGATGATCTTCGCGCCGCCATCGACAGCCAGCCGGACATAGTCGGCCATCAGCTCCGGCGTGCCGGAATAATGGATTTCGGTGCCACGAAATTCGGGAATGCCGCAATTGCCCTTGACGATCACCGTCGCTTCCGGCCTCGCCTCGGTCATGTCGAGCAGCGAGGCCAGGATGTCGGAGGCGCCGACGCCGCAATTGGCGCCGACACCGAGCGGTGTCTCTGAAAGTCCGTCGACGACGCCGTGGATATCCCTGGGCAGCAGGCCCATCATGGTGCGGCCGGCAGTGTCGAATGAACCGGTATAGGTGTAGGGCAGGCCGACGCGGATGGCGGCCTCCGCCGCGGCGCGGATTTCGTCCGGCGCAGACATGGTCTCGATCCAGGCGACTTCGGCGCCGCCTTCCTTGAGACCCTCGATCTGCTCGGCAAAAGCCTCGACTGCTTCGTCATAGGTCATGGCGCCGAGCGGCACCAGCAACTCGCCGGTCGGGCCGACCGAGCCGGCGACGATGACTTTCCTGCCGGCCTTGTCGGCGACCGCGCGGGCAATCTCGGCGGCGCGCTTGTTCAGCGCATGCACGCGGTCCTGCGCATGGTGCAGCTTCAGCCGGTGGCGCGTGCCGCCGAACGAGTTGGTGAGAATGATATCGGCGCCGGCGTCGACGAAATTCTGGTGCAGGCTGGTGATGGTGTCGGGCGCTGTCTCGTTCAGCAACTCCGGCGCTTCGCCGGCCTCCAGACCCATGGCGAACAGATTGGTGCCGGTGGCGCCATCGGCGAGCAGCACGCCCTTTTCGGCCAGCAGAGCATCGATGGGATTGTTCGCGGTCATCGGATCGACTTTCAGATATTTGAATGGAATAAGGATATAAAGAAGTCTTTATGTCCAGTCAATGTGTTTGCAACCTGCAATGCCGCGCGGCGCACCTTTCCGGGGCGTTGGGGATCAGGCAGAACCCGATGGAAATGACGCGCCGGCCAGATTGCGCGCGTAGGCGGCGGCCTCATGCGGGTTGATGTCGGCGGCCCGGATCAGATTGTCGAAATGCTGGGTCAGCGCTTGGACCGGCTGGGTGGCATTCAGCACGACATACATGTCGCCGACATAGATGGCGGCGCGATAAGGGCCGAAGATGGTCAGCGGGATCGAATAGCGCATGCGGCCGTCATAGAGGAACAGGCGGAAGGTGGGGTAGAGATCGTCAAGCAGCGTCGCCATATGGGCAAGCTGCTGCCGGCGGTCAGCCTCGGGAAAGCGGTCCCAGACGCCCAGGCCGCGGGCAAAGATCTCAAGCGTATGGCGCGGCATGCAGACCTCCATGTCGGTCTCAGGGCGCCGGTTGTACTCGATGCGGTACTGCGTCTCGCTGGCCTGCGCCAGACGGCTGCGGTTGGTGATGTTGGCTTCGTAGTCGACCAGCTGGCGTGTGCGCAGGAGATCGGGAATGCCGGCCGGCACATAGCGGATCTTGGTGCCTGCGGCCTCGGCGAACCATTTGGCGAGCAGCGTGCGGTCGAAGCCGTCGGGCGCCTCTTCGATCTCCAGGCTTTCGCGGATTTCGCCGGTGACGCCTTCATCCTGGGAGAGGCCGAGCAGCCAGTCCAGCGAGATCTTGAATTCGGCGGCGATGTTGAGCAGCGTTTCGGCACGTGGCAGGCGCGTCGAGGCGCCGGACATCAGTTGCGACAGCGCCGACCGGTCGATGCCGACTGCTGACGCGAAAGCCGACTGGTTGAGATCGGAGCGTGTCAGGAGCAGCTTCAGGCGCTCCCGGAAGATTGCCGAAAGGTCCCGTTTGTCCACTGTTCATTCTCCGCACTCTCTTAGGAAAAATTTGCGCCCGAGCCGTCGAATCAGCACTTCCAGCGTAAATGAATCCGTAGGGTTGTTTATAATGCATAACATCTGCGGTCAAAAATGCGCAATCGCAACATTTTGTACACTTTGTCTCGTTGAGCGGAATCGCTTCTCCTGACACTATGCTGTCAGGAACAATTCCGGCGACTGAGGGACAGTGGTCGATAGCATGAGAGGCAAGCGCATCAAGCGACGCGACGCAGCGGCCATCGAGTGGCCGACCGTGGTCCTCGCTTTCTTCTGTTACGGAATGTGGCTCGCTGCCGGGCTCCTGCTCTGGCCCTCTTATCCGACCCCGGCACTTCTTCTCCTCGGCTTCATCCTGGCCTTGCAGTCGTCGATCATGCACGAAGTGCTGCATGGCCATCCGACGCGCAGCGCGCTCATCAACGAAGCCTTCGTCTTCCTGCCGATCGGCCTGGTCTGGCCGTTCCGTCGCTTCAAGACGCTCCATTTGCGCCACCACGCCGACGAGCGCCTGACCGATCCGCTCGACGATCCCGAGAGCTATTACCAGGCGTTGTGGATGCATGACGATCTGCCGCCGACGATGAAATTCCTGCTCAAGATCAACAACACCATGGCCGGCCGTTTCTTTCTCGGCCCTTGGCTGTCCTGCATCGGTTTCTTCGTCGACGACGCCAGGCATGTGATTGCCGGCGACAAGGTGATCGGCAAGGCATGGCTGCTGCATGCGATCGGCCTCGCCATCGTGGTGCCGATCGTGCAGTTCGGCTTCGGCATTCCCGTATGGCTCTACATTCTGGTGCCGGTCTGGCTCGGCCAGTCGCTGATCGCGGTCCGGACTTTCGCCGAACATCAGTGGTCCGAGCACCCTGAAGGACGCACGGTGATCATCGAGCGCTCGCCGCTGTCGTTCCTGTTCCTCAACAACAATCTGCACTTCGTTCACCACAAGACCCCGACCGTTGCCTGGTACAGGCTTCCAAAACTGTTTGCCGACCGCCGCGACGAGTGGCTGCGGATGAACAATGGCTACGCCTATCCGAACTATTTCGCACTGATCAAAGCCTACGCATTCAAGGCCAAGGAGCCGATCGTGCACCCGGTGCTGCGCCGCCAGGCCGAGCCGGGCAGGGCGTTCAAGCCGCGCATCAGGGCGCGCAGCATCAGCGGGCTTGGCAGCGCGCCGGTTCCGGCCGAGCCGCCGAAGGAATAATCCCCGGACTTCCCGAACCCGTGTCGGCCAATTCTGATTGGACGCCGCGTTTTTGCGATCCTTTCCCGAGCCATGATGATTGAGTGTCGGCATGAGTGATTTGGTTGCGGCATTGCCGATGTATGACTGGCCCGAAGTGCGCGGCGAGGTCGACGCGCAATGGGCAGCGTTGCGCGATGCTTTTCGGCACAAGGGCGTCGATGGGCCGCAGACAATCGTGCGCCGCAATGGCGACCTGCCGCCGGTGCCGGGCGGTATCCACGACGCCGAGGGCAGACTGATCGCGCCCGATCCGGCGATACTGCCGCCGGACGAACTCGACCATCACCAGCTTTGGCTGCATCCGGCGCTGCTGTTCGCGCAGACCTGCTGGGGGCCGATGGAACTCGGCCTGAGCAAGCATGTGCAGGTGGTCGGCCAGCCGAGCTACGACGCTTACGAGGGCGGCGAAGGCGAACTCTATTCGAGCGCGCTGGTGATGCGGACGGGCGAGGGACCGGAGGTTCGCTCGCCCGCGGATGGCAAAGCCTCGCTGCCGCTCGATCTGATGCGCGGCAAGAGTTTTACCTACAACAGCCTCGATTCGATGTCGGGCATCATTGCACTGGCGCGCGATCTGCAGGCCGCCGGCGAAAGCCTGGATATCTTTTCCTCGCGCAGCGAAAGCGGTGGCCATCGCGGCTCGATCGTCGCGGTCGCCGAGGGCAAGGCGGATATAGCTGCCATCGACTGTGAGAGCTGGGCGCTGGCGCAGCGTTTCGAACCTGCGGCAAACGCCGTGAAGGTCGTCGGCTGGACGGCAAGGCGCAAAGGCCTGCCCTACATCACCGCCAGGACGACGCCGGAAAAGACGCTCAAGGCTCTGCGCGAGGCGCTTGCCGGATCAGCCGAGCAACCTCGCATCCAGCTTGTAGGTTGAAAGCTGCTCGTTACCGGTCGCGGTGATCAGGATCTGTTCCTCGATCTTGACGCCCTCATGGCCGCCGAGACGGCCGATATAGCTTTCCACGCACAGCACCATTCCCGGCTCCAGCGCGCCGTCGGGCGTGTCCGGCGTCCAGTCGCTTGCATGCGGCAGGGTCGGGTACTCGTCGGCCAGGCCGACGCCGTGATAGAGCACGCCGTAGCGTGTCGGGAAGCAATCTCCCGGCGGCACCACGGAGCGTTCGACCAGGTCGCGAAAGGATATGCCGGGCTGCATCAATTGCGTGTTCTGGGCGATCTGGTCGGCGGCGATGCGGAACAGGTCGCGCTGCTCGTTCGACGGCCTGGCGTCACCGCAAAGCCAGGTGCGGGAGAGATCGGCGCAGAAGCCGAAGGGACCGATCAGGTCGGTGTCGAAGGCGACGAGGTCGCCTTCCTCGATCACCCGCGACGAGCATTCCTGGAACCACGGATTGGTGCGCGGCCCCGAGGCAAGCAGCCGGGTTTCGATCCATTCGCCGCCGCGCGCAATGTTGCCGCGGTGGAGTTCGGCCCACAATTCGTTTTCGGAAATGCCCGGCGTCAGCGCCTTCTCCATTTCACCCATCGCCGCTTCGCAAGCGACGATTGCGCGGCGCATGGCGAGGATCTCGTCCGGCGATTTGATCAGCCGCGCATTTTCCATCACCGCTTCGCCATTGCCGATCGAAATGCCGAGCCGGGCGAGTTCCTCGACGCCTTCCGGGTTGATGTGGTCGACCGCAATGCGGCTGTTGCCGCCGCCATGCTCCTTGACCAGATCGGCGATGCCGGCCGCCCAGCGGCGGACTTTGTGCTCGGTCAGCTCGCCGCCATAGAGATACATCCACGACACTGCCGGCCGCACCTCGTCGACGACGCCGGAATGATCGGACAGATGCTCGCAGGAGAAATAGTCGAACAGCACCACGGGTCCCTCAGTGGCGACGAAGCAGTGGCGGGTCGGATTGTGCGCGACCCACAGCTGCATGTTGGTCGAATCGGTGGCGTAGCGGATGTTGACGGGGTCGTAGAGCAGCGCGCCGGCGTAGTTTCGGCGCCTCAGTTCGGCGCGGAGGCGCTCGAGCCGGTATTTGCGCATCGCGGCAAGATCGGGCGCGGCGATGCCTGCCGCTTGCCATTCGGCTTCAGCCAGCGCGCCATAGCCCAGCACATGCTGGTTCAGCGACGCCGCCTTCTGGCGCGATGTTTCGCGCAAGGCTTCGACGGAGCCGGGCTCGAACGGCATGATCTTGCGATGACGACCGAACCCTTGTTTCTCCACCCGACGCCTCCCTGCCGACTTACTGTGGCGCTGCGCCCGCGGCCGCTTTCTTCAGCCGCGTGACCGTCAGCGTGCGGGTGGGCGGCTCGCTGTCGAACAGCATCGGAACGACCAACTGCTGCGGCGAGCCGTCAGCGACATAGCCGGCCTCGCTCAAGGCCCGCAGGATGCCCTCGGGAGGTTCCTTGTCATTGGCCATCACGAGCACCGCCGGCTCGATCAGCAAATGGCCGAAGTCCGGCATCTCGTCGTCGAGCACGACCAGATCGGGATCGACAAGACGCAGATTTCCCACCCAGTGCCAGCTCGATATCGCCGTGCGAACCGGACCGTTTGCCGTCAGCTGGCCATAGAGCGACTGGTAGTCGACACGCACGATGCTGCCGCGGCTGTCGCCGCCATTGAGGTGCGTGTACCAGGTCACCGGCAGCACGAGGATGGCAAGCGTTGCGCCGACAAAGACGACGACGTCCTGCACCTTCCTTCGCTTGTCGCCTCTGGCATCCATCCGCAAGGCCAGCGCGACCGGCAGCAACACAAGAATGGGAAGCATCCAGCGATCGCGAAATTGCGTCGTCCCGCTCGCCAGGACGAGCACGATGGTCATCGCCAGGGCAAAAGCGATGGTGCGCCACACCAGTTTCTCGGTCCATGGCGCCGGTTGCAGAGCCGGCGCCGGCTTTTTCCATGCGATGAGCAAAGCCGCGACGAATATGCCGGCCGGCAACACGGCGAAATACAGGATAGCCTTGCCCAGTCCGCGCATTCCGTAGAATGCGGTTTGTATGGCGCTTTCTCCTCTGCCCATGCCGAAGCCGCCGCTGTGCGACAGCAGCTGGTCGGTGTAGGTCAGGTTCCAGTAGAGCGTCGGCAGGCAAAGCAGCACCGCCACGACAAGGCTGATCGAAAACCGGCGGTTGAGGATGACGCCGCGCGTTTCGCGCAGCGACAGGGTGGACAGGATCAGCGCGCCGAGAAAGATCGCGTTGTTGTATTTCGACAGGATGGCGGCGGCCATCGCCACGCCAAACAGCACATAGGTGGCCAGGGAACGCCGCTGCACCAGTTCGACGAGCGCAAGAAACAGCACCACTGAAAAACAGAAAGCGGCGATCGAGTGGGTGAGGGCGTGCTGCATCTCCCACACCATCTGCGGAAACAACAGCAGGCCGAACAATGCGGCGGCGCCAGCGCGGCTGGAATAGCCCAGGCGGCGGACAGCGATGAAAACCGACGCCAGCGCCGCTCCGATCAGTAGGTACTTCACGATCTTGAGCGCGAGGATGTTCGTTCCGACCACGGCGGCGACGAGGCGGGCGAGCCAGGTGTAGAGCGGCGGCTGCGAGCCGCCATAGCCAGCCCAGAGGTAGCGCATGTACATCAGCTGTTCGGAATCGTCGACGCCGACACCGGTTCCCACGACATGGGACAGCAGCGCCATCACCACGATCTGGACGACGCAATAAACCGCGACGCAGACCAGTGCGGCGTTGAAGGGACCGACCTTGCCTTCGCCGAGCCAGTCCGTCCATTTCTCTAGATACTGCAAGGGGATCGTCTTCTCATCGAGGGAAATGCCTGCGGCCAACTGCCGAAGGCCCCTTACACGATCTCACGCTCCCTGTCGCCTTTTCAGGTCCGCATCTTCTCGCCGCTGGGGTCGAAGGGCGCCTCGACATTGATACGCGCCGGACGCCGGTGGCCGAGGATCTCGATCTCGAACAGTCCGGCACTTTCGTCCTCGGCGAGTGCCGCCGGCACATAGCCCTGCGCCATCGATTTCTGCACATAGTGCGCGTAACCGCCCGAGGTGACCCAGCCGACCACGCGCCAGTCGCCGTCGACGATGCCGCGCACGGCGGAAGCGCCTTCGGCAGCCTTCGAGCCACGCACTTCCTTGCCCGCCATGTCGAAGCGCGGCGCGCCATAGCCATGCGGCTTTTCCACCGTGCCATAGTCCTTGCCGACCTTGGCCCAGATCGGCTCGTCGCCCATGACATCGGCGTCGGCCGCATCGATGATGAAGGAGACACGGCGCAGTTTCGGTCCTTCCGCCTGTTCCTTGGCGGCGGCCTCGCGGCCGATGAAGTCGTTCTTCTCCAGCTTGATGAAGCGGTCCATCCCGCCTTCGAACGGGCCGTAGATCGGCCGCAGCTCGCGGTACCAGGTCGGGAAGTTCTTCTCCAGGCGCATGGAGAGCAAAGCGCGCATGCCGAAATCGACGAGGCCGAACTCCTCGCCGGCGTCCTTGATGGCCTTGTAGACCAGACGCTCATAGGCCGGCGCCATCCAGATTTCATAGCCGAGATCACCGGTATAGGTGATGCGGTTGACCATGCAGGGCGCGCCCCCGACCGCCATTTCGCGGAAATCCATGAAGCGAAACGCCTTGGTCGAGATGTCGACATCGACCAGCTTCTGCAAGAGATCGCGCGATTTCGGCCCGGCGATCGACAGGCCGACGAGCGTCTGATCGAAGCGGTGGATGCGCACCGAACCATCCTTCGGCAGGTGCTTTTCGAACCAGCGCATGTGGTACTTCTGCGCGGCGGACGAACCCCAGATCATAAATCTGTCTTCGCCTGCCTTGGCGATGGTGAAGTCGCCGATCAGCTTGCCGAACTCGTTGATCATCGGCGTCAGCACGATGCGGCCGATCTTCGGCATGCGGTTGGTCATCAGCCGGTTGAGGAAATCCTCAGCCGCAGGTCCCGACACTTCGTATTTGGCGAAGTTGGCGATTTCGGTGACGCCGACGCGTTCGCGCGTGGCGCGCACTTCCTCGCCGATAGGACCGAAATCGTTTGAGCGGTGGAAGGAGACGACGTCCTTCGGCTCCTTGCCCTTCGGCGCGAACCACAGCGGGGTCTCCAGGCCCCAGCTATCGCCCATTACGGCGTTGTTGGCGAGCATCGTGTCATAGAGCGGGGTGGTTTGTGCAGGGCGCGCAGCCGGCAGCTCTTCATTGGGGAAGCGGATGGAGAAGCGGCGCGAATAGTTTTCGCGCACCTTTGCGTTGGTGTAGCGCAGGCCGGCCCACTCGCCGAAGCGGGCGACATCCATGCCCCAGACGTCGAAGCCGGGATCGCCATGCACCATCCAGTTGGACAGCGCGAGGCCGACGCCGCCGCCCTGGCTGAAGCCGGCCATGACGGCGCAGGCGCACCAGAAATTGGTCAGGCCCTGCACCGGCCCGACCAGCGGATTTCCGTCGAGCGCGAAGGTGAAGGGGCCGTTGATGATCTGCTTGATGCCGGCTTTCTCGATGCCGGGGAAATGCTTGAAGCCGATCTCCAGCGACGGCGCGATGCGGTCGAGGTCGGGCGGCAGCAGTTCATGGCCGAAATCCCACGGCGTATTGACCGGCGACCAGGGTTTGCAGGCTTTTTCATAGGTGCCGAGCAGGATGACGTTGCGCTCTTGGCGGGTGTAGATCTCGCCCTTGAAGTCGAGCACGCCGATCATCTCGCGGCCGGTCGATTTGTTGAATTCCTCGACCTCGGGCATCGGCTCGGTGAGCAGGTACATGTGCTCCATGGCCAGCACCGGCAGTTCGACGCCGACCATGCGGCCGATCTCGCGCGCCCACAGGCCGCCGCAGTTGACGACATGCTCGGCGTGGACGGTGCCCTGTTCGGTGACGACGTTCCAGGTGCCGTCAACTTCCTGCGTCAGTTCGACGACGCGGTTGCGCAGCACGATCTCGGCGCCTAGCTTCTTGGCCGCCTTGGAGTAGGCGATCGTCGTGCCGGAGGGATCGAGATGGCCTTCGACCGGATCCCACATGGCGCCGACGAAATTGGTCTCGTCCATCAGCGGGAACATCGCCTTGGCTTCGGAGGGCGTGATCAGTTCGGTGTCCATGCCGAGATAGCGGCCCTTGGCGTGGGCCAGGCGCAGAAAATCCATGCGCTCGGGCGTATCGGCCATCATCACGCCGCCGGTCAGATGCAGCGAGCAGGACTGGCCGGAGATTTCCTCGATCTCCTTGTAGAGCTGCACCGTATAGGCCTGCAGCTTGGCGACGTTGGGATCGCCGTTCAGCGTGTGGAAGCCGCCGGCTGCGTGCCAGGACGAGCCGGAGGTGAGCTCGGAACGCTCGATCAGCATGATGTCGGTCCAGCCGGCCTTGGCCAGGTGATAGAGCACCGAGCAGCCAACGACGCCGCCGCCAATGACAACCGCTTTTACATGAGATTTCATGAGAGATAGGTCCGTTTTTGCGTAAATTGAATCAGGTGTGTCGGTTGGCAGGATGCCGCCAGTTGCTTGCCGATCAAAAATCGGTCGGCGCGCCGCCTTCGGCCGTGCGCTTTTCGACGAAGTCGTTGAGCTCTTCGCGGATCGCCGGGTCCATATAAGGTTCCTCGTAGGATGCCAGCCGCTCCTTCCAGACCTTGTTGGCCTTTTCCAGCGCGGTCGGCGATCCGGCTTCGGCCCAGGTCTCGAAATTGCGCCAGTCGGAGAGGATGGGCGAGTAGAAGGCTGTCTTGTAGCGGTCCTGCGTGTGCTGGGTGCCGAAGAAATGGCCGCCGGGGCCGACCGACTGGATGGCGTCGAAGCCGAGCGCTTCGTCGGACAGGTCGAGCGGGGTGAGGAACTCGGCCACCATCTGCAACAGGTCGATGTCCAGGATGGTCTTCTCGTAGGAACAGCGCAGGCCACCTTCGAGCCAGCCGGCGCCGTGCATCATCAGATTGCCGCCGCCCTGGATGGCGCCCCACAGCGAGAACACGCTTTCATAGGCTGCCTGCGCGTCGACCGTGTTGGCGGCGCAGGTATTGGAGGTGCGGTAGGGGATCTTGTAACGGCGGGCAAGCTGGCCGCCGACAAGCTGCGCCTTCATATATTCAGGCGTGCCGAAGGCCGGCGAGCCTGACTTCATGTCGACATTCGAGGTGAAGCCGCCATAGCCAACCGGCGCGCCCTTTCTCACCATCTGGGCAAAGGCGATGCCGGACAGCGCCTCGGCATTTTGCTGCACCAGCGCACCGGCGATGGTCACCGGCGCCATCGCGCCGGACAGGGTGAAGGGCGTGATGACGACGACCTGACCCTTGCTCGACATCTGGATGATGCCTTCCATCATCGGCACATCCAGTTTCAGCGGCGAATTGGTGTTGATGATGGTGAAGACGGACGGCTCTTCGAGCATCTGCTCATGGCTGATGCCGCGGGCGATCCTGGCGATCTCGATGCCGTCGACATTGCGCTCCTTGCCGAGCGAATAGATGTGGAACACCTTGTCGGTCAGCGTGGCGAGGTCGCGGATGCATTCGAGGTGGCGCACGGAAGGATGGATGTCGGTCGGCTCGACCGGATAACCGCCGGTGCAGTTCAGGATGTTGTGCATCTGCGCCAGACGCAGGAAGTTGCGGTAGTCCTGCTGGTTGCCCGGACGGCGGCCGCGATCGAGGTCGGAGCAGTTCGGTGCCGACGCCATCATCGACAGGATCACATTGTTGCCGCCGAAGCGCACATTGTGCGCCGGGTTGCGGGCATGGAGCGTGAATTCCGACGGGCATTTGGAGATGAGATCGAGGATCATGTCGCTGTCGAAGCGCACGCGCTCAATGCCCTCGCGGACATCAGCGCCATTTTCCTTCATGATGCGGCGCGCTTCGTCATGCAGCACGTCGACGCCTATTTCCCTCAAGACGCGCAGCGAGGCGAGGTGGATCGATTCCAGCTCGTCGTCAGAGACCAGCTTGGTCGGCGTCAGCGGATTTCTCAGTTGCCGAAAAGCCGGCTGTTCGAAGGCGGCCGAGCCGCCGGCGCGCTTGCCCGCACGGCCACCGCGACGGGCGCGGTCGGTTGCCAAAGGCGGTTCGGCTGGGTGCAGGGCGGCGGTCATGATGGTCCTCGTACGATGCTGGTAGCGGGCGGCATAATGGACCGGCGGCTGTCCGGCCATTGCGGAGGCGGCGACCACTAGGACGAGGGAAGCGACATGCCCGAACGGCAGTCCGATAGCTGACAACCTTGCCGGAGATTGGCGGACAGGACGCGCCCACTGCGGCTCTTGGCGCAACGGGATTTCAGGCGCGGCCCTTCCTTTCCCTAAATCGAACCGCTAGCTCAGTGGTTTGCCGCTGGATGGACCGGCAGTTCATGTGGAAGGCATCATGGCTGCGACCGGTTCGAGCGATGGCGAAGCGGGGGACGCAATGGGCGGCGCTTGCCGGCGTAACTGCCGCCCTCGCGATGTTCGGTGCGGCGCAAGGGCTGAGCTCGCCGCTGTTTACGCTGCTGATGCAGAAGCAAGGCATGTCGCCGGCGCTGATCGGCTTGTCGGCAGCGATGATGCCGCTTGGTCTGATCCTTTCGGCGTCGTTCGTGCCGGCAGCCGTTCGGCTGGTCGGCGCGCGCAACCTGGCTGTGGGTTGCTCATTGATTGGGGCGCTGTGCTTCCTCGGCATCGGCTACCTGCAGGACTGGGTGGGCTGGTTCGTCATCCGCTTCATCATCGGTATCGTCATCAACCCGCTCTATATCCTGGGCGAAGTATGGGCGCTGTCGCTGGCGCCGCCGTCGCGCCGCGGCAGGGTGATGGGGGCATTCAACACCGTGCTGGGCGCTGGCTATGCTGCGGGGCCTTTGGTCCTGACGCGGTAGGGATATCGGGCTGGGTTCCTTTCCTGATCGGCATGGCCGGCTTCATCCTGTGCGCCGCGATCCTTCGTGCTGTTTCGTCAAGCCTCGCCGGCTTCGAGGATGACGGCCAATTGCCCGGCGGCTTTTTCGGTTTCGCCAGGCTGGCGCCGGCGCTGTTGTTTGCCGTGCTGGTTTCGGCGGCGGTCCAGCAGGGCACCTACGCTTTGATGCCGGTCTTCGGTGCTGCCTATGGCTTGCCCGAAAGGACGCTGGCGGCCCTGGTGATGGCACTGTCGCTGGGAAACATCTTCCTGCAAATCCCGCTCGGCCTGCTGGCCGAGCGTTTCGGCGGGCGGGCGATGATCATCTTCTGTGCGTTGGCGACAACGGCCTGCGCGGTTTTGCTGCCGTTGCTGATCACGACGCCGGCGATCTGGCTCGTCCTTCTCGTCATGGGCGCTGTAGGCTACGGCGTCTACACCATGGCGCTGGTGGAGCTCGGCAGCCGCTTCAGGGGAACCGTGCTGGTCGCCGGTAACGCCGCCTTTGCCTTGATGTGGGGCGCCGGCGGCATTGTCGGCCCGCCCGGCGCCGGTGCGCTGATGCAGGTCATCGGTCCGCTCGGCCTGCCGGTGGTGATCGCCGGACTCGACGCGCTGCTGGTGAGCTTCGCGCTCTACCGATCGTTCAAGCGCCAAAACTCCTGACGGCCCAAAACTCCTGACGCCCAAAACTCCTGACAGGCCAAAAACTCCTGACAGGCCTTGTCTGGAGCAAACGGTTTTCCCCGGGGCGGGGCTTACCCGCGTCGGACAGAAAAGCTAGTCCTGAACCTGGTTTAGGTGCCAATGGTGAACCTGGCGGAAGCTGACAACGAGAAGATGCAGTGGGCGGCGATCAGCGGCGTGATCGCGACCGTCTCGGTGTTCGCCATCGCGCAAGGCCTGTCCTATCCGCTGCTGAGCTTCATCCTGCAACGCCAGGGCGTTTCGCCGGCCATCATCGGGCTCTCGGCGGCAATGACGCCGATCGGCTTCATTGTCTCGTCGCCGCTGATCCCGGCACTGGCGCGCCGGTTCGGGGCAGGGCGCACCGCGCTTACCTGCGCGGCGCTTTCGGCGATCGTTCTGGCGCTGATCGGGTGGACGCAGAATGTCTATCTGTGGTTTCCGCTGCGCTTCCTGATCGGGGTGGTGACCAATCCGCTCTATGTCTTGAGCGAAATCTGGGTCATTGCACTGGCGCCGCCATCGCGCCGCGGTCGCGTCATGGGTGTCTATTCAACCATCATCTCGGCCGGCTTCGCTGCCGGGCCGCTCTGCCTGCTCGCTGTCGGCACCGTGGGATGGCCGCCATTCCTGGTGGGGATCGCCGCCTTCATCTTTTGCGGCGCCTGCCTGGCGGCGGTGCTGCCGCGACTGCCGAAGGTTGACGAAGCCGGGCACAGGGTTTCGGTCATGGGCTTCATGCCCCTGGCATGGCTAATGCTGTCGGCGGTGGTCGTTGCCGCCGGTTTCGAACAGGGCGTGCTGGCGCTGCTGCCGGTCTACGGCACGCACTATGGCATCGCGGAAGCGCGCATGTCGGCGCTGCTGTCGGTGATGATCGCAGGCAACATCGCCATGCAGGTGCCGCTCGGCTTTCTGGCGGAACGGCTGACGGCGCGGCTGGTGCGATTCATCTGCGTCGTGGTGACGGTGCTGGGCTGCGCCCTGTTGCCGCTGCTCATCGAGACGCCGCTGATCTGGCCTTGCGTCTTTATCTGGGGCGCGGTCTCCTATGGCATCTACACCATGTCGATCATCGAGCTCGGCGAGCGCTTTACCGGCTCGGCGCTGGTCGCCGGCAATGCCGCCTTCTCCCTGATGTGGGGCGTCGGCGGCCTCGTGGGGCCGCCGCTGGCGGGTGGCGTCATGGATGTGATCGGCGCCTCCGGCCTGCCGATCACGCTGGGCACGATTTGTCTGGCACTGGCTGTGGCCACGGTCCTGCGCCGGCGGATGGTTTGAGGCCGCATTCCCCCGATGACCTGACGTACCATCTTGAATAGAACCGCTTGCAACGCGATGTAGGCAGGGCTGCCCGCCACTAGCCTGGAGACCATGCGTGACCCAATCGACGACAAAACGCCAGACGGATGCCACCGTGGAGGACAAGTTCCTCTGGCTGGAGGACCGGACCAGCAAGGAATCGCTCGACTGGGTGCATCGCCAGAACGAGATCACCGTGGCCGAACTACAGGGCGATCCGTCCTACCAGGCGGCCTTCGAGACGGCGCTCGACCTGATGACGGCCGAGGACAACATTGCGGTCGGTGCCGCGCTCAACGGCCAAGTCTATAATTTCTGGCAGGACAAGACCAATGTGCTCGGCCTCTGGCGCCGCACGACGGTCGCTTCCTACAAGACCGAGAAGCCTGTGTGGGAGACGATCATCGACTTCGACGTGCTGTCGGCCAAGGAGGGGGTGAAGTGGGTGTTCAGCGGCGCCAGCCGCCTTTACCCCGATTTCAACCTTTGCCTGGTGGCGATGTCGCCGGATGGCGGCGATGCCAGCGAGATGCGCGAATTCGACATCGAGACCAAATCATTCATCGAGGGCGGCTTCCGCGCTCCCGCCTCGAAATCCGGCTTTTCCTGGCTGGACAAGGACACGGTCATTGTCTCGGCTGCCTTCAATGAAGACGACAAGACCCAGTCCGGTTATCCGCGCGTCGTCAAACTGTGGAAGCGCGGCACCCGGTTGGAGGAGGCGACGCCGATCTTCGAGGCCGAGAAGCAGGATCTCGCGGCCGGCGCGGGGGTCGACCATGATGGCGACAGGCAGTATTTGTTTCTGGCCCGCACGATCGCCTTCTTCTCCTCGCACAGTTTTCTGCGCCTGCCGTCGGGCGAAAACCGGCGCATCCCGCTGCCGGACGATGTCACCGACACCGCGCTGTTCAAGGGCCGGTTCGTGTTCGGGGTGCGCAGCCCATGGACGGCGCCGGGCGGCACTGAGTGCTTGCCGGACGGCCTCTATTCCTTCGATTTCGAACACTGGATCGACACCGGCGACCTGGACCCTGTTGAAACCATGCTCGCGCCAGCGCACCGTGTTTCGGTCGCCGGCATTGCCCGCACTCAGGACCGGCTGTTCATCAATCTGATGGACAATGTGCGCGGCAAGGTCGTTGTCGCCGAGCGCAGCGGCGACCGCTGGTCGCTGAAGCCGGTGGCGCTGCCCGAGAACGGCAATGTCGGCATCGCGCATGCCGAGCATTTCGGTTCCAGCGTCTCCTTCTCCTTCACCGATTTCCTGACGCCGAGTTCGATCATCTGGTCGGACGATGACGGGGTGACGCTGGCCACCGTGAAATCGCAGCCGGCGCGGTTCGACGCCGCGCCGCTGGTCTCGGAACAGTTCGAGGCGCGCTCGAAGGACGGCACCATGATCCCGTATTTCGTCGTCAGGCGGCGCGACCAGAAGGGTCCGGTACCGGCGCTTCTCTATGGTTATGGCGGCTTCGAAATACCGCTGCTGCCCGGCTATGCCGGCGTGCGCGGCAGGCTGTGGCTGGAAAAGGGCAACGCCTATGTGCAGGCCTGCATCCGCGGTGGCGGCGAGTTCGGGCCGGCCTGGCATCAGGCCGCGCTGAAGGGCAATCGCCAGACTGCCTTCGACGATTTCGCCGCGGTGGCGCAGGACGTCGTCAGGCGCGGCATAGCCACGGCTGCTTCCCTCGGCATCCAGGGCGGCTCGAATGGCGGCCTGCTTACCGGCGTTTCCCTGACGCAGCATCCCGAACTGTTCGGCGCCGTCATCATCGAGGTGCCGCTGCTCGACATGCTGCGCTATACCGAACTGCCGCCAGGCGCCTCGTGGATCGGCGAATATGGCGATCCGGCAAAACCGGAAGAAGCCAAGTGGCTCGCCGCCTATTCGCCGTACCATCATGTCTCGGCCGATGCCGTCTATCCCCGGGTGCTGCTCACGACATCGACCGCCGACGACCGCGTCCATCCCGGCCACGCCCGCAAGATGGCGGCGAAGCTGCAGGAAGCAGGTCACGGCAAGACGTTGTTCTTCGAGGAGACGGAAGGCGGCCATGGCGGACGCGGCGACCGCCGGCCGCAAGCGGCGCAAACCGCCATGAAATACGTGTTCCTGCAAAGGGTATTGAGCGGCACCGCTTGAATTCCGGGCCTCGGGCGGCATAGACTGCCGCCATGGTCTACATGAGCACATCCGGCGCCTTCGGGGTCGCGGTGACACCGTCGCCGCGCACGCTGCGCGCCGAACTGCTCAGGCTGTGCGCCCGCATCGGCTATTCGCCGCCCGCCGTCCTCTGACGAAGTCGCCCCGGCAGCTTGCCGGTTTGATTCCAGAGGAAAGAGCAAACCCATGACTTACCAGAACTATTCGCTGAAGCAGCTTCAGCAGATTGACGCCGCGCATCATCTGCATCCCTTCACCGACCACAGGGAATTGCGCGAGACCGGCTCGCGCATCATCACCCACGCCAACGGCCCGTTCATCTACGATGCCGATGGCACCGAAATACTCGACGGCATGGCCGGGCTGTGGTGCGTCAATGTCGGCTATGGCCGCGACGAGCTGGCCGACGCCGCTTACGCGCAGATGAAGGAATTGCCCTACTACAATTCCTTCTTCAAATGCTCGACGCCGACGCCCGTGCTGCTGTCGAAGAAGCTGGCCGAGCTGGCGCCCAAGGGCATCAGCCAGGTTTTCTACGGCTCCTCCGGCTCGGAGGCCAACGACACGGCGCTGCGGCTCGTGCGCCACTATTGGGTGCTGGAAGGCAAGCCGGAGAAGAACCGCATCATCTCGCGCAAGTCGGCCTATCACGGCTCGACCGTCGCCGGCACGTCGCTCGGCGGCATGGATTTGATGCACAAGCAACTCGGCGGGGCGGTTCCCAACATCGTCCATGTGATGATGCCCTATGCCTATGAGTTGGCGCTGCCTGGCGAAAGCGACCATGATTTCGGCCTGCGCGCGGCCAAGGCGGTCGAGGATGCCATTCTGGAGGCCGGCGCCGACAAGGTCGCCGCCTTCATCGGCGAGCCGGTGATGGGAGCGGGCGGGGTGAAAATACCGCCGATGAGCTATTGGCCGGAAGTGCAGCGCATCTGCCGCAAATACGATGTGCTTTTGATGCTGGACGAGGTCATCACCGGCTATGGCCGCACCGGCGAATGGTTTGCGGCGCAGACCTTCGGCATCGAGCCGGACACCATCACCACGGCCAAGGCACTGACCTCGGGCTATCAGCCGCTGTCGGCGCTGCTGGTCGGCGACCGTATCGCGGCGACGCTGGTCGAAAAGGGCGGCGAATTCTACCACGGCTATACCTATTCGGGTCACCCGGTGGCCTGCGCGGTGGCGCTGAAGAATCTCGAGATCATGGAGCGAGAAGGCCTAGTCGACAGGGTCAGGAACGACACTGGACCTTACTTCGCCCAGGCGCTGCAGGAGCGCATTGCCGGCCACGAACTGGTCGGCGAGGTGCGATCGATCGGGCTGATGGGCGCGGTTGAGATCGTCAAGGACAAGGCGACCAAGGAGCGCTTCCTGCCGGCGGGCAGTGCCGCCGTCACCGTCCGCGACCACGCCATCGCGCAAGGCCTGATGCTGCGCGCCACCGGCGACACGATGATCCTGTCGCCGCCGCTGATCTGGACCCGCGCGACGATCGACATGGCTTGCGATCGCATCGCCAAAGCGCTGGATCTGGCGCAAGCGGATTTGCGCAAGAAGTAGATGGAACGAGCGCCGGGCGCCTTGCAAACAGGGCGCCCGGACTGTGCGCCTGCTTATCGTCAGGGTCGACGGGGTCAGCGCACCGATCGTGCTGGTCAATGAAGACCATGAGGCAATTCCGAACGCTGCAATCGGAATAATAATTTGGACCGAGCAGTATAGTACTGCAAAACGCAAAAACCGCGCTCCATGGGAACGCGGCTTTGCCAGATACGCATGGCATTTCGCCAACCATACACTTGCGAAACTTACGGGCTCCGGTACGCGAGACCTGATCCGGAGCGCCGGGCGGATGCGATATGTCCGCCTCGCCATCCGTTATATAGGCACATCGTTACCGCCGGGTTATCGAGAGCTTAAGCAAATCTAAATTTGCAATTTTTCCGCGCAATAAAAATCGAGAAAAGCGCTGCCAAATTCGAAACTTATAGAGAACTGCCGCGAAGGAAATTTATGATGCCGGAAAAATCGTCGCCGCCATTTCCCTGGGCGTTGAACAGCGCATAAAGCTGGGCCGCTTCGGCCCCCATCGGCGTCACCGCGCCGGCGCTTTGGGCGGCTTCCTGCGCCAGTTTCAGGTCCTTCAGCATGAGTGCCGCGGCAAAGCCCGGCTTGTAGTCGCGGTTGGCCGGCGATGCCGGCACGGGACCTGGCACCGGGCAATAGGTGGTCAGCGACCAGCACTGGCCCGACGAGGTCGAGGCGACGTCGAACAGGGCCTGATGCGAGAGGCCGAGCTTTTCGGCCAGCACGAAGGCCTCTGCGACGCCGATCATCGAAATGCCGAGCATCATGTTGTTGCAGATTTTGGCTGCCTGACCGGCGCCGTCGTCGCCGCAATGGACGATGCGGCCTGCCATCGGCTTCAGGACCGGTTCGGCCTTAGCGAAGGCATCCTTGGCGCCGCCGGCCATGAAGGTTAGCGTTCCCGCAGCAGCACCGCCGGTGCCGCCGGAGACGGGGGCGTCGATCGAATGCAGCCCTTGCTTCCTTGCTACGGCATGCGCCTTGCGGGCCGACTCGACATCGATGGTCGAGGAATCAATGAACAGGGCGCCTGGTTTGGCCTTGGATGCGATGTCCTCGTAGACCGAGAGCACGTGCTTGCCGGCGGGAAGCATGGTGATCACGACATCGGCGTCTTTCACCGCCGCCACGGCATTCGCCATGACAATGACGCCATGCTCGTGGGCGACGGTGAGGTTTTCCGGCATCAGGTCAAAGCCGTGCACCGCATGCCCCGCCTTGACGAGATTGGCAGCCATCGGGTTGCCCATATTGCCGAGACCAATGAAGGCGATGGTGGTCATCAATCTCTCCTGAATTGTTGCCGTCAGCGTCCGATCAACGCCCGCGCGATGATCACGCGCATGATCTCGTTGGTGCCTTCGAGGATCTGGTGGACGCGCAGGTCGCGCACCAGTTTTTCGATGCCGCAATCATGGAGATAGCCGTAGCCGCCATGCAGCTGCAGCGCCTCGTTGGCGACGTTGAAGCCGATGTCGGTGACGAAGCGCTTGGCCATGGCCGACCATTTGCCGGCGTCCGGCGCCTTGCGGTCTAGCTTCGAGGCGGCGGCGTAGAGAAAGATCCGCGCTGCCTGCAATTCGGTCTCCATGTCGGCCAACCTGAACTGCAGCGCCTGGAACTGGTTGATCTTCGAGCCGAAAGCCTTGCGCTCGGCGGTATAGGACAGCGCCTTGTCGAGCGCAGATTGCGCGCCGCCGAGCGAACAGGCAGCGATGTTGAGGCGGCCGCCATCAAGCCCGGCCATTGCGATGCCGAAACCGGCGCCTTCGCCCGACAGCAGGTTTGCGGCCGGCACCTTGCAGTCCTCGAAGATCACCTGGCGGGTCGACTGCATGTGCCAGCCCATCTTGTGCTCGTTGGCGCCGAAGGACAGGCCGGGCGCATCCTTTGATACAACGAAGGTGGAAATGCCTTTCGGCCCGTCGGCGCCGGTGCGCGCCATGACGACATAGAGGTCGCTGTCGCCGGCCCCGGAGATGAACTGCTTGGCGCCGTTAAGCACATAGTCGTCGCCGCTCTTCACCGCGCGCGTCTTCAGAGCCGCGGCATCCGAGCCTGAGCCCGGCTCGGTCAGGCAATAGCTCGCCAGCCATTCCATCGAGGTCAGCTTCGGCAGGAAGCGTTGGCGCTGCTCGTCGTCGCCGAAGCGGTCGATCATCGACGCCGCCATATTGTGGATCGAGATGAAGGAGGAAAACGCCGGATCGGCGTGCGACAGTGCCTCGAAGATCAGCACGGCGTCGAGCCGGCCGAGCGCCGAGCCGCCGACATCATCCCTGACATAGATGCCGCCAAGGCCAAGCGGGCCGGTCTCGCGGATTACATCGGCGGGAAAGTGTCTTGCCCGGTCCCATTCGAGCGCATTGGGCGCAACGCGATCGGCGGCGAAGGCCTGTGCCATCTCCTGGATGGCGCGCTGTTCCTCGTTGAGCTCGAACTGACTGGTGCTCGCATCGACCGCGGCGTCCATGGCGTGCTCCCTGTGGTTCCCCAGCTGGGGTTGGCTTGCTGGCCTGTTGTTTTTGGCTTTGCGCGCCGCTCAATCTAGACCAATGATGCCGCCGCGCAACCCGGCTCGCCGCGCAGCCGCTGTGCATGGGATCAACGGAGCATTGCGTGCCGACATATTTCGACGAATTGCTCGACCGCTTCCATGCCTATCTCCGGGGCGTGGACAACGCGCTGGTGCGGGACGCCGTGACCCGGATCGGCTGGAATATGACGGTGCGCGTGCTCGAAGCGCATCCGCTGCCTTGCCTTGGTCTGCTCGACCGCATTGTCGAACTGGCGCCGCCGGACCCGCAGCCTCTGGTGCAACTGCTGGCGGAGCGTCGTGACGATCTGTGCTGGGGGCAGACCTACAACGCGAGCGATTTTGGTGAAGCGTTCTTGCAGAAATACGGCTGGCTGGAGGTGTTTGGCACGCGCGGCCATTTCGCCAATGAAGAGGTCGCGGCCGGATTGCTGATCCTGGGACCCGGCATCACCTATCCCGACCATCATCACATTGCCGAGGAGATCTACATTCCGCTGACCGGCGGCACCGAATGGCGCATGGGCGAGGGCGGCTTTCACATCCGCCAGGCGGGCGAAATTATCCATCACGCCTCCAATGTCAGCCATGCCATGCGCACCGGCAGCGAACCGTTGCTGGCGCTCTACATCTGGCGCGGCGGGCCGCTGTCGCAGAAGTCGACCGTTTCCGGCGCGCAGGGCAGGGGCTGAGCATGGCCAAGGCGATCATGCTGCAAGGCACGGGTTCGGATGTCGGCAAGACGGTGCTGGTAGCGGGGCTCTGCCGCGCGGCCAGGAATCGCGGGCTGAAAGTCAGGCCGTTCAAGCCGCAGAACATGTCGAACAATGCCGCCGTCGCCGACATTCCGGGCGACAACCGCCCCGGCGGCGGCGAGATTGGCCGTGGGCAATGGCTGCAAGCGCTGGCGTGTGGTGTTCAGCCGACCGTGCATATGAATCCGGTGCTGCTCAAACCCCAGAGCGATATCGGTTCGCAGGTGATCGTGCAAGGCAAGGTGTTCGGCGACGCGCGAGCGCGCGACTACCAGACAATGAAAGCGGGGCTGATGGACGCCGTGCTGGAGTCCTGGACGAAGGTCGGTGAGGGCGCCGATCTGGTCATCGTCGAGGGCGCCGGATCGCCGGCCGAAATCAACCTGCGCAGCCGCGACATCGCCAATATGGGCTTTGCCACACGCGCCGACGTGCCGGTGATTCTGGTCGGCGACATCGACCGCGGTGGCGTCATCGCTTCGGTCGCCGGCACGCATCTGATCCTACCGGAGGAAGACAGGCGCATGATCGTCGGCTACCTCATCAACAAGTTCCGCGGCGATGTCTCGCTGTTCGACGACGGCATCCGGTCGATCGAAAGCTTCACCGGCTGGCGCTGCTTTGGCGTCGTGCCGTGGCTGAAGGCGGCGGCGCGATTGCCGTCCGAGGATTCGGTCGTGCTCGAACGCCTGACGTCGGGCGAGAAGCGGGCGTTGAAGGTCGCCGTGCCGATGCTTGGCCGCATCGCCAATTTCGACGACCTCGACCCGCTCAAGGCCGAACCGCAGGTCGAAGTGGTGTTTGTGCCGCCGGGGCAGCGCTTGCCGGAGGATGCCGGCCTGGTGGTCATTCCCGGTTCCAAATCGACGATCGGCGATCTCATGAAGTTCCGCGAGAATGGCTGGGATCGCGATCTCCTCGCCCACCGCAAACGCGGCAGCCATATCGTCGGCATTTGCGGCGGTTTCCAGATGCTCGGCCGCCTGGTGCGCGATCCCGATGGCATCGAGGGCAGCGTCACCGAGGCCGAAGGTCTTGGTCTGCTCGACATCGAGACGGTGATGGAGCCGGAAAAGACGGTGCGCAATGTCAGCGCCCGCTCGGTGCCGTTCGGCCTCGCGCTCGAGGGCTACGAAATTCATCTCGGCCGCACCACCGGGCCGGACATGGCGCGGCCGTCGGCTGTGATCAACGGGACCGACGACGGTGCCATTTCCGCCGATGGCAAGGTTTTTGGCACCTATCTGCACGGCCTGTTTTCCGCCGACGCTTTCCGGGCGAGATTCCTGGAAAGCCTCGGCGTGAAAGGCGGCGGCATCGACTATCGCGCGGAGGTGGAAAAAGCGCTGGACGAGATCGCCACCGAGATGGAGCGCCATCTTGAGTGCGATGCGATTTTTGGGTTAGCAAGGTAGGACCATCCACCGTTTCGTCATCCTCGGGTCTGCGCGTCCGCTTCGTTTCCACTCCGTGGATGTCGAAGTTCGGGCGCTTTCGCCGACCTTCGACGCGGCGCTGAAGGACCAAGGCCGATGGCGAAGGATTCTGCGAAACTGATCACCAGCGGGACGGTGAGCGAGGCGTATTCGACATTGCGAAAATGGCCGGGCGCCGTTTCGCGATAGCCACAAATGTCGGTGACCGCGTTCTGCAGCCGCAGGCCCGGCGCGCGCCGCACCATCTCGAACCGGTCGGCTACCGGGCGGTGCTGTTGATCGTGGCGCTCCGTCTCGCCGGACATGGTCATCCTTCCGCGCGGAAGAGCCTAACGGACCATGCATCCAAAGCAAAAGCGCCCGGCTTTTGACCGGGCGCTTCGAATTGCAGAAGTCGCGGGCGCCTAGGCGCCGCGCATCAGGCAGGCGGCGGCAAGCACGATGTATGCGATGAGGACAATCCACACCGCAGCCAGAGGAATGAACGCAAGAACGCCAAGCGCGGCGAGCACGCCGATGATGGCGATGACAAGGGATATGATGAAAACAAGCTGAGTGGGTGCACTAAGATTCATGTGTGGTCCCTCCAACATGATTCGTACAACGGCACTCTATCAGGCGTGAGGCTTATACACCAATCAGCTGGCGCAATGGGTTCGCCGGGTCGGCCAGCAGCTTCACCGCCAGAGCCAGGCAGATGATCACCAGCAGCGGCTTGATCAGCCGGGCGCCGATGCGGATGGCAAGGCTGGCGCCGAGCCGGGCGCCGAGGAACTGGGCGACGCCCATCATCAGCCCGATCTTCCAGTAGACGACGCCGGCGACGGCAAAGACGATGAAGCCGCCGATGTTGGAGGCGAAATTGAGCAGCTTGGTGTGTGCCGTAGCCTTGAGCACGCCGAAGCCGGCAAGGCTGACGAAGGCCAGCATATAGAAGGAGCCGGCTCCCGGCCCGAACAGCCCGTCATAGAAGCCGACCAAAGGGGCGATGATCAGCCCGAACAGGAAGGGCGACAGGCGCTCGGCGCGGTCGACATCGTTCATGTTGGGTTTCACGGCGAAGTAGATCGCGATGGCGATCAAAAGCAGCGGCAGCAGCGCCCGCAGGAGATCACCTGGCACGAATGCCGCCAGCAAGGCGCCGACGGCACTGCCGGTAAGGGCCAGAAGCGCCGATGGCAGCTGTCGACGCAGATCGACACGGCCATTCCTGGCATAGTGGATGGTCGCCGAAGCGGTGCCGAAAATGCCCTGCAGCTTGTTGGTTCCAAGTGCTGCGACCGGCGGGAATCCGGCAAGCAGCAGGGCCGGGATGGTGATCAGCCCGCCGCCGCCGGCTATCGAATCGACAAAGCCGGCTGCAAAGGCGGCCAAGGCAAGCATGATGACGGTGTGGGTAGCGAGGTCGAGCATCGGGATTTCTGAACATTCCGGCGGGAAAGGTGATGCCGCGCCTTCTCATGGCCATCTGGTTTGCGCAAGGCCGATTCCGCGCTACGTCCATCCAAGCGCGTTGCGCTTGGATTTCCTGTGGTGCATGTCATTATCCCAATACCGCTGGGCAATTTTGGGTCATATGCACTGGGCGGACTCGGAAAAGGGATACTGTTGGCGATGGCATTGCTCGACCAGATACGCTCGATCTTCGATGGTGACCCCGGCGTGCGCAAGGTTGCCGACGACCCCGTGCTGTCGGCGGAACTCTTGATGCTGTTTCGCATGATCCTGGCCGACGGCTCGGTTTCGGAGAGCGAAATGGTCGCCTTCCGGCGCATCTGCAAGGACGCCTTCGGCATCCCGGAAACCAGCATCGACGCGGTCATCGAATATCTCAATGATTTCGGCTACGAGACCAACGGTTCGCAAGCCATGGCGCTGTTCCGCGATCTCGATGTCGAACGGCGCAAGTTGCTGGCGCTCCACATGGCGGAGATCGCCAAAGCCGATTCCAAACTGGCCGAGAGCGAAGTGCGGCTGTTGCGCCGCACGCTCGATTTGCTCGACATCAGCCCGGTCGATGTGGTGAAGCCGGAGGAGTGAGGCAGACCAGGGGCAACGGCCGCCCGGCCGGGTCCCCGCTGCTTCGCAGCGTCCCAGCGTTCGTGACCTTTCATCGTGCCACTGGCACGATGAATTCGCTGCGCGAACCGGTCACTCACCCCTGTTCCTGCATACGGTGAGCGATCGCCCGATGCAGATCGGGCGCAGCCGCGACCAGCGCCCTGGCCGCCTCCGACTGCGGATGATCGAGCACGTCGCCGGTCTTGCCGCGCTCGACGATCCTGCCGTCATGCATGACCAGCACCTCATCGGTGATGGCGCGGGCGACGGTCAAATCGTGAGTGATGAAGAGATAGCCGATGCCGAGCTTCTGGTTGAGCTCTGCGAACAGATCGAGGATCTGGGCGCGGATCGACACGTCGAGCGCCGAGACCGGCTCGTCGGCGACGACCAGCTTCGGCCTTGTGATGATGGCGCGGGCGATCGACAGGCGCTGGCGCTGGCCGCCGGAAAACTCATGCGGATATTTGTCCATGTCGCTGACGCCGAGGCCGACCTCGTGCAGCGCATGCGCCACCATCTCGCGCCGCTCGGCCGGTGTCGGCTTCTTTTCCAGTACATGCAGCGGCTCGGCGACCAGTTTCTCGACCTTCTGGCGCGGGTCGAAAGAGCCGTAGGGATCCTGGAACACCACCTGCATGTCGCGCCGCGCGGCTTTGAGCTCCGCCTCGCTTTTGCCGGTGATGGTCTCGCCGCGAAAGCGGATCGTTCCCGATGTCGATTTGTCGAGCGCCAGGATCATGCGGGCAAGCGTTGACTTGCCGCAGCCGGAGCGGCCGACCAGCGCCACCGATTGGCCCGGCGCCAGCGACAAGGACACGTCGTCGACGGCGCGGATCGGAGACGCTGACTTGAACAGGGAGGTGCGCCGGCCCGGATAGTCCCGTGTCACGCCTTCGACCTCAAGCAGCGGTTTGCCCTGGCCGGCGGCGTGAACCTTGGCGCGGGCGGGCACGTGCATGGAGGCCAGCGCCAGCTGGCGCGTGTAGGGATGCAGCTGTTCCGACAGCGTGCGTGCGGTGTCGCCGGCTTCCATCACCTCGCCATGGCGCAGAATGGTGATGCGGTCGGTCATTTCGGTGACGACCGCGAGATCGTGCGAGATCAACAGCAGGCCCATGCGGTTTTCGCTGACAAGGCCGCGCAAGAGGTCGAGGATCTGCGCCTGCAGCACCACGTCGAGCGCCGTGGTCGGCTCGTCGGCGATGAGCAGCTTGGGTTTCAATGCGCAGGCAATGGCGATGACGACGCGCTGGCGCTGGCCGCCCGACAGTTCGTGCGGATAGCGCGACAGCGGGAATTTGGCCTCGGGCAGGCCGACGCGGTCGAGCATTTTGCGCGCCCGGTCTTCGGCTTCCGCGCGGCTTGCCCTGGTGTGCCAGCGTATGCCTTCAGCGACCTGCTCGCCGATCGTCTTGACCGGGTTAAGCGCCGTCATAGGTTCCTGGAACACCATGCCGATGTCGTCGCCGCGCAGCGCGCACATCTGGTCCTCGGTTGCGGCCAGAATATCGATGCCGTCGAAGGTCACGCGGCCGGTGGCGCGCGCAGCATGCGGCAGAAGCTGCATGATGGTCAGCGCCGTCATCGATTTGCCCGAGCCGGATTCGCCGACCAGCCCCATCACCTCGCCGGGCGCGACGGAGAGGTCGACCCCTTTCAGGATCGGCGTGTCGCCGATGGCCAGCGACAGGTTCTCCATCTGCAGCAGGCTCATCGCTGCCGCCGCGATTTCGGGTCGAGTATGTCGGCGATGCCGTCGCCGAGCAGATTGAGCCCAAGCACCGTGACGACGATGGCCATGCCGGGGAAGATGGCCATCCAAGGCGCCACCACCATGCGCGTCTGAGCGTCGAACAGCATGCGGCCCCAGCTCGGCATTGGCGGCTGGGCGCCGAGTCCGACATAGGAGAGGCCGGCTTCGGCCAAAATGCCGAGCGCGAACTGGATGGTGCCTTGCACCAGAAGCAGCGTGGCGATGTTGGGCAGCACGTGCTCGATTGTAATCTGCGTCTTGCTCTTGCCGGCGGCGCGCGCGGCGAGGATGAATTCGCGCGGCCAGATCGCCAGCGCACCGGCCCGGGCGACGCGCGCAAACACCGGGATGTTGAAGATGCCGATGGCGATGATGGCGTTGATTGCGCCCGGTCCGAAGATGGCGGTGATCATGATCGCCGACAGCAGCGCCGGGAAGGCGAAGACGAGGTCGTTCAGCCGCATCAGCGCCTCGTCGACCAACCCGCCGCGCGCCGCGGCGAAGGCGCCGAGCGGCACGCCGACGCCCATGCCGATGCCGACCGCGACCAGCGCCACGGCAATCGAGTTGCGGGCGCCGACCATGATCATCGACAGGATGTCGCGGCCGAAATGATCGGTGCCGAACCAGTGCGCCGCAGAGGGCGCCAGCGTCTTGTCCGAGATCACCAGTTTGGTCACGTCGTAGGGCGTCCAGACATAGGAGATGACCGCTATTGCAGCCACCAGCACCGTGATGGCGAAGCCGATGAGGAAGGAGCGGTTGCGGAAGGCCTTGGCCAGAATGCTGCCCAACGTCTCCTGCGGGATGTCGATGTGCAGCGTCATTGCCGGCCTCGAAGGCGCGGATCGACGATGGCATAGGAGACGTCGACGACGAGGTTAACGGCAATGACGGCGACGACCAGCAGCATGACGATGCTTTCCACCACGATCAGGTCGCGCTGAGTGATCGCCTGGAACACCAGCCGTCCCAGACCAGGCAGATAAAAGACGTTCTCGATGATGATGGTGCCGGCGAGCAGGAAGGCGAATTGCAGGCCCAGAATGGTCAGAACCGGGATCATCGCGTTGCGCAGCGCGTGCCGCCATAGTACGGCGCGATAGGGCAGGCCCTTGGCGCGGGCGGTGCGGATATAATCCTCGTTCAGCACCTCGAGCAGCGCGGAGCGGGCAACGCGCGCCAGGATCGCGGCCTGCGGCAGAGCGAGGGCGATGGCCGGCAGCAGCAGCGATTTCAGCGCCGGCCAGGCGCCGGCGCTCCAGCCGGGAAAGCCGCCGGCCGGCACCAGCCGCAACCAGACGGCAAAGAGGTAGATCAGCATCAGCGCGAACCAGAAGTTCGGCACGGCGACGCCGAGCTGCGCGGCGCCCATGGCAATCGTGTCACCGGCGCGGCCGCGCCGACTGGCGGAATAGAGCCCGACCGGAATGGCAATGATGGTGGACAGCGTCAGCGCGATCAGCGCCAGCGGCAGGGAAACCGCCATGCGCTCGCGGACAAGGTCGATGACCGGCACCGAATAAGTGTAGGAGCGGCCGAAATCGAGGCTGAGCAGACCGCCGACCCAGTGGAGGTAGCGCAGGAGAAGCGGCGCGTTGAGGCCCATCTGGTTGCGCAGGAGTTCGACCTGCTCGGCGCTGGCGTTGAGGCCAAGCATCAGCCGCGCCGGATCGCCGGGCAGGACTTCGAGCACGGCGAAGACGACCATCGACGCCAGGATCAAGGTTGCGATCGCGATGGCGAGGCGTTTGAGGAGGTAGGCGGTCATTGCGGCGGGAATGGTGCGTTGCCAAGTGCGATGACTGAGCAAAGGCAGCGTTCTGTCACACCCCCCTCTGTCCTACCGGACCCGGGGGGGGGGGGGGGGGGGGGGGGGGGGGGGTTGTGGGGGGCAAGCCCCGTGGCGTGGGGGGGGCGGGCGGGCGCCCCCCCCCCCCCCCCCCCCCCGGGGGGGCCGGCGCGGGGGGGGGGGGGGCGCCGGGGGGACG